>DXWE01000013.1 GCA_019417045.1 Oscillospiraceae bacterium
CCGCCCCTGTGCCCTGCCGGAACGGAAATTACGGCACCCAGCAACGGGGCCCCGCTTTCCCTTCCCTGCTACACGTTCCCTGTCACACGCACTCCCTTTCCTTCTTAGGGTTCATACGGCTGGACGGACAGTGTATGACCATCTGTAACAAAGTCCAGAGATAACCAGGTTCCGTCAGAGTAATACGGCTGCACACGGTAGGCGGCGAGCCGGTCCGCAATCTCCGCGTTCACGGTGTCCGGATCGTCCTGGGCATTTCCGGTGATAAGAGCATACGTGGGCTGCACCTGTGCCAGAAACTCCTCTGTGGTGGCGTCGTCTTTACCGTGATGGCCGAGTTTCAGCACATCTGCCTGCAGCGGTATGCCAGCTTGCAACAGGTCTTTTTCCACCGCTTTCTCCGCGTCGCCCATCATCAGAAAGACCGTGTCGCCATAGGTCAGGCGCAGGACCAGGGAATTGTTATTCTCCTTGTCCGGATCGAGGGACAGCGGGGCCAGCACGTCGATTTGCAGTGGATCCGGGCCGCCGCCGAGCGACAGCCGGTCGCCCGCCGCGAGTTCTTCCACCCGCACACCGTGTGCTGCCGCAATGCCGCGTGCGTCGATGGCCTGATACGTGACGGTGTCGAGGGCGGAGAGATAGAGAACGGCAGTGGGATAGAGTGTGACCAGCTTTTCCAGACTGCCGGCATGGTCCTTGTGTCCATGGGAGAGGAAAATCCCGTCGAGCGTCTCAATCCCGCGGCTCTCCAGAAGACGGGCGATCAGCCCAAAATCCGAGGCTTTGCCAGTGTCCAGCAGGTAATGGCCGCCGTCCGGCAGCGTCAGCAGGAAGCTGTCCGCTTTCCCGATATGGATAAAGGACAGCACAAAAGCACCGTCCATACCCGAGGGTGCGGTAGAAGAGGGGGAACCGGGAGCTGTCCCCGTGTCCCCGGCGGAGGCCGCGGGGCCATTTTCTTCCGGGGAAACCGGTGTGTCCGTCGCGCATCCGCACAGCAGGACGCACAGGCACAGATAGAGCAGACATAGACGCTTCATGGGATCGCCCTCCTTCACGGTCGACGGTTCTTCCCTAGTATAGCAGAAATGTGCCGCACTTACCAGAGAACACAGGAGCCGTCGGTCAGAGGAAAAGGCGTGGGCTACTATATGCTACTATATATAGGTCAAAAAACAGAAAAATGGGACGACCTCTCCCATGGGTCGATCCTGCGCGGGTCCGATGTGCTGGCCGGCAGCGCAAAACCCGCAAAAACAAAGGATTTTTTGAAAAAAAGCGCTTGACTTTTTGACGGGATGCGTGTAAACTAATAAAGCACGTTTCTGGGAAAAGGGGTTTTTATGCCTATTTTTGCCAGCAAACGGGACTGCACGATATGCGTTGAAGCGGGAGGTTGCGGCCGTTTGGCCGGTTTTTCCGTGGAGTATGTCCGATTTGAAACCGGGCGACAAAAAACACCTGCACCGTGCTCTGTCCAAGGGTTGTCCGCGCCTGCGTGATGCGGCGGGGAAGGGCAAAGGCGTGTGCCGGGGAGCCAAAACGCGTGCCGGGCACTTGAAAAAACAGACAAGTTTCCGGTTTTTTTAGGGAGAGGCGCGGAACACCCGGCGGGGTGGATAGTTTTGGCGAACACGCCCAAACAGAATTAAAGGAGGCGTTTTTCAGTGGCAGTCAAAGAGAAAATCCGTATTCGTATCAAGGGGTACGACCACCAGTTGGTGGATCAGGCGGCTGAGAAGATCGTGGAGACCGCGCGCCGTACCGGCGCCCGGGTTTCGGGTCCTGTCCCGCTGCCGACCGAGAAGGAGGTCGTCACCATCCTGCGCGCGGTGCACAAGTACAAGGATTCCCGCGAGCAGTTTGAGACCCGGACGCACAAGCGTCTGATCGACATCCTGCGTCCGTCCAACAAGACCGTCGAGGCCCTGATGGGCCTGGAGCTCCCCGTCGGCGTGGAAATCGAGATCAAGCTGTAAACCGGCCTGCGGATTTCTGCTGACGAGGTCATGTTGACGCCCGCGGCGCCAAGCGGCGGGGGCCAACCAATAACCAAGGAGGTATAGACCATGCAAAAAGGCATCATCGGCAAGAAGATCGGCATGACGCAGATCTTCGACGAAAAGGGCAACGTCGTTCCGGTCACGGTCATCGAGGCCGGCCCGTGCGTCGTTGTGCAGAAAAAGACCGTCGAAAATGACGGCTACGCCGCCGTGCAGTTCGGATTCGGCGACGTGACCACCAAACACGTGAACAAGCCCCTGAAAGGGCACTTCGACAAGGCGGATGTGGCTCCCAAGAAGGCGCTGCGCGAGTTCCGCTTTGACAACTGCGACCAGTACAATGTCGGGGACATCGTGAAGGCGGATGCGTTCGCGGTGGGCGACAGGGTGGATGTCGTGGGCACCAGCAAGGGCAAGGGCTATGCCGGTGCGATCAAGCGCTGGAACCACGCCCGCCTGAAGGAGAGCCACGGCACCGGCCCGGTCGCGCGTCATGCCGGCTCGCTCGGCGCGTGCTCCACGCCGTCCCGCGTGTTCAAAGGCATGAAGGCAGCCGGTCACCTGGGTGCCGAGCGTGTCACGGTGCAGAACCTGGATGTGGTGAAGATCGATGCGGAGAACAACCTCATCGCGGTGCGCGGCGCGGTTCCCGGTCCGAAAAACGGGATCGTGCTGCTCTCCGACAGCGTGAAGGCGTAAGGGAAGGAGGAACTCAAATGCCTACAGTATCGACGTATGATATGACCGGCAAGCAGACCGGCAGCATGGAGCTGGCGGAGTCCGTTTTCGGGATCCAGCCCAACACCGCCGTCATGCACACCATGGTCGTCAATTATCTGGCCAACCAGCGGCAGGGCACCCAGTCCGCTCTCACCCGCGCCGAAGTCCGCGGCGGCGGCAAGAAGCCGTGGCGCCAGAAGGGCACCGGCCGCGCCCGCCAGGGCTCGACCCGCGCGCCCCAGTGGACGCACGGCGGGATCGTGTTCGCACCGAAGCCGCGCGACTATTCCTATACGATTCAGAAGAAGGTGCGCCGGCTCGGCATGAAGTCCGCGCTCTCCTCGAAGGTGCTCTCGGGCGATATGCTGGTGCTTGACTCGTTGCAGCTGGACGAGATCAAGACCAAGACGATGGTCGGGGTTTTCAATGCGCTGGACACCGGCAAGAAGATCCTGCTGGTGCTGCCGGCGAAGGATGAAAAGGTCATCCTGTCCGCCCGCAATATCCCGGGCGTGAAAACCGCCCTCGTAAATACGCTGAACGTGTATGATATCCTGAACAGCGATACGTTTATCGTGGTGAAGGACGCCGTCCAGCAGATTGAGGAGGTCTATGCCTAATGAATGCTCGTGATATTATCCTCGCTCCGGTGGTGACGGAAAAGGCTGTGGCCGCGCTGCAGCAGAAGAAATACACCTTTAGAGTGGCGAAGGGCGCGAACAAGATCGAGATCGGCAAGGCGGTCGAGGAGATTTTCGGCGTGAGAGTCGCAAAGGTGAACACCATCAGCATGAAGGGTCACAAGCGCCGCTACGGCCGGTTTGAAGGGTATACCTCCGACTGGAAAAAGGCGGTCGTCACCCTGACCCCGGATTCGAAGACCATTGAGTTCTTTGACGGCATGTTCTAAAGCGTGCCGGCGATCCATGGCAGTGTATGGGGTGGGCATGCCCCGCAAAGCCAAGAATAGGAGAGTGAACACAAGTGCCTGTTATCAATTATAAACCGACGACCCCCGGCCGCCGGAATGCCTCGACGCTCGATTTCAGCGGGCTGTCGAAGGTCGCGCCGGAGAAGAGCCTCCTGGCGCCGAAAAAGAAGAATGCCGGCCGCAACAGCTATGGCCGGATCACCGTCCGCCACCGCGGCGGCGGCAACCGCCAGAAATACCGCATCATCGATTTCAAGCGCAACAAGCGGGACATGGCGGCGACCGTGCTGACCCTCGAGTATGACCCGAACCGCAGCGCGCACATCGCGCTCGTGCAGTATGAGGATGGCGAGAAGCGCTACATCATCGCGCCGCAGGGACTGCAGGTGGGCGACACCATCACCGCGGGCGAGAGCGCGGACATCAAGCCGGGCAACGCCCTGCCGCTGTCCGCCATCCCGACGGGTACCTTTATCCACAATGTGGAGTTGTACCCGGGCAAGGGCGCGCAGCTCGCGCGCAGTGCCGGCGTCATGGCGCAGCTGATGAGCAAGGAGAACAACCTCGCGCTCATCCGCCTGCCCTCCAGCGAGATGCGGTATGTGCCGCTCAACTGCATGGCGACGATCGGGCAGGTCGGCAACATCGACTATGCGAATGTCAAGCTCGGCAAGGCCGGGCGCAAGCGCCACATGGGCTGGCGCCCGCAGGTGCGCGGTTCGGTCATGAACCCCTGCGACCACCCGCACGGCGGCGGCGAGGGCAAATCCCCGATCGGCCGTCCCGGCCCGGTCACCCCGTGGGGCAAACCCGCTTTGGGGTATAAGACCCGCAAGAAGAAAAACCGTTCTGACAAGTTTATTGTCAAGCGTCGTAACGGCAAGTAAGCGAAAGGAGTGTAGAGTATGGGACGCAGTGTCAAGAAAGGACCTTTCGTACAACCCGTGTTGCTCAAGCGTGTTCAGGAGATGAACGCGGCCGGCGAGAAGCGCATCCTCAAGACCTGGAGCCGCGCTTCGACCATCTTCCCGGATTTTGTGGGACACACGATTGCCGTGCACGACGGACGCAAACATGTCCCGGTGTATATCACGGAGGACATGGTCGGCCACAAGCTGGGCGAGTTCGCCCCCACCCGGACTTTTAGGGGTCACACCGGCTCCAAGAGCTCGAAGTAAGCGGAAAGGAGAGAAACTGTCATGGAAGCGAAGGCACAAGCCACGTATGTCCGGATTTCCCCTCGCAAAGTGAAGATCGTTCTCGACCTCATCCGCAACAAGCCGGTTGACGTTGCCATGGCGATTGTGAAACACACGAGCAAATCCGCATGCGAACCCATTGAGAAGCTGCTGAAATCGGCGGTTGCCAATGCGGAGAACAATTTCAACATGGATAAGAACGAGCTGTATGTCGCTGAATGCTCGGTATCCCCCGGACCCACCCTCAAGCGCATCCGTCCGAGAGCGCAGGGACGCGCATTCCGCATCAACAAGAGAACGTCGCACATCTCCCTGGTTCTCAAGGAACAGGAATAAGCGAGGAGGAGGTACAGTATGGGACAAAAGGTTAATCCGCACGGCCTGCGCGTCGGCGTCATCAAGGATTGGGATTCCCGCTGGTTCGTCAAGGACAACGAGTTCGGCGACACGCTGGTCTCTGACTATAAGCTTCGCAAATACCTGAAAAAGACGCTGTATGCGGCCGGTGTGGCCAAGATTGTCATCGAGCGGGACGCGACACGCGTGCGCGTGCATATCCATTGTGCGAAGCCCGGCATCGTCATCGGCAAGGGCGGCGCGGAGATTGAAAAGCTCCGCCAGACCTGCGAGAAGATGCTCGGCAAACCCACGCTGGTCAACATCGTGGAAGTCCGCAATCCGGACGTCAACGCCCAGCTGGTGGCAGAGAATATCGCCGCTCAGCTCGAGAAGCGCACCTCCTTCCGCCGCGCGATGAAGCAGGCGATCGGCCGTGCGATGAAACTGGGTGCAAAAGGGATTAAAACGCAGGTCTCCGGCCGCCTGGGCGGCGCGGAAATCGCGCGTACCGAGCAATATCACGAGGGGACGATTCCGCTGCAGACCCTGCGTGCGGACATCGACTATGGCTTCGCGGAAGCGCACACCACGTATGGCCGGATCGGCGTAAAGGTTTGGCTGTATCGCGGGGAAGTGCTGGCCGGAGCCGCCAAACCCCGTCGGGAAGGAGGCCGCAAGTAATGCTACTGCCCAAGAGAGTCAAGTACCGCCGCGTGCAGCGCGGGCGGATGACCGGCAAAGCGACCCGTGGCAATACCGTCACTTACGGCGAGTATGGCCTGCAGACGCTGGAGCCGGCGTGGATCAAGAGCAACCAGATCGAGGCCGCCCGTGTCGCCATGACGCGGTACATCAAGCGTGGCGGCCAGGTGTGGATCAAGATTTTCCCGGATAAGCCGGTGACCAAAAAGCCGGCTGAGACCCGCATGGGTTCCGGTAAAGGCTCCCCCGAATTCTGGGTGGCGGTTGTCAAACCCGGCCGTGTGATGTTTGAAATCGCCGGCGTGTCGGAGGAGACCGCCCGGGAGGCCATGAGACTTGCCGCGAACAAGCTGCCCGTCAAGTGCAAGTTTGTCCGCAAGGGAACGGATGGTGAGCTGGCATGAAGAAAAACGACATTGCGAAGATCAGAGAGCTGAACGAGGCCGAGCTCGAGAACCGGCTGAAGGATCTCAAGGAAGAACTGTTCAACCTGCGGTTCCAGCATGCCATCAACCAGCTCGACAATCCGATGCGCCTGAAGGCCGTGAAGAAGGAAATCGCGATCGTCAAGACGATCATGCGGGAAAAAGAGCTCAAGCAGAGCGCGCAGGCGTAACGGAAGGAGGAGTCAATCATGAGTGATCGGAACCTGAGAAAAACGAGAACCGGGTTGGTTGTCAGCGACAAGATGGACAAGACCGTCGTGGTCGCCATCGCCGACAACGTCCGCCATCCGTTATATAAGAAGATCGTGAAGCGTACCATCCGCGTGAAGGCGCACGACGAGCAGAACGCCTGTGGGATCGGCGACCGCGTGGAGATCACCGAGACCCGCCCGCTGTCCAAAGACAAGCGCTGGCGCGTGTCCGCCATCATCGAAAAGGCGAAGTAAGTCGGTTCAACTGAAAGGAGGAACATCGGATGATCCAACAACAGTCCTACCTCAAGGTGGCCGACAACACCGGCGCGAAAGAGCTGATGGCGATTCGCGTGCTGGGCGGTTCCGGCCGGAGGTATGCCAATATTGGCGACGTCGTGGTGGCTTCTGTTAAAAAAGCAGCACCCGGCGGCGTTGTGAAAAAAGGAGAAGTCGTCAAGGCCGTCATCGTCCGCACGTCCAAGGGCGTGCGCCGCGCGGACGGCACCTACATCCGTTTTGACGAGAATGCGGCGGTCATCATCCGGGACGATAAAAACCCGCGTGGCACCCGCATTTTCGGGCCGGTGGCGCGTGAGCTCAGAGACAAGGATTATCTGAAGATCCTGAGCCTCGCCCCCGAAGTGCTGTGACAGGAGGTGTCGTCATGAAAAAGATGCATGTAAAGAAGAACGACACCGTGGTCATTCTCAGCGGCAACGACCGCGGGAAGAAGGGCAAGGTGCTCGAGGTCAGCCCCAAAGAGGGCAAGGTCATCGTCGAAGGCTGCCATGTGGTCACCAAACACGTGAAGCCCCGCAAGATGGGCGATCCGGGCGGGATCATCAAGGCGGAGGGTGCGATCTATGCGTCCAAGGTGCAGGTTGTCTGCCCGCACTGCAACAAGCCCACCCGCGTCGGCTATACGGTGGACGATGAGAGACAGAAAGTCCGCGTTTGCAAAAATCCCAAATGCGGCAAGACATTTTAAGGAGGGTGAAGCGCATGGCCAGAATGAAAGTGTACTACAAACAAGAAGTTGCGCCCGCCCTGCTGAAGAAGTTTGGCTATAAGAGCGTGATGCAGATCCCGAAGCTCGACAAGATCGTTGTCAACGTCGGCTGCGGCGAGGCGCGGGAGAACGCGAAGGTCATCGACGCGGTGATCGCCGATCTGTCCGCGATCACGGGCCAGCGTCCGGTGATCTGCAAGGCGCGCAAGTCGGTGGCAAACTTCAAGCTGCGCGAGGGCATGAACAACGGCGCGAAAGTGACGCTGCGCGGGGACCGGATGTACGAGTTCCTCGACCGGCTGTTCAATGTGGCGCTGCCCCGTGTGCGCGACTTCCGCGGGATCAACCCGAACTCCTTTGACGGTCGCGGCAACTACAGCATGGGCCTCAAGGAGCAGCTGATCTTCCCGGAGATCAGCTATGATAAAGTGGACGCGGTGCGCGGTATGGATATCTGCTTTGTCACCACCGCGAAGACGGACGAAGAAGCGCGCGAGCTGCTCACCCTGATGGGCGCTCCGTTCGCGAGATAAGGAGGAAACGTCGTGGCCAAAACATCTATGAAAATCAAACAGCAGCGTCCGGCGAAGTACTCGACCCGCGCGTACAACCGCTGCAAGATCTGCGGGCGTCCGCACGCGTACCTGCGCCGGTACGGCATCTGCCGCATCTGTTTTAGGGAGCTGGCGTACAAGGGCCAGATCCCCGGCGTGAAGAAAGCCAGCTGGTAAGCAATAGCTAAAGGAGGATGACGGAATGCAAATCACCGATACCATCGCCGACATGCTGACGAGAATTCGCAATGCCAGTTCCGCGAAGCATGATACGGTGGACGTCCCCGCTTCCAACATGAAGAAGGCTATTGCCCAGATTCTGGTGGACGAGGGATACGTCAAGAGCTTTACAGTGATCGAGGATGGCAAGCAGGGCATCATCCGCATCACCCTGAAATACCAGGGGGCCTCCCGGTCTCCGGTCATTCTGGGGCTGCGGCGCGTCTCGAAGCCCGGGTTGCGCATCTATTCCAGCAGCGAGGACATGCCGAAGGTCATGAAGGGCATCGGCACCGCCATTGTTTCCACCTCAAAGGGCGTCATGACGGACAAAAAGGCGCGCAAAGAGAACGTGGGCGGCGAAGTCCTGGCGTTTGTGTGGTAAGGGGGGCTATGAAGTATGTCTAGAATTGGACGCAAACCGATTGTCCTTCCTGCCGGCGTGGAAGTCAAGGTGGACGGCTCGGTGGTCACCGCGAAGGGGCCGAAGGGCACCCTGACCCAGAGCATGCACCCGAACATGACCATCTCGGTCGAGGGGAACGAGGTCCATGTGACCCGCCCGAACGATGAAAAGCAGAACTGTGCGCTGCACGGCCTGACCCGAACGCTCGTGAACAACATGGTGGAGGGCGTCTCCAAGGGGTATTCCAAGGAGCTCGAAATCAACGGCGTCGGCTACCGTGCGCAGAAGCAGGGGAAACAGCTGGTGATGAACCTCGGGTTCAGCCATCAGGTCACGGTCGACGAGATCGACGGCATCACGATCGATGTCCCCACCCCGAACAAGGTGGTCATCAGTGGCATCGACAAGCAGCTCGTCGGTCAGTTTGCCGCGGAAGTGCGCGGCAAGCGCCCGCCCGAGCCGTATAAGGGCAAGGGCATCAAATATGTGGACGAGGTCATCCGCCGCAAGGAAGGCAAGACCGGCGCCAAGGGTAAGTAAAGGAGGAGTGAAGCGATATGGTTAGCAAGCAGGACAGCAATAAAGCCCGTCTGCACCGCCATGTGCGCGTGCGCGGCAAGATTTCCGGCACCGCCGAGCGTCCGCGTCTGAACGTGTTCCGCTCCTCCAACCACATCTATGCGCAGATCATTGACGATGTGGCCGGGAAGACGCTGTGCGCGGCTTCCAGCGTGGAGAAGGACTTCGGCATGTACGGCGGCAACAAGGAAGCCGCGAAGAAGGTTGGCAAGCTGATTGCAGAACGCGCTGCTGGGAAGGGCATCACCGAAGTGGTGTTCGACCGTGGTGGCTATGTATACCACGGCCGCGTCAAGGAGCTGGCCGAAGGCGCCCGTGAGGGCGGCCTCAAGTTCTAAGGAAAGGGAGGAATCGACTTTGGACAGAACTGACGCAACCACACCCGAACTGAAAGAGCGTTTGGTCGCCATCAACCGTGTCAGCAAGACCGTCAAGGGCGGCCGGATCATGAAATTCTCCGCGCTGATGGTGGTTGGCGATGGCAACGGCACCGTGGGCTTTGGCCTCGGGAAAGCGAGCGAAGTGCCGGATGCCATTCGCAAGGGCATCGAAGACGCGAAAAAGCACCTCGTGAAAATCTCGCTCAAGGGATCGACCATCCCGCATGAAATCATCGGAAAATTTGGCGCCGGCGAAGTGCTGCTCAAACCCGCTGCCCCCGGTACCGGTGTAATCGCCGGCGGTGCGGTGCGTGCGGTGGTAGAGGCTGCCGGCATCAAGGATATCCGTACCAAGGCCCTGCGTTCCAACAACCCCTGCAACGTGGTCAGCGCGACGATGGACGGCCTGAAACGGCTGCGCACCGCGGAAGAGGCGGCGCAGACGCGCGGGAAGGCAGCCAAGGAGATCGTAGGCTGATGGAACCGGGCCCGGTCGGCGAGAGTGCCGGTCGGCGTGCGGTGGGTGGCTGCTTGCCGGCAGACTGGCCGCACGTGAGTCCATTGACTGCAGAAAGGGTTGAGTGAATATGGCGAAAACTGCAAAGACGAACGCCCTGCGCATCAAACTGGTCCGCAGCCTGATCGGTTCCCATAAGGATCAGATCGCCACGGCCAATTCCCTGGGGCTTCGCAAAATCGGTGACACTGTCAGCCAGCCTGACAACGCCGCCACGCAGGGCAAGGTGGCAAAGATCATCCACCTCATCGAGGTTACACAGGCGTGAGCAAACTGAGCTTAAGGAGGTGCGAAAGATATGAAACTGCATGAACTCTCTCCGGCCCCCGGTTCGGTGAAGGAGGTCAAGAGGATTGGCAGAGGCCACGGCTCCGGCCAGGGGAAGACCGCGGGCAAGGGTCACAAGGGCCAGAAAGCCCGTGCGGGCCACGGCATGCGCCCCGGCTTTGAAGGCGGCCAGATGCCGCTCCAGCGGCGCGTGCCGAAACGCGGCTTTAACAATATTTTTGCCAAGGAGATTGTCGCGATCAACGTGAGCGCGTTGGAAGTGTTTGACAACGGCGCGACTGTTGATCCGCAGGCGCTGCGCGACAAGGGGATTGTGAAAAAGGCCTGCGACGGCATCAAGATTCTGGGCAACGGCGAACTGACAAAGAAGCTCACCGTACAGGCGGCGGCATTCTCGGAATCCGCCAAGGCCAAGATTGAGAGTGCCGGCGGAAAGGCGGAGGTGGTCTGACATGTTTCACACGCTGCGCAACGCATGGCAGATTGTCGACCTTCGCAAAAAGATCCTGTACACCCTGTTTATCATCCTGATCTTCCGGATCGGGTCGGCCATCTCGGTGCCGTTTGTCGACGTGGCGGCGCTGACCGAGGCGACCTCGAACGCGTCCGGCGGATTTATGGATTACCTGACGCTGATGTCCGGCGGCGGCTTTTCGGATGCGAGTATCTTCGCGCTGTCGATCACGCCGTACATCAATGCGAGCATTATCATCCAGCTGCTGACCGTGGCGATCCCGGCCCTGGAGCGTATGTCCAAGGACGGCGAGGCGGGGCGCAAAAAGCTCGGTCAGATCACCCGGTACGTGACGGTGGTGCTGGGATTGCTACTCGGTGTGGCGTACTATTTCATGGTGCGTAACAAGTACGGTGCGCTGACGGACAGCGCGCAGTCTGGCTTTGCCGCCGTGTTCGCCGCGATCGTCATCGTGCTCTGCTTCACAGCGGGGTCGGCTTTGATGATGTGGCTCGGCGAGCAGATCAACGACAAGGGGATCGGCAACGGTATCTCGATCCTGCTGTTCGCGGGTATCATCTCGCGACTGCCGGAGGGCCTGCGCTATTTGTGGCAGCTGTTCTATGAGGGCGGCATCCAGAACATCGACCAGGGCGGCGCGAAGTATATTGTCCTGGTGCCGATCGTGCTGGTACTGTTCCTCGCGATGATCGGGTTTATCGTGTTCATGAGCAACGCGGAGCGGCGGATTCCGATCCAGTATGCGAAGCGTGTGGTGGGCCGCAAGATGTACGGCGGGCAGAACACCTACATGCCGATCAAGGTCAACATGTCCGGCGTGATGCCCATCATTCTGGCGGTGTCCATCGTGTCGCTGCCGGGGATCCTCGCCAGCTTCTTCGGCTGGGAGGAGAACTGGTTTATCCAGCTGTTCCGTCAGGATAACTGGGTGTATATTATCCTCTATTTTGTTCTCATCATCGCGTTTGCGTTCTTCTATGTGACCATCCAGTATAACCCGGTGGAGATGTCCAATAATCTCCGTAAGAATTCGGGCGCGATCCCGGGCTATCGGCCGGGCAAACCCACGGCGGATTATATCAAGCGGGTGCTGTCGAAGGTCACGCTGATCGGGGCGCTGTTCCTCGGAGTGATCGCTCTGTTCCCGAGCCTGTTCGGCAAGTTTACGGGCATCTATGGCCTGTCGCTCGGCGGGACGTCGATCATGATCGTGGTGGGCGTGGCGCTGGAGACCACCCAGCAGATCGAGAGCCAGATGATGATGCGCCATTACAAGGGCTTCCTCGAGTAAGGCGCTTGTGTGCGGAACAAAAGGAGATATCCGGATGAAGTTGATTCTACTCGGCGCTCCTGGCGCCGGCAAGGGTACTCAGGCGGAAAAAATCAGCGAGTACCTGCACATCCCGACCATTTCCACGGGAAATATCATCCGTGAGGCGTTGAAAAGCGGCACGGAGATGGGCCTGAAAGCCAAGTCGTACATGGACAGCGGCAGCCTGGTCCCGGATGATGTCGTGATCGGCATCATCCAGGACCGGCTGAAGGAAGCGGACTGTGCGAACGGATTTATTTTGGACGGCTTTCCGCGCACCATCCCGCAGGCCGAGGCGCTTGACCGTATGGGGATCGTGATCGACCGCATCATCGACATCGAGGTGCCGGACGAGAAGATTGCCCAGCGTGTATCGGGCCGCCGTGTCTGCAGCAACTGTGGCAGCTCCTACCACGTGGACTACAAACGTCCGCAGGTGGAAGGGATCTGTGACCGTTGCGGCGGCACCCTTGTTCAACGCAAGGATGACCAACCGGAGACGGTAGCAGAACGCCTGCAGGTGTATCATGAGCAGACCGAGCCGCTGAAGGCCTATTATGCGAAGAGCGGCCGGCTGCGGATCGTCGAAGGGCAGGAAGAAGTGGAGGACACCACCCGTCTGACACTTGCCGCCCTCGAGGTGTGACCCCATGATCTCCATAAAAAATCGCCGGGAACTGATCGCCATGCGGGACGCATGCGTCATCTCGGCACAGGCTTTGCAGCTCGCCGGGGAATCCATTCGCCCGGGCATGACCACGGCGGAACTGGACCATATCATTCGCAAATTCATCGAGAAGCAGGGGGCAACCCCGAGTTTTCTCGGATATGGTGGATTCCCGGCGGCTGCCTGTATCTCCATCAACGAAACGGTCATCCACGGCATACCCGGAAAACGCGTCATCCAGCCTGGTGACATCGTCAGCGTGGACGTGGGCGCGTATTATAACGGCTTCCACGGCGACAACGCCGCGACCTTCCCGGTGGGGGAGGTGTCCGCAGAGGCCCAGGGCCTTCTGGACGCCACCCGCCAGAGCCTCTATCAGGGGATAGAGGCCGCGCAGCCGGGGAACCGCATCGGCGATATCGGCGCTGCCGTACAGCGGTATGTCGAGGAGCGTGGGTACTCGGTGGTACGACAGTATGTCGGCCACGGAGTAGGCACGAACCTGCATGAAGATCCCAGCGTACCCAATTTCGGGACGCCCGGCCGCGGCCCCCGGCTGCTTCCGGGCATGACCATCGCCATCGAACCCATGATCAACTGCGGCACGCCGGAGGTGTTCACCCTGCCGGACGGCTGGACGGTGTTGACAAAGGACCACCGGCTGTCTGCGCATTTTGAGCACACCGTCGCGATTACGAGCGACGGGCCGGTGATCCTGACGCGGCCATGAGGACGGCGATCCATTCGTGAGAAACCGACGGTTAACCGAAGGAGGTTAGGCAATGTCCAAATCGGACGTTATCGAACTGGAGGGTACAGTTGTGGAGGCACTGCCCAACGCCACCTTCCAGGTGGAGCTCCAGAACGGCCACCAGATTTTGGCGCATATCTCCGGCAAGCTGCGGATGAATTTCATCCGGATCCTGCCGGGGGACAAGGTCACGGTGGAGATGTCGCCGTATGATCTGACCAAAGGCCGGATCACCTGGCGTACCAAATAAGCATCCGAAATACCATCTGGTATACAAGAAAGCGCGCTCCGAGGGGGCCCAGACGGACTGGCGGCTGCGTCCGCAGGGTGTCCTGCCGGCGCGCAACAGGAAGGGGTAGAAACATGAAAGTCAGACCTTCTGTCAAGAAAATCTGCGAAAAATGCAAGATCATCAAGCGCAGGGGCCGTGTGATGGTCATCTGTGAAAATCCCAAGCACAAGCAACGCCAGGGCTGAGACCGGGCGGTTGTCAACTAACGGCTGCCTGGCAGCCCATCGGAAAGGAAGGAAACTAGTATGGCGCGTATTGCTGGCGTGGATTTGCCCAGAGATAAACGCATTGAAATCGGCCTGACCTACATCTTCGGGATCGGACGGAAGTCCGCCACCGATATTCTGAACGCCACCGGCGTCAATCCGGACACCCGGGTGCGTGACCTGTCGGAGGATGACGTTTCCAAGCTGCGTGAATACATCGAGCACCACTACACGGTGGAGGGCGACCTTCGCCGGGACGTGGCGTTTGATATCAAGCGTCTGATTGAGATCGGCAGCTACCGCGGTGTTCGGCACCGCAAGGGCCTGCCGGTGCGCGGCCAGCGGACCAAGACCAATGCCCGTACCCGCAAGGGCCCGAAGAAGACGATTGCCAACAAGAAGAAGTAAGTAGGAGGGATAGAGATGGCTGCTGCCAAGACACAGGCGAAGAAGGGCGTGACCCGTCGCCGCAAGGAACGCAAAAATATCGAGCGTGGAGCCGCGCATATCCAGTCTACGTTCAACAATACCATTGTCACCATCACCGATACGCAGGGCAATGCGCTGTCGTGGGCCAGCGCCGGCGAGCTCGGATTCCGCGGTTCGCGGAAATCCACCCCGTATGCGGCGCAGACCGCTGCGGAGACGGCTGCTGCCGCGGCGATGGAGCACGGTTTGAAGACGGTGGAGGTCTATGTCAAGGGCCCCGGCGCCGGCCGCGAGGCGGCGATCCGCGCGCTGCAGGCTGCTGGCCTGGAGGTCACGCTGATCAAAGACGTGACCCCTGTTCCCCACAATGGATGCCGTCCGCCCAAGAGAAGACGCGTATAATCAGGAGGTGTAACCGAATATGGCGAGATATACAGGTCCGGTGTGCAGGCTCTGCCGCCGTGAAGGACAGAAGCTCTTTTTGAAGGGCGAACGCTGCTATACGAAGAAATGCGCGATCGACCGCCGCGCCTATGCGCCCGGCCAGCACGGCCAGGGCCGCAAGAAGGTGTCGGAATACGGGAAACAGCTGCGCACCAAGCAGTTTGCCAAACGCTATTATGGTGTGCTGGAAGGCCAGTTCCGCCACTATTTTGAGATGGCGGAGAAGATGCCCGGCGTGACGGGTGAAAACCTGCTGCGCCTGCTCGAGTCGCGGATCGACAACGTGGCCTATCGTCTGGGATTCGGCAGCTCGCGTGCCGAGGCGCGTCAGATGGTGTTGCACGGGCATGTCACCGTGAACGGCCGGAAGGTGGATATTCCGTCCTATCTGGTGCGGGTGGGGCAGACGGTCGCGCTCAAGGATAAGAGCCGTCAACTGGAGAAGTTCAAGGCCATTGCGGAGAAGACGGGTTCCCGTCCGGTGCCGAAGTGGTTGGAGCTGAACAAGAACACGATGGAAGCGAAAGTGGTGGCCATGCCCAACCGCGAGGACATCGATCTGCCGATCGAAGAGACGCTCATCGTCGAGTTGTACTCCAAATAAACCGAGCCCTGTGTCCCGTATACAGAGCTGGTTCATCCGATTATGGACTGTGGAAACATCTGTCTGCCCGTTTGGGCAGGCAGTGGTTTCTCCGTTGACAAGGAGGCTTTTGCATGATCGAGATTGAGAAGCCCAGAATAGAAGCAATTGACCTTGCCGAGAACGGGATGTACGGGAAATTCACCGTGGAACCGCTGGAGCGCGGTTATGGCGCCACGCTGGGCAACAGCCTGCGTCGCGTGCTGCTGTCCTCGCTGCCCGGTGTGGCGGTCACGTCTGTGAAGATCGAAGGGATTCTGCATGAATTTTCCACGATCCCGGGCGTGAAAGAGGACGTCACGGAGATCATCCTCAACATCAAGGGACTGACCTTGAAGATCAACGGCGACGGCCCGAAGGTGGTCTATATTGAGGCGGAGGGCCCCGGTGTGGTGACCGCCGGTTCCATCAAATGCGACAGCGAGGTGGAGATCCTCGACCCGGATATGTATATCGCGACGCTCGGGGAAGGCGCCCGGCTGTTTATGGAGATCACCGTGGACAAGGGACGCGGGTATGTGCCGGCGGACCGGAACAAGCAGCAGATGACGCCGGTGATCGGGGTCATCCCGGTGGACTCGATCTACACCCCGGTGAGCAAGGTCAACTACACGGTGGAGAACACGCGTGTGGGCCAGATTACCGACTATGACAAGCTGACGCTGGAGGTGTGGACCAACGGCACCATCACGGCGAAGGAGGCGGTGGCACTCGGCGCCAAGGTGCTGATCGAGCATCTCAACCTGTTCGTGGATCTGTCGGACGAGGCCTATGCCGGCGATTCCATCATGGTGGAGAAGGACGACAAGGGCAAGGAAAAAGTGATCGAGATGACGATCGAAGAGCTCGATTTGTCCGTGCGTTCCTTCAACTGCCTGAAACGGGCAGGGATCAACACGGTGGAAGACCTGATCCAAAAGAGCGAGGACGACATGATGAAAGTGCGCAACCTCGGCCGCAAATCGCTGGAAGAGGTCATCAACAAGCTGCACTCTCTCGGCTTTAGCTTGTATGAGGAAGAGGATTCCTGACCCCCATCGCCTATGTACGACGATGACCGATGAAAAAGGAGTGACGATACATGCCCGGAACTAGAAAGCTTGGCAGGCCGACCGCTTCGCGTATGGCCATGCTCAGAGCCATGGTGACTTTCCTGCTGGAAAAGGGACGGATTGAGACCACCGTCACGCGCGCCAAGGAGGTGCGCTCGATGGCCGAGAAGATGATCACAATTGCAAAGAATCCGACGCTGGCGAACAAACGGCTGGTGTTCTCGTTTGTGACAAAGGAAAGCGTGTCGAAGAAACTGTTTGACGAGATCGCGCCGAAATACGCCGACCGCAACGGCGGGTATACCCGCATTGTGAAGATCGGCGCCCGTCGGGGCGATGCGGCCGAAATGGCCATTATCGAACTGGTATAAAGGGCACTATCACCATAGAGGGGAGCGGACTGCGGGCGCGGTCCGCTCCCCTCTATTTGCTGTTTTATTGTGGACAGATGCGTGTGTTATGGACAGACGCGTGTATTCTGCCCCGGACAGACAGGTGTGCCGTCTCCCTCCCGGGAATCCCGAAAAAAGCGCCCGGACATCCTGCTAAAAGGTCGGAATCGGTTAGAAAGGTCGGAATCAGTTACAAAAGGGGGTCGAAGACATCGTCTTCGACCCCGGTCTTTTGTATTTTGCACCTGATTCATGCAGCAGGAGAAGTTTCCTCCGGGAGCGAGGCGTCCGCCGCCGGATTCTCACCGGAGGGCACACTCGGCACCTCGGACTGTGTGGTGCCGGTGGTACCGCTGGAATCCGAACCGGTGGGATTTGAAGAGCCATCGCCTGTCGGATCGCCCTCTTCGCTCGGCGTGGTCACGGTTCCACCGTGCTGGGTGCAGTACCCCGGTGTATTGGAGGCACGGTAGACACCGATCGCGGTACTCGGGCAGCTGGATGTGGCCAGCATACCGGAAGACGTACAATAGGCGTGCTCCACCGTATCCTCCCGGAACTCGTCAAAATTGGCGGGGGAGAGGCCCTTGTGCAGCTCCAGCATACCGAGATTCCACAGCGATTTGACGGCCTGAGATTGCGTATAGGTCATCTCCTGGTTATAGCGGTAGCCAAACCAGCAGGAGGCCACATAATAAGGCGTACCGCCAATGGCAACCACATCGTTGTTGGCGTCAGTCGTACCGGTCTTGGCGAAGATCTCCCAGCCGTTCCAGCTGCTGGCGTATTGGCGCAGCGTGCCGCGCGGCCCGCGGATCACGCGCTGCATCAGACGGTTCATCACATAGCTGGTGTCCGGCTCGATCGCCCGCACGCCGAGAGGCTCGTTTTGGAGCAGCACGGTTCCGTCCCGTTCCACCCGGTCGTAACAATAGAATCCGTTGTAGTAGCCGCCGTTGCCAAAGATCTCATAGGCGGCGGTCAGCTCGCTCATATAGACGCCGTAGGTGAAGCCGCCGAGCCCGAGAGGTGCATAGTTGATGTCGCTGGCCCCATCCTCAGTAGCTTCCACGAGAGTGGAGAAATTCAGCACATCCGTCAGGAAATTAAAGCTACGCTGCAGCCCCACTTCCGACAGCAGTTTAACAGCAATAGTGTTGACGGATGCCTGTAATCCCATTTCCACAGGAATGGTACCGAATTTTTCGTTATTATAGTTTGGCGGCCACAGCTCGCCGCTTGGCAGGCGAATGGTGGGTTCATCCACCAGCATGGTGGAGTAGTGGGCCAGGTTGTACTCGATGGCGAGCGAATAAGAGGCGAGTGGTTTGATGGCGGAACCGGGCTGCCGCTTGGACATGGTGGCGATATTTGACACCCGGTCGCCCGTCTTTTCGCCCCGGTCACCCACCGTGGCCACCACCCGGCCGTCGTAATCAACCGCAAAGAACGCGACACGGGGATCCTCCGCGTCCCCCTCCCGGGAGGCCGGATAGATTGATTCATCCCGATAGAGCGCCTCAATCCGCTCCTGCAGGTCCGGATTTTCGTAGGAATAGATATTCAGGCCGCCATAATAGACCATGGCCTCCGCCTGTTCGTACCCGTATCCGTATTGCTCTATCAGATCGTTGATGACGCTCTCCACTACCATGTCGGTGTAGTAGTCCTGCGTGGAGACCATCTTGACACTGCTCTTGAAGATCAGCTCCTGCCCCAGGGCCTGGGTATACTCATCCTCCGTGATATATCCAAGATCATACATCTTATAGAGCACGGTCTGCTGCCGGTCACGAAGGTTTTCCGGATGGTAATATGGATGATAATACGAGGGATTTTGGGTGATACTGGCGAGCGCCGCGCACTCCGCCAGCGTCAGATCCTGGATTTCTTTGCCAAAATAATAGTTGGCGCCTACCGCCACCCCTTGGATGTCTCCGGTCAGTGGCAGCAGATTCAGATAGGCCTCCAGAATCTCCTCTTTGGTATAGTTTTTCTCCATATCGATCGCACGCAGGATCTCGGTCATCTTGCGTGTGATATCGTGGCTGTTGTCGCCGGTGAGAATTTTCACCAGCTGCTGCGTGATAGTGGAGCCGCCGTATTCGGTGGACGAGAACTTGAGAATCAGGTTTGCAAAAGCGGAGATCGTCCGCTTCCAGTCCACGCCGTAATGGGTTTCAAACCGTTCGTCCTCGATGGCAATGACCGCCTGCTGCATATACAGCGGGATCTGGTCGATGTCGACCCACAGGTGATTGGCGCCCTCCAGCCGGGTGAATTCCTCCCACTCACCGGTGGACTGATTTTGCGTGTAAATAATACTGGTGGTGTTGGCATTGATCTGTTTTAGGTCGGGCACAGAATCGCTGACGTCAAAATTGGTCACCACATAGACCGTCAGCGCACAGCCGACGATACAACCGGTGATCACCATGATGAGCAGAATGGTGAGGAGGCATCGAAACACGCCTGACAGAATTTTGACGGTCGTATGAAACCAGGGCTGCTGGTACCATTTTCCCTGACGGTTTTCACGACGTTTCGGCACAGATGCGCCCTCCTTTCCTCAAAAGGCTAAAAAAACTACCTGGCATTCCTTTCCTATCTTATCGTAAACCCGGCAAAAAGTCAAATAACAATCCTGTTAACAGGTGACAAACCTGTTGAATTTCGGCAGCGGCCGCACAGGGGATAGTTTACCCAAAAATTGGGCAGACTATTGCTTGTAAAAGCATCCAAAAGCCAACAGGAGGCGCTGTATATGGAACTCACCAGAAAACGGACCGCATGGATTGCCGGCACGGTGATGGGCGTGCTGCTGCTCGCCACGCTGTGCGTGCGGCTGTTTGTGCCGGTGTCCGGCGAGCCGGCCTCACACTCCGTCTCGGGGATCACCGACGCAACACAGCCGACGGGTCACCATATATATCGGATCGTGCGGGCGTACGAGGGAAAGCTCGCGGTCTTTTTGCCCGGAGCCGACACACCCGAAACGGTCTATGATGTGCGGATCGCCGTGCTGCCGCCGGAGGAGCAGGAGCGGCTGCAAACGGGCGTCGAAGCGGCGGACGCCGCAGCGCTCGCCTCTCTGATCGAGGACTACACCGGGTGACGAAACGGGCCTGTCTCACGGCAGGCCCGTTTCGTCGATTCCCCGTTGGTTCTATTCCAAATTGCCGGTGAGCAGCATGACCGCCGTCAGGGCGGCGATCGGCGCAGTCTCGCAGCGCAGGATCCGGCGTCCAAGCGTGGCGACAGCCGCGCCCGCGCCGGAGAGTGCCTCCACCTCCTGCGGGGAAAACCCGCCCTCCGGGCCGATGAACAGCGAGAGCTCCCGCTGCCCGGGAGAGACCAGCTCGCGCAGCGGCCTCCCGCCCGCCTCATAACAGACGACGGTTGGCTCCTGCCGGATCCGCCGGAGCGCCTCGGAAAACGGGATCGGCGAGAGAACCGTGGGGATCCGGCCGCGTCCGCACTGGCCGGCCGCCTCCGCGGCGATTTTCTGATGCCGACCCTGCTTCTGCGCCGCCCGTTCGCCCGGCTTCGCGATACTCCGCGCGGTGACAACCGGCACAATCTCCGCCGCGCCCAGCTCCACCGCCTTTTGAATGATCCACTCGAGCTTGTCCCCTTTGGGCAACCCCTGATACAGCGTGACACGCACAGACGGTTCGGTCCGGTTCTCGGCGATCCCGGTCACGGTCAGCCGGACGGTGTCGCCCTCAAATCCGTCGATCGTCGCCGTGTACTCCCGGCCCTGGCCGTCACAGAGCAGCAGCTCGGCGCCCGGTGCCATACGCAGCGATCGGCGGATGTGCGCGCCGTCCTGTCCTTCGATGTACACTGTTTCTCCCACGGCGGGCGGCCGGTCAAATTCCCTGAAAAAACGCGGCATGGCCATCATACCTCCTTGTGACATAATCGGCGGACGATCTCCCCCGCCAGCAGCAGCCCCGCCGCCGACGGCACAAAGGACACGCTGCCCGGCGTGCGCCCGGACACCGGCTCCCCCTCAACGGGCAGCGGCGTCAGCGGCGGCTCGTCCGAATACACCACCGTCAGATGGGGAATCCCCCGCAGCCGCAGCTCCCGGCGCATGACCCGGCACAGGGGGCAGACCGCGGTTTTGGTGATGTCCGCCACCTGGAACCGGGAGGGATCCAGCTTGTTGCCGCATCCCATCGCGCTGATAAGGGGGATGTTTTTGGAATGGCATTCCTCGGCCAACGCCAGTTTTGCGGACACCATGTCCACCGCGTCGGCCACAAAATCGCAGCCGTCGATCAGCCCCTGCCCTGTTTCCGCCGTGTAAAACAGCCGGTGCGCCTCTGCCGCACAGCCCGGCGCGATCTCCCGCACCCGATTCGCCATGGCATCCGCTTTATATTGGCCGAGGGTGGCGGTAGTCGCGATCAGCTGTCGGTTGAGGTTGCTCTCGGCGACCGTGTCGCCGTCAACCAGCACCAGCCGGCCGACCCCCGCCCGGGCAAGCGCCTCGGCCGCGAACGATCCCACGCCGCCCAGCCCCAAGACGGCGACCGACGCCTCCGAGAGGCGCCGCACGCCGTCCGCGCCGAGCAGCATGGCGGTGCGGGACTGCCAGGGAGGAACGGAGAATGCCATTTCAAAAACCTCCTGTGGGAAATCTCCGGTCACAAGCGGGGAGCAGCCGCCCGGCGAGTTCGTCTACGGTGGCGGCCAGAAAGTCGGCGCCGGCCTGTTCGAGCTCGCCCGGCGGCGCATAGCCAAACCCCACCCCCAGGCAGGGGATGCCGCAGGCGTGCGCGCCGTCGACGTCGTGCCGCCGGTCGCCGATCATCAGCACGTCGCCGCGCCCGGCCGGCCCCACTCCCAGACGGTGCAGCGCCTCTTCGATCACATCCGCTTTGGCCACCCGCCGCCCGTCCAGCTCGCTGCCGGTGATCTCGTCAAAATAGCCGTCCATTTGATAGTGACGCAGGATCTCCTGCGCAAACGTCTCCGGCTTGGAGGTCGCGACCGCGAGCGTGCGCCCGGCCTGCTGCAACCGGGCCAGCAGAGCGGGCAGGCCCTCATATACCGTGTTTTCGTAAATGCCGATGGTGCGATACCGCTCCCGGTACTTCTCCACCGCGCGCTGGCCCTGCGCCTCGTCCCAGCCGGTATAGGCCATAAACTGCTGGCACAGCGGCGGTCCGATAAAACAGGTCAGCTCTTCCGGTGTGCGGTGGATGCCAAAGGCGTCCAGCGCATACTGCACACTGCGGGTGACACCCTCCTGGGAGTCCACCAGCGTGCCGTCCAGGTCAAACAGCAGGATCCGGTACCGGCTGGCCGGAAAGGTCTGTGAGAGTTTCAAAAGAAGCGCCTTCCCTTCTCAGCGGCGGCAGGACCCGCAGGCCCGGCCGGCCGCCCTTTTTGGATTCGAGTAAAAACAGCCACGGGGCGTCGTCCGCCCGCTGCTGCACCCATTGCAGCCGCTTGGGCTCCAGCCCTGCCTGCCGCAGTGCGACGAAGACATCGGCCAGCCGTTCCGGCCGGTGGCACAGGCAAAAGGATCCCCCCTGCCGCAGCAGATACCCGGCGGCACCCGCCAGATCGGCGAGCAGGGAGGGGCCGTATTCAAAGCGGGAGAGCCGGCCCGCCGGGCTGCGGCAGGCCGGTCCACTGCCCGCGGGGAAATAGGGGGGATTGCAGGTGACCAGCGAATATCCCTCCGCCGGCAGGCACGCGGGAAGCGCGCGCCAGTCGCCCGTATGGATGGCGACATGGGTCCATCCGTTTTCCGCCGCCGTCCGGCGTGCCAGCGCCGCCGCCTCCGGCTGCCGTTCCACCCCATCTATCTGGATTTGGACGCCCTCGCTGCACCAGACGAACGGCACTGCCCCGCACCCGGTGCCGAGATCGCACGCGCGGCCCCCGTCCGGCAGCCGCGCAAACCGGGCGAGCAGCAGGGCATCCGTCTGCAGGGGATATGCCTCGCTGACATAGAGAAAATAGGAGTCATTCAGCCATTCGCGCCGGACTCCCGTCCTGTCCGTCATCGCTGTTCTGTCCGCCATTTTTCGACCGCCGTCCCTTGATAACAAAATTGCCAAGCAGGCCCCTTCCGGGGCTGCTCGGCAATCATGTGCGTCTCACTTAGTCCGCGCTCGGAGCGCCTACCGGGCAGACGTCCGCGCAGGCACCGCACTCGATGCAGGTCTCGGGGTCGATGACATACTTGCCGTCCCCCTCGGAAATGGCGGAGACAGGGCACTCGCCCGCGCACGCGCCACATGCGATGCACTCATCCGAAATTTTATAGGCCATGATACGCACCTCCTTCATCCCAGGTTCCCTATCATCATAACATACCACGTCAAAAATGCAAGAGCTTTTTCAAATTTGCGCCCGAAAAGACGGGTTATTCCTCCAGGTCGGACAGTTCCTCCATCTCGGCCTTGTCCACGCGAAT
>DXWE01000130.1 GCA_019417045.1 Oscillospiraceae bacterium
GGGCGGGCGCGGTGACGATCCGGTCCCCCTCGCACAGCCCCGCCGTCACCACGAATCCGGAAGCGAGCTCCTGCCCGGTCTCGATATCCCGCCGCACCGCCGTGCCGTCCTGTTCGATATAGACGTATTCCTGCCCGCTGTCGCTCTGCTGTACGTATTCATACGGCACCACCAGCGCCTGCGGCAGGTCGTCCACCACCACCGTCGCCTGCGCACTCAGTCCCAGCCGGAGCGAGGAGTCGATCTGCGCATCGTCCAGCTCGACGACCGCATCCACCACCGTCTCGCCGGAGGAGACCGCCGACCCGGTCTGCCGCGCGGACGGCGCGATATAGGTGACCGTGCCGCGGTAGTCCTGCCGCAAAAACGCCACCCCGCCGACGAGCACCTCCTGCCCGACCGCGATATCCTTCAGATGGCTCTCCTTGATCGTGATGTTCACCTGCAGATGTTCGTTGGAGGCGATGACCGCGCACGGCTTGGTCACATCCGTCATGCGTCCCTGCGAGACGTTCAGGGTGGTCAGCACGCCGGAGATGGGGGCCGTCACCTCGGCGTCGACGCTGTCGGGGGTGACGCCGGAGGCCCCGCTCGCCACCGCGGCGGCCACCGTCGCCTCCACGTCCACCGTGAAGAGCACGTCCCCCTCCTGCACCTGCTTGCCCGCCTCGGCCACCACCTGTTCGGTCTTGCTCGAAAGAGGGGTGTAGACGCTGTAGGTCTCTGCGGACTCGATGACGCCGCTGCACACCACCGTCTGCCGCTCCTCCCGCGCGTGCAGCACATAGAGCGAGACGGCAGGCGTCTCATTCCCCGCGAGCAGCCGGATCCCGGCGATTCCCAGCACCGCCGCCGCGGTGGCTCCTGCCAAAACCCTGTATTTTTTCAAGCCCCGTCACCCCTTTTTTTCTTCAGTCTAGTGTGTGAAACGGGCGCTGAAATATGTGCGTCGATTTTTGTCAAAGTAAGACGGATCCGCGATTTGACAGGGGTCGCCGGATGCAGTAAAATAGTACCATTCTCAAAGAGAAAGGGAGAACTCGAGATGCCGGAGATCTTCAGACACCGCGGCGGGACGCTGTCGCTTTCCCGCACGCACATCATGGGAATCCTCAACGTGACGCCGGACAGCTTTTCGGATGGCGGCGCCTATTTTCGGCCACAGGACGCGGTGGAGCGGGCGCTGCAGATCGAGGCAGAGGGCGCCTCGATCCTCGACATCGGCGCGCAGTCCACGCGCCCGGGACATGCGCCGGTATCCGCGGACGAGGAGTGGGCGCGGCTGCAACCGGTGCTGCAGGCCGTGCGCCCGCGCGTCAAGCTCCCGATCTCGCTCGACACCTATTCCCCGGTCGTCGCGCTGCGCGCGCTGAAGATGAACGCGGCAGACATATTGAACGACGTGTCCGGCAGCCTCGAAAACGGGTTTGTGGAGCTCGCCCGGCGCACCGGCGCGGGGCTGGTGATGATGCACACGGGCACGGGCGGCGAGACGCTGTCTGATATCCGCGCCTATTTTGAGGCCGCGGTCGCGGCGGCGACAGCGGAGGAGCTGCCGCTCGAATGCGTGTGCCTCGACCCGGGCGTCGGGTTTGGCAAGACCCGGGAGGTCGACGCGCAGATCCCGTTCGCGCTCGGCCGGCTGACCGGGGGGCTGCCGGCGGCGGTGCTCGTCGGGGCGTCGCGCAAGCGGGTGATCGCCGCCTGCGGCGGCGGGGAAACGCCCGCCGACCGGACGGCCGGCACGCTCGCCTATCACACCGTCTGCCAGCTGCACGGCGCGAGGATCCTGCGCGTGCACGACGTGGCGGCGGCCGTGCGCGCTGCGGCTGTCACCGACGCGCTGATGCTCTCCGCCTCTCCCGCGCAATAGGGCGGCTTAGGAGGGCGGCCAAGCGGGAGCGCCGTCCCGCAGAGGATGTCCCGCGGCTCCCCTAAGCGAAACCGGCAAAACGGGAGCCGGGACGATGCGCCACACGGGCGGCTGCACGCAACAGCAGACGGGGCCTGCCGCGGCAGGCCCCGTCTGCTGTTGCATCTTCTGCCTCCGGCCTCAGCGGAGGGTCGGCGCGCCATACAGCCGTTCGAGCGTCCCGTCCTCTCCCCGCACCAGGGTGACAAACCGCCAGCCGCACCTCTCATACAGCGCCGTGTGGTCCGTCACCAGATATACCGCGGGGATCCCGGCCTCGCCCAGGTCCCGGCGGACGGTGTCGAGCAGCCGCCGGGCGATCCCCCGGCCGCGGTACGCCTCCTCCACGAAGAGGGCGCACAGATTGGGCGAGAGATCCCTGCGGTCGTGGTAGTCGTTGTCGATCACCCCCGCACCGGCGACGATCCGGCCCTCTTCGTTGACAACGATATACCACTGCGGTACCGCACAGCCGGGCCGCAGCCCCTCGTCCATGCTCTCGGCGTACGTCTCCTGCGGGATCCCCCATTTGCCGGCAAACCACCGCGCCGCGGCGGGTACCCAGCCGGGATGTTCCCGCAGCCGGTACCATACCAGCTGATCCTTCACATGGCCTCTCCCCTTTCCCCGCTATGGTAGCACACCATCCGCCCGGCGGCAAGAGGGCGGCGGATCCAAAAGGGACGGCGGGTGGTGAACGCGCCGGCAAGTGCGGCCGGGACGGCGCACATAAACGAGACGGAGGGCACGGCCGCGAAAAAGAGGTTGTCTCCCCCGGAAGAGTTGTGGTATAATAAGGAAGTCGTTTCCCCCTCCCGCTGCCAGGCGGGGGCGAAAATACAAAACAGGAAGGCTGGTTATCCCTATGGAGCATTATGTGGAATTTCCCGCGCTCGGCTGGCACATTCCGCTCAGCGACACCCTGGTGGAATTTGAGCTGTTCGGCGCAACCTTCTCGATCAAATGGTATGGGCTGCTGATCGCGCTCGGGTTTGTGCTCGCCTATATCTACGGGACGGTGCGGGCGAAGAAATTCGGGATCGACCCGGACCGCATGTTCGACGTGGTAATCGTGTACACCATCGTCGGGTTTATCGGCGCGCGGCTGTATTATGTGGTGTTTTCGGGCAATCTGGACCAGTATCTCGCCAATCCCATCAGTATTTTGCAGGTGTGGAAAGGCGGGCTCGGGATCTATGGCGGGATCATCTTTGCCTTCCTCTCGGCGCTGCTCATGTGCAGGTGGCGCAAGGTCAACACCCGCGCCATGTTCGATCTGGCCTCGCTCGGGTTCCTGATCGGCCAGGGGGTCGGCCGCTGGGGCAACTTCTTCAACCAGGAGGCGTTCGGCGGCAACACCACCCTGCCGTGGGGCATGACCGGCGACGTCATCCAGGCGGGAACGACTGCCACCATGCCGTACGATCACACCCTGCCGGTGCACCCCACCTTTCTCTATGAGTCGCTGTGGTGCCTGCTCGGGTTTGTGATCCTGCATATTGTGTCGAAAAAAGCCTATAAATTCAAAGGGCAGATCTTCTCCATGTACCTGATCTGGTACGGGGTCGGCCGGTTTGGAATCGAGAGCCTGCGTACCGACAGCCTGTTCTTCGGCACCATGCGGATTTCGCAGCTGGTCGCGATCCTGTCGGTCCTGCTCGGGATCATCCTGCTGTTCGTGTTCCGGGCGTACCAGAACCGCCTCCCGAAGGAGATGTTCGCCGAAGAGGGGGACGCCGGGGAAGACATGGCTGAGGAGGAAGCAGCCGATGTGCCGGCGGACGGGGAGACCGCTTTGGAGGAGGCCCCCGCGGCAGCCGAAGGGGATTTCCTGACCACCCTGTATACCCCGGAGACGGACGAGGAGGAAGCCGCTCTGCAGTCCCCGGAGGACGCGCCGGCGGCAGAGGCGGTCGCAAACGAGACGGACAAAACGGAGGAGACGGAAGATGGCGACACTCATTGACGGAAAAGCGATTGCGGCGGCGGTGCGCGCGGATGTGGCACGCGAGACGGCGGCGCTGAAGGAGCGCGGGATCACCCCGGGGCTCGCGGTCATCATCGTGGGGGACGATCCCGCCTCCCGCGTATATGTCAACAACAAAAAGAAAGCGTGTGCCGAGGTGGGGATCTATTCGGAGGAATTTGCGCTGCCGGCGGACACCACCCAGGACGAGCTGCTCGCGCTCATCGCGAGCCTCAACGGCCGCAGCGACATCAACGGGATCCTCTGCCAGCTGCCGCTGCCCGCGCATATCGACGACAAGGCGGTGATCGCGGCCGTCTCCCCGCGCAAGGATGTGGACGCGTTCCACGCGGCGAACGTCGGGCACATCATGATCGGCGATTACACCTTTTTGCCGTGTACGCCGGCAGGGGTGATGGAGTTGCTCCACCGCAGCGGCGTGGAGGTGGCCGGAAAGACCTGCGTGGTTGTCGGGCGGAGCAACATCGTCGGCAAGCCGATGGCGATGCTGCTGCTGCACGAAAACGGCACGGTGACCATCTGCCATTCCAAAACACAGGATCTGAAAGCGGTGTGCCGCGGGGCGGATATCCTGGTGGCGGCGGTCGGCCGGCCGAAGTTTATCACCGCGGACATGGTCAAGCCCGGGGCCGCGGTCATTGACGTGGGCATGGACCGGGACGAGAACGGCAAGCTCTGCGGGGACGTGGATTTCGGGCCGGTGTCGGAGATCGCCGGGTATATCACCCCGGTGCCGGGCGGCGTGGGGCCGATGACCATCGCGATGCTGCTGAAAAACACCCTGATGGCCGCCAAGCTGCAAAACGCCCTGTTGATGGCGTAATCCCGAAACAAAGCCGGGCCCCGGTGACCGGGACCCGGCCTGGCTTTTTCACGAAACCGCTTGACAGGTATCGTGCCGCGTGCTATACTGATCGGGCAGTCGCGGCTTTAGCTCATCTGGTAGAGCGCCACCTTGCCAAGGTGGAGGTAGCGAGTT
>DXWE01000131.1:0-1835 GCA_019417045.1 Oscillospiraceae bacterium
GTGCCGGACAGGGCCGCATCCTGCGCCTTTACGCTGACGGTATAGACCTTTTCCTCCAGCGTGTTGCGGTTGAGCACCGTGACGGTGGCCGTCCCCGGCACCGCCGTCGGCTGCTCGATCGTCACGCGGACATTCGGGTCCGACTTCACCGCGGTGATAACCGCCTGCGACCCATCCACGATCACTTCGTACGCCGTCGTCGACGGGGAGAAGCCCTCGATCGGCTCGCCGTTCACCGCGAGCCCCGACAGCCGCAGGTCGCCCGACGGCGTGCCGTAGACGCGCACCTCAAAAATGCCGATCGTCTGGTCTTCCTTTGTCTGCACGCCGTGTGCAAACGTATACCGCAGGTAGCGCGCCTGCACCGTCTGTTCGTCGACGTTCGGGCACTGTTTCTCCCGGTTGCCCGTCTGGTCCGCGTAGGTGTACCAGGTCTCCCCGTCCTCCGAGTACTCGAGCAGGTACTGGTACGCGACCGTGCGGTGCTCAAAATAGGTCTCCACCTTGTCGACAATGCACACCGACCCGAGGTCGATCTGGAACCACTCCTCGTCCATGGTCGCCGCTTTCCACAGGGTGCCGTTGTTCTGATCCACCGCGAATTCCGGCACGCAGGTGATCCCGCGCCCGATGTTCGACTGGTCACTCACCGACGACGCCGTCACCGTGGCGCCCATCGCGAGGTTCTGCCCGTCGTCATAGGCGAGCGGGACATCCGGCTTCACGCCGTTGACCGTCGGTTGCACCTTTTTCAGCGTACCGTCCTCGTTGAACTCCAGCTTCTCGATCGCCGCCTGGCGCGCCGCACCCGTCGCGTCACTCGTCTGGTTGGTGCGGTGATAACAGATGTAGTACTCGCCGTTCACTTCGATCACATTGTTGTGGCCGGTGGTCAGCATGTTGTTGTCCCAGTCGGCCGACAGGATCGGGTTGACCGACTCGTCCGCCGTGTACGGCCCGAACACGTTGTCCGCATACGCGACGTTGACATGGTACGACCCGTTGCCGAGCGAGCCGTTCGAATAGGTGAGATAATAGATCATCTCCCCGTCCGGGCCCTCCCGCTCAAACAGGCCGGGGCCCTCGAACAGGTCGCTGCCCTGGTAGGCCAGATGCAGCCCGTCCTTCAGGGTGACCATATCCTCGTTCAGCTCGCCGATATAGATGCCCCACGTCCCCTCTTCCTTGTTGCCGTTCATGGTCAGCACGTACGACTTGCCGTCCGAAAGGGTGACGACATCGCTGTCAAACATGCCTTCCGCGAGCACCTGATTGTCCAGCTCGCTCTTCCACGGGCCGCGCGGGGTCTCCGCCGAGGCCACATAGCAGTTGACGCCGCGCCAGATATAGTAGATGTAGAATCGACCGTCCGGCCCCTTGGTCATGGCCGGCGCCCACAGGCTGGTGGTATCCTGCGGGAACATGTCGTCCTCATAGGCAAAGGTATAGCAGGACCAGTGCACGAAGTCGGGCGACTCCCACACCGCAAACGGCCCGCCCTGCAGCCCGTTGCCGTAGCCGTCGGTGGTACCGATGACATAGAACATCCCCGTGTCCTCGTCATAGTACATAAACGGGTCACCGATGTAGCCCGGCACGAACGGGTTGCCCGCATTCGGCTCATAGACGCCCTCCGCCTGCGGCCACTCGATCGGCGCATAGGTCACGCCCTCGCTGTCGCCGCTGCCGGTGATCGGCGTGTCCTCCGCAATGCAGTGGATATTGTCAATATAGTATTCCCCTTCGCTCCAGGTGCCGATCAAAATCCCGGTGATCTTGACCGTCTCCTTGTCAAAGCCCTCGAACGCGCTCAGGGACACGCGCACCTCGCACCA
>DXWE01000131.1:1845-4834 GCA_019417045.1 Oscillospiraceae bacterium
CCGCCGTAAACGTCTCCGGCGCGAGCCAGGCCTCCGGCTCGTAGGTCTTGCCGTCCGAACCCAGCAGCAGCGTGCGCAGCGTCCCCTCGCGGTCGGCCTTCACCCAGAACACCAGCGACTGGTACCCGGAGGCGTCAAAATCCGTGCCGTCTTTGGGCAGGATGGTCACGCTGCGGGAATCCGCGCTCGGCCAGCCGGTCTTCGTCTGCTCAAACCGCAGGCTGTGCGTCCCCTCCTGCGCCTGCGCGTCTGTCACCTCCGCCGCGGCGCTCGACAGCGCCGCGGAGATCTCCCGCGGGGCACGGGCACTCTCAAAATCGTTGTACACCGGGCCGGTCACTTCCGCAGGATTGAACTTCAAAGCCCGGATCGCGGCCAGGATCGCGGCTTCCGCCTGATCGACCGTCGACTGCCGGATCCCGCTCTGCCCCACCAGGGCCTGCGCGGCCTGCACCGCGCTGTCCAGCGCCTGCCAGGAGGCGGCCGTGTACTCGTCCTCCGGCAGCGCCTCGGCCTGCGCGATCGCCGCTTCCATCGCGGTCATGTTCGCGTCGACCACGACCAGCTCCCCGATCGCCTTCTCGAGCGCGAGAATCGAGGCGTCCTTCTCCTCCTGCGTGGAGGGCGGCAGCCCGCCGGAGGCGAGCGAAGCCACGTCAAACCACGCCGACGCCGAATAATTCGACGACTCCACCCGGATGGCCACCGTCACCGGGCCGTTCAGCACCACCGTGTCCGTGCTGTACAGCTGCCACTCCGAGCCGGAGCGGTTTTCAATCTCCTTTTTCGCGATCACCGTCGCCGAGTCGAGGAACGCCTGGAGATCGGCGCCGCCCGCCTCACAGACCCCGTCCAGGATCGCGAGATACACGCCGTCCCCGGTGTTGGTCACGCTGCCCCGCACATTGACGGAAAACGTGTATTACGAGCCGGCCACCAGGTTGTCGACGACCTGCGCCACGGCATAGTCCGACGTCCCGTTATAATTCATGCCGTTGAGCACCTGGTTGCCGTCGATCGTCTCCCCCTGGTGCCAGTCCACGCGCGGCTGGCTGTTGTTGTTGTCCAGCGTCAGCCACGGATCCAGCGTCTCCTCAAAGCTGCCGTTCTTCAAATACTCGTCCGGCGGCACGCCCTCGTTGTTCAGCGTATCCTCCATCTCCTGCAGTGCCTGCTGCATCGCCGCCCAGGAGTCCGCGGTGTAGTCCGCCTCGTGCAGCGCGTCAATCTGCGCGCGCAGCTCGTCCGGATCCGGCACCTCCGGGTCGGCCGCCGCCAACCCCACAAGCGGGATCACCGAGAGCAGCATGCACAGCGCACACAAAAGCGCCAGTGTCTTTCTTGCCACTTTCATTCTCTGTTCTCCTCTCTTCTTATCTCCCGATGAAATCTCCCAAGACTTCATCTTCGTATAAAGCATACTATTCTCTCTTCTGTAAATCAAGAGATTTATTAAAATTCTCTCGCCCTGACCGATAAAAAAACAGCCGGGCCGCCGACAATGCGGCCGCTCCGGCTGTGTAATCCGTGTGATGGGAAAGGGGAATCAGAGATCCGCCAGCCCCACCGTGTGCTGCAATATCACGCGCGCGTCGCTGCTGTTGACCTGCCCGTCATCTGTCACGTCCGCCAGCTGCTGCTCAAACCCGGACAGCTCGACCAGCTCGACCGTGGATTGCAGGATTTGGCGCGCGTCGCTGCTGTTGATCGAGCCGTCCCTGGTCACATCCCCCAGAGAGTACACCTGTACCGTATATGTGACGATCGCCTGGCCCTGATAGGACACGGTGACAACCGCCTCTCCCGCCTTGCTGGTATCGCACGCCGCCGTCAGGCCCTCGCTCACCGTTTCGCTCGAGCCGTTCTCCCGCGTGACCGTGACGACCAGGCCGGCCAGATCCACCTCTTCGCCCTTTACATATTCGAGACGCGAGGCCGGCGTGGTGATCTCCGCCTCCAGCTTCTCCGGCTCGGTGGCCTGCACGGTAAAGGTGGCCGTCCGGTCGAGATAGGTCACCGGGATGGTGTTCTCCCCGACCACCAGCGGCTCGTCCGGCAGGGTGTACCCCGTGACCGGCCCCTCTGTCCCGTCGCTGTACTGCGCGGTGACCACCATGCCCGCCGGGTCCAGCTTCTCACCGGCCACATACGTCGTCCTGTCCGGCGGCGTCACCGTCAGCCCGGTCAGCCGGCGGGCGGCCGCGTCCTGGTCCTTCCCGTCGACCTGTACCTTCAGATTGGACACCCGCAGGGTGAGGTCGGCGCTGCTCGCGGTGTCCGCCACCGCGGTGAAAGCAATCTCCAGCAGCACGCCGCCCGCGGTCAGCCCGGCGCCGGTCAGGGCGGCCGAGAACTTGACCCGGCCCTTCTGGGACTCCCGATACGCCAGCATCCCTTTCCAAAGCCCGGTTTCCACCGGCTCCTCCGGGCCGCCAAAGCTCCACACCGCCGGATCATACTCGATCTGAAAATCCATGCACACCAGGCCGGACTCCTCGTCCAGCCAGACGGGGATCCACACCGTCTCGCCCTGTTTTGCCTCCGCTTCCCCCAGATACAGGGCGACGGAGCCCTCTCCCTCAGCGGCGGCCGCCGGCAACGCCGCCAGGCCGCACAGCAGCAGCGCCACGCTCAACCAGACGCATACAACCTTTCTCATTCCCAATCTCTCCTTCTCTCCAGTCCATTCCCTTCGTGGGAACTCTGCTACAAAGAATACCACATTTTTACCCGATTGACAAGGGCTGCTTTTGTGATTCCCCACAAATTCTCGCGATCGCATCCGCGAACATCCCGGCGCTGAGCAGCAGGCTCTCTGTGCGGATGCTCTCGTCGGCGCCGTGCATGTGGTTCTCCTCGCCCGGGAACTCGGCGCCAAACGCGACACCGCCCGGTATATCGTGGACATAGGTTCCGCCGCCGATCGCGAGGCACTTTCCGGGCTGCCCGGTCCACTCCTCATACACCCGCAGCAACGTCTGCACAAACA
>DXWE01000132.1 GCA_019417045.1 Oscillospiraceae bacterium
ACGTCTTGCAGGCAGACTGGCAGGAAGCCTGGCACTCGCCGCAGCCGCCCTTGGCGGCAGTGGCCTTCAGGTTCTTCCGATTGATGGTCTGGATGTGTTTCATGATTCTATATTCCTCCCAATTTCAAAGTCTGTATCTCATCTCCGTCTGCGGAGATTGACGCCCACAATGCCGCCCACCGCGCCGCACGCCAGGAAAATGGCCGCTTTCAGGATCGCGGAGGACCCGTGTGCATCCCGGACAAAGATAAAGCCGGCGATCGCCAGGATCACAAACAGCAGTAAACCGGTGAGCGCGCCGATCAACAGCCCCTTTTCCCGGGCAATACGCGCCGCAATCAGACCGCCGAGAGAAGCGCCGATCGCCGCCGCCACCAGGGCCATCGGCGTCACCGCCGCCTGCGGGACGTTCTGGGCGGTCAGGATCGCCGCCATGACAAACAACAGCAGCAGGCAGATCAAAGCGCCAAAAGCGGTTCCCCACAGGACCGGGCGCAGGATCTGCAAAACATTCACGGTGCCTTCTTTATGAGCCTTCATGGTCATCCCTCCGCCGCATTGCTTCCTACCAGTAAGCTATGCGGCGGCAGGACAAAATATGACTCAGATATCGTCATCATCATCGTCGTCGTCATCGTCCACCGTGTCGTTCGAATCGTGGATGGTCTCGTTGCTCTGCACCGCCCACTTCTTGATGGACATCTTGTTGCGGTCCGCGCCGGTCTCGATGAGCAGGCTGTCCTCCTTGATGCTGACGACACGCCCCACGATCCCGCCGATCGTGGTGATCTCGTCCCCAACCCGCAGATTGTTGCGCATCTGCTGCTCTTCCTTCTGACGTTTGCGCTGCGGACGGATCATGATGAAATACATCACGACAAAAATGAGCACGATGGGCAGCAGGGACAGCAGCAGGCCGCCAGTACTGCTGGTGGTAGCAGCCGTCTCTTCCAGCCGAAGGGCTTGTAAATTCATGTGTTTGGCACCTCCTAAAAATATCCACATTATTATACCAATTTCCCGGCCGTTTAGCAACCCCCTTTTCAGAGTTTCCGCAGGATTCCGCCTGATTTTTCAAAAAAAGAATCCCTGCCGGGAGTCCCGGCAGGGATTCTGCGTACCCATTTGTCAGGCGACCGGCAGTTCTGACACCGAGCCGACTGAATATTGCAGCACCACACGGGCGTCGCTGCTGTTGATCTCGCCGTCCTGCTTGACGTCCGCACGCGCCTTCTGCTCTTCGGTCAGCTGGACATACCCCACAGCGGCCTGCAGGATCATACGGGCATCACTGCTGTTGATCTTACCGTCGCCGTTCACGTCGCCCATCTCCAGAGCCGGCTGCTCGCCGACATCCTGCACATCGATAAAGTCGATGTTGCGCCACGGACCTTCCGCCGCGGTGTGGTTGGCATAGATCGACCGCGACACATAGATCGTGTTCTCGCCCTGTTGCAGCGTGACGGTGAATTCCACATAGCCCATCAGGTTCCACGCACCCATCGTCGCGTTGGGCAGCGTGATCTGGCGGTTCTCCCCGTCGTTGACCTTGATGACGAACGCGGCGCCCGGATCCGACCCGTTGAAGCCGATCCGCATGGTGGTCTCACCCGCCTGGTCTGCGGTCACGGTGAACTTGACATAGGGGATGTTCCCCGCTTCAAAATCCACGTCCTCCGGCGTATAGACCCCCGTCAGAGCATTGCTGTTAAAGCCGCCGGCTGCCATATGGCCTTCACCGGAGAAGAAAGGCTGCTGTTCCGTGCCCGGCACCGGGCCGTCGTCCTGGCCGCTGCCGTCCTTGGAGGAACCGGTGATGACCGCGTCCTCCGCCTCGTAGCGGGTCCAGCCCTCTTCCGGAGCGGGCAGCGCCTCACCTGCGGTGGTCAGATAGCCACCCTTTTCGGGGGTGGGCTCCTCCGGCGGGATATACTCGTCCATCGGGTTCTCCACATCGAGAATCTCTGCTACCAGCGCAGAGAGCAGCTCCGCCGCGTGCTGGTGCTCCTCATAGTTCGGATGGCCGCCGTCGCCGCCGCCCATCTGCGGGAAGTAGAGGAAATGGACCTTCGAATCGGTCTCGCGCAGCTCGTCGATCGCCGCACGATACTCGTCTTCATAAGCGCGGTTGGTGAACAGGCCATAGCACCAGATGATTTCCGCATCCGGGTAGTTCTCCCGCAGCACACCGGTGAACCGCTTCACCTCCGCGGTGAACTCCTCGATCGTGATCCCCGTGGAGGGGCCAAGGTCGTTGTTGCCGAGGTTCGCGACAACCACGTCGGGCACAAAGGAATCCGGATCCCACTGGGCGGTCTTATCGCGGAACCAGGAGGTGTAGTTGTACAGCGTGTTGATCTCGTGCTCGCGGTCGAGCGCCCAGCCGTTCTCGGACGCCCAGCCGACCATCAGGCCGCGCCCGGACACCGCCACGGTGTTCCAGTCGGCGCCGTACGCCCGCGCCAGCACCGACGCGTAGGAGGCATAGCCGTCGATCGTGTTTGCAGCCACCTGGTTGCCGCAGGTGACGGAATCGCCGAGGAACTCGAATTTCAGATTGTAGTCCGGCGTCTTCGAGAGGGTGGAGCCCTCCAGATACCGCAGCGAGTTCAGCTGCGCCAGCGAGCCGGCGGCCTCGGTGGTCTTATAGACCTTCACCGTATAGGTGCCCTGCTCCAGGCCGGAGGCCAGCACCACGTTGCTCGTGCCGTTCGCAGCGGTCACGCGATGCTCTTCGCCGTTGATATCCACCACCAGCACCAGCGCGGTATTCGTGTTCGCCGTGATGTTCGCGGTGATGGAACCGGAGCCCTCGAACACGAACTCAAAACCGGAGGCACTCCAGTCAAAGGACTTGGCGGTGCCGACATCCATCGACCGGCCGCGCATGCGGATCTGGTCCTCCAGCTCCTTCGCGGTTTTCGTGACATACGTGTCTTCCACCGGCGCGTCGCCCTCCGTCACTTTCAAAGAATAGAGACCCACATCGCCGTCATTCTCGCCCACCTTGTGGAACTTGATCGTGTTGGTCCCCTCCTGCAGCCCGGCGTCCCACAGCGTCTGCGCGTCGATCACTTTGGTCAGCCGCGTGTCGGTGTCGGTGCCGCTCAGGTCGATTATCACGTCGGTGCCGCCGTTGATCGACATCCCGAGCTTCGCCGCGCCGTCTACATAGGCGGCGACATAGTAGTCCAGCGACAGGGATTCGATGTTGGCGGGCGCGTCGATCGTGAAGGTCGCCTGGCCTTCCCATGTGGCGTCAGTTGCGGTACTGGCATCCCACCGCAGCGTGCCGGTATAGAGCGTGGCGTCCGGATCCAGCAGGCTGTCCACCGGCAGCAGCTTGGTCGCCTGCAGCCGGGAGTCCGCCGCCAGGTATTCCCCCTCCTGCGCGGCGGATTCCACCACCTTCAGCTCGGACGGGATGTCGATGAAGTCGAAATGGCCCCAGCTGTTGAACGCGAGGATGACCACGTTTTTGCCCTGGTCCAAGGTGACGGTTACTCCCTGGATGTGTCCGTTCCAGTTATTGTTCGGCAGTGTCACGTCAAAGGGCTCGTCGTCGTTGACAAAGACCCGGACCGGATAGTCGCCGGCATAATACCCGATGTTCAGGGTGTATTCACCGGCCGAGGGGGCCTCCAGCACCAGGCGGCCGAACGACATATCGGTCAGCGCGGCCGGGAAATCGCCCGCCCAATTGACCCCGATCGATTCGCCCTCGATGGGCTGGGTATATGCCGCATCGGTCGGATACCGGACGTTGTTTTTCTGCATGTCCTCCGCCTGGAACCGATAGGTCTCCCCTGCTGCCGCCACGCCCAGCGACAGGGGAACCATCAGCAGAAGCAGAGCCATGCACATAAAAACAGATATGCATTTTTTCATGTTTCTACCTCCCATTTTTCATATACCTCGTCAGAATTGGGACTGGATATACGGTCATCTATACAATAACACACCAAAAAACGTTTTTCAAGGGTACCTGCCAGGAAAAACGTCTGGTAAAATGACCAATCTTTCCCTGCCTGTTTTGGTCCAGTTCTCTACTTTTTTACTCCCCTCATTCTACTCAACCCAGAAGCCCCCCGCCGAAATACCGGCGGGGGGCTCTCTATCTGTCAGGCGAGCAGCGGCTCCTTTGCCGTCTCGACGGTCTTTTGCAGGATCGCGCGGGCGTCGCTGCTGTTGACCAAACCGTCTTCATTGAGATCGGCAAGCACCTGCTGCACTTTCAGCAGATCGGCCGTCTCCACGGTGTATTGCAGCACCAGACGGGCGTCACTGCTGTTGACCAACCCGTCGGCGTCCACATCCCCTGCCAGGGGCTCACCGAGATCCTGAATGTCGATAAAATCAATGTTGCGCCAGGGGCCCTCCTGCTCGGCGTTGTCGGCGCAGATCGAGCGCGACACGTAAATGGTGTTCTTCCCCTGTTCCAGCGTGACAGGGAACTCCACATACGCCATCCGATTCCAGTATACCCCGAGGTCGGAGTCCGGCAGCGTGATCTGCCGGTTTTCCCCGTCGTTGACCTTCAGGATGAAGGCGCCGTTCGGATCCGCCCCATTATACCCGATCCGCATGGTGGTCTCGCCCGGCTCGTAGGCCAGCACGGTGAATTGGACATAGGGGACGTTCCCCGCCTCAAAATCCGCGTCCTGCGGGGTGAATACTCCACAACCGGCGTTGCTCTCGAAAAAGCCCGCCGCCATATGCCCCTCGCCGGAGAAGAAGGATTGGAATTCCGTCCCGGGGAGCGGCCCGCTGCCCATCTGGGTGCCGTCGTTGGTGGAACCATAGATAAAGGCGTCCTCCGCCT
>DXWE01000133.1 GCA_019417045.1 Oscillospiraceae bacterium
TTCTTATTCCGCCTGGGGCGCGGCAGCTTCCGCGCTTTCGGCGGCCGCCGGCTCCGCGTCCCCATCGTCCTCGAGCATGCCGCGCAGCGCCTGGATATACGGGTCGTTGTCCGACGCGTGGGTGTTGATGACCTCCACGTCGTTATACTGCGGCATACCGGTACCCGCCGGGATCAGCTTGCCGATGATGACGTTCTCCTTGAGCCCGAGCAGCGGGTCGACCTTGCCCTTGATCGCGGCGTCGGTGAGCACGCGGGTGGTCTCCTGGAAGGAGGCCGCCGACAGGAAGCTGTCGGTCGCGAGCGACGCCTTGGTGATGCCGAGCAGCACCGCCGACCCGGTCGCCTCCCGCAGGCCCTCTTCCCCGGCCTGAATCCGCGCTTTGATCTCGTCGTTCGCGATATCCATCTCCGAGCGGTCGACCATCGCGCCCGCAAGCAGGTGGGTGTCGCCGCCGTCCTCGATGCGGACCTTGCGCATCATCTGCCGCACGATGACCTCCACGTGCTTGTCGTTGATGTCCACCGCCTGCAGCCGGTAGGTGCGCTGCACCTCCTGGATCAGGTAGTTCTGCACCGCGAGCGGGCCGTTGATCGCGAGGATGTCGTGCGGGTTGATCGCACCGTCCGTGATCCGGTCGCCGGGCATCAGGTGGTCGCCCTCCTGCACGCGGATGTGGGTGCCGAACGGGATGACATAGCTGCGCTCGTCCCGCTCGCCCTCCTTGTTGTTGGTCACGATGACCAGCCGCTTTTTCTTGTCCTCCGCGAACCGCACGTCCCCCTCGATCTCGGTGACGATCGCGAGGTTCTTCGGCTTGCGCGCCTCGAACAGCTCCTCGACGCGCGGCAGGCCCTGGGTGATGTCCTCACCGGAGGCGATACCGCCGGTGTGGAAGGTACGCATGGTCAGCTGGGTGCCGGGCTCGCCGATGGACTGGGCGGCGATGGTGCCGACCGCCTCGCCCACCGACACCGGGTCGACGGTGGCGAGGTTCGCGCCGTAGCAGCGCGCGCACACGCCGTGCCGCGACTCGCAGGTGAGCACCGAGCGGATGCGGATCTTCTCCACGCCGTAGTCGTTCACGAGCTTTTTGGCGTCCGCGTCGGTCATCATGTGGTCGCGCGAGATGACCACCTCGCCGGTCTGCGGGTCGCAGAAATCCTCGGCGAGATACCGGCCGACCAGACGCTCGGTCAGCGGCTCGATCATCTCCTTGCCGTCCTTGATGTCATAGACCTCGATACCCTCATGGGTACCGCAGTCGTGCTCGCGGATGATCACGTCCTGCGCGACGTCCACCAGCCGGCGGGTGAGGTAGCCCGAGTCGGCGGTGCGCAGCGCGGTGTCCGCGAGGCCCTTGCGCGCGCCGCGGGAGGCGATGAAGTACTCGAGCACGTTCAGCCCCTCGCGGTAGTTGGAGCGGATCGGGACCTCGATCGTGCGCCCGGAGGTGTTCGCGATCAGGCCGCGCATACCGGCGAGCTGGCGGATCTGCGCGATCGAGCCGCGCGCGCCGGAATCGGACATCATATAAATAGGATTGTACGGGTCCATGTTGGCGTTGAGCGCTTTCGTGACCTCGTTGGTGGTGTTGTTCCAGGTCTCGATGACCCCGCGGTACCGCTCCTCGTCGCTCATGAGACCCATGTTGTACAGCCCGGTGATCTCGTCGACCCGGGCCTCGGCGGCCTTGATGAGGTCGGCCTTTTCGGGCGGGATCGCGGCGTCCATCACGGCGACGGTCAGCGCGCCGCGGGTGGAGTACTTGTATCCCTGCGACTTGATCGCGTCGAGCACCTCGGAGGTCTCGGCCGCCCCGTGCACCTTGATGCACTTCTCGATGATCTGGGACAGCTGCTTTTTCGCGACCTTGAAGTTGATCTCGTAGAGGAACTGGTCGTCGTCGGTGTTGCGCTCGACGAACCCGAGGTCCTGCGGGATCGGGCGGTTGAAGATGATACGGCCGATGGTGGTCTCGATCAGGCGGTGCTGCATCACGCCGCCGATCTCCTTTTCGCGGCGGACCTTGATCTTCGCGTGCAGCCCGATCACGCCGGTGTCGTAGGCCATCTGGGCCTCGTTCTCGTCGCGGAACACCTTCCCCTCGCCCTTTTCGCCCGGGCGCTCATAGGTCAGGTAGTAGGAGCCGAGCACCATGTCCTGGGTCGGCACCGCGACCGGCTTGCCGTCGGAGGGCTTGAGCAGGTTGCCGGCGGCGAGCATGAGGAAGCGGGCCTCGGCCTGCGCCTCGGCGGACAGCGGCACGTGCACCGCCATCTGGTCGCCGTCGAAGTCCGCGTTGAACGCGGTGCACACGAGCGGGTGCAGCTTGATCGCGCGGCCCTCGACGAGCACCGGCTCAAACGCCTGGATTCCGAGGCGGTGGAGGGTCGGCGCGCGGTTGAGCATGACCGGGTGGTCCTTGATGACGATCTCGAGCGCGTCCCACACCTCGGGGCGCACGCGTTCGACCGCCTTGCGGGCGGACTTGATGTTGCCGGACATGCCGGTCTCCACCAGCCGCTTCATGACAAACGGCTTGAACAGCTCGAGCGCCATCTCCTTCGGGAGCCCGCACTGGTACATCTTGAGCTCCGGGCCGACGACGATGACCGACCGGCCGGAGTAGTCGACGCGCTTGCCGAGCAGGTTCTGCCGGAACCGCCCCTGCTTGCCCTTGAGCATGTCGGAGAGGGACTTGAGCGGGCGGTTGTTCGGGCCAGTGACCGGGCGGCCGCGGCGGCCGTTGTCGATCAGGGCGTCCACCGCCTCCTGGAGCATGCGCTTCTCGTTGCGCACGATGATGTCCGGCGCGCCGAGCTCGAGCAGGCGGGAGAGGCGGTTGTTGCGGTTGATGACGCGGCGGTACAGGTCGTTTAGGTCGGAGGTCGCGAACCGGCCGCCGTCCAGCTGGACCATCGGGCGGATGTCCGGCGGGATGACCGGCACCACGTCGAGGATCATCCACTCCGGCCGGTTGCCGGACAGGCGGAAGGACTCGACCACCTCGAGCCGCTTGAGCAGCCGGGCGCGCTTTTGCCCGGCGGCGTCCTCGAGCTCCTCTTTGAGCTCGGCGGACAGCTTCTCGAGGTCGATCTCCTCGAGCAGCTTCTTGATATACTCCGCGCCCATACCCGCGTCGAAGTCGTTTTCATACTTCTCGCGCATGTCGCGGTAATCCTTTTCGGAGAGGACCTGCTTTTTCGTGAGTGGGGTGGGGCCGGGATCGGTGACGATATACGACGCGAAATAGAGCACCTGCTCGAGCATGCGGGGGCTGATGTCGAGCAGCAGCCCCATGCGGGAGGGGATCCCCTTGAAATACCAGATGTGGGACACGGGCGCGGCGAGCTCGATGTGGCCCATGCGCTCGCGGCGCACCTTGGCCCGCGTGACCTCGACGCCGCAGCGGTCGCAGATCTTGCCCTTGTAGCGGATGCGCTTGTATTTGCCGCAGTGGCACTCCCAGTCCTTGGTCGGCCCGAAGATCCGCTCGCAGAACAGGCCGTCCCGCTCGGGCTTGAGGGTGCGGTAGTTGATGGTCTCGGGCTTTTTCACTTCGCCGTAGGACCAGCTGCGGATCTGCTCGGGAGAGGCCAGCCCGATCTTAATGGAGTCGAACACGTTGAAATTCATCATAGGTTATCGTCTCCCCCTTCTCAAAGGTCCGGATCGTCGTTGCCGGGCTTGCCGGCCTGCGCATAGAACCCGGCGTCGCTGTCGGGATCCTCCTCGGGGGCCTCCTCATAGGAATAGCCCTCGAGCTCGGCCTCGTTGGTCACGGTCGGGAACACGTCGTCGTCCTGCACGGTGACCATGCCGATCTCCTCGTCGTCGTCGAAATTCTGCTTCAGGTCGATCTCGTTCTTGTCCTTGTCGAGCACCTTCACGTCGAGCCCCAGCGACTGCAGCTCCTTGACGAGCACCTTGAAGGACTCGGGCACGCCCGACTGCGGCACGTTCTCGCCCTTGACGATCGCCTCGTAGGTCTTGACACGGCCGACCACGTCGTCCGACTTGACCGTGAGGATCTCCTGCAACGTGTACGCCGCGCCGTAGGCCTCGAGCGCCCACACCTCCATCTCGCCGAAACGCTGGCCGCCGAACTGCGCCTTGCCGCCCAGCGGCTGCTGGGTGACGAGCGAGTAGGGGCCGGTGGAGCGGGCGTGGATCTTGTCGTCCACCAGGTGGTGGAGCTTCAGGAAGTACATATATCCGACCGTGACGGGGTTGTCGAACGGCTCGCCGGTGCGCCCGTCATAGAGGGTGATCTTGCCGCTCGGGTCGCGGCCGACCTCCTCGAGCATCTCCTGGATATCCTGTTCGTGCGCGCCGTCGAACACGGGGGTCATCACCTTGATGCCCATCGCGGCGGCGGCCGCGCCGAGGTGCACCTCGAGCACCTGGCCGATGTTCATGCGGGAGGGCACGCCGAGGGGGTTGAGGACAATGTCGAGCGGGCGCCCGTCCGGCAAAAACGGCATATCCTCGCTCGGGAGGATGCGGGACACGACGCCCTTGTTGCCGTGGCGGCCGGCCATCTTGTCGCCGACGCTGATCTTGCGCTTTTGCGCGATGTAGCAGCGCACGACCATGTTGACACCGGGGCTGAGCTCGTCGCAGTTCTCGCGGGTGAACACCTTCACGTCCACGATGATGCCGTACTCGCCGTGCGGCACGCGCAGGGAGGTGTCGCGCACCTCGCGCGCCTTCTCGCCGAAGATCGCGCGCAGCAGCCGCTCCTCGGCGGTCAGCTCGGTCTCGCCCTTCGGGGTGACCTTGCCGACGAGGA
>DXWE01000134.1:0-3910 GCA_019417045.1 Oscillospiraceae bacterium
GTACCACATGCCCCGGCGGTTGTCAACTATTTCTGTGGAACTTTCTCCCCGCCACCGGTTCCCCGCTTTGCGAAGGCGCCGGAGGAAGGGATCAGGCGGCGCGGAACACACAGCCGAAAAACGGGCGGCCGCTCAGGAGCGCGGCGAGATGGCGGGAAAGCGTCACGGGGCGGCGGGAGAGCGCGGCGTGCGAAAAAACGGACGGCCGCTTAGGAGTGCGGCGAGACGGCGGAGAAGCTGCGGTTGGAAAGCAGAGGAAGCGCGGCGGGCGCCAGGAGCACGGCGGGACGGCGGGAAAGCGTCACGGGGCGCCGGGAGAGCGGGGCGGGCGAAAAAACAGGACGGCTGCTGAGGAGCGCGGTGAGACGGCGGAGAAGCTGCGGTGGAAAATCAGAGGAAGCGCGGCAGGTGCTGCAAAACAAGCGGGCGCTGCAAAAATAAGCGGGCGCTGCAAAAATAAGGCGGGCCCGGGACACATCCCGGGCCCGCCTTTCAAAATCCGGCGATTATTCGGATACGTAGGGCAGCAGCGCGATCTGCCGCGCACGCTTGACCGCCACGGTCAGGGCGCGCTGATGGCGCGCACAGGTGCCGGTCACGCGGCGGGGCAGGATCTTCCCCCGCTCGGACAGGTACCGGCGCAGACGCGCCACGTCCTTGTAGTCGATATGCTCCACCTTATCCACGCAGAAAGCGCACACCTTGCGCCGGCCCTTGCGGGGACCGCTGCGCTGCGGGCGTTCGCTGCGCTCGCTTTTCTCAGGACGGTCGGCCATGAGAATGCCTCCTTTTCAAATTCAAGCTGTCTGACAACTCCCCGGTCTCAGAACGGCAGGTCGTCGTCCCCCACAATCTCCTCAAAGTCGCTCGACGCGGCGGTGGAGAAAGCGGGCGGCGCCTCCTGGTACTGCGGCACCTGGGAATCATAGTGGGCCGCGCCGGCGGATGCCGACTTGGACTCCGCGAAATACGCGTTGTCCACCACCACCTCATACGCGGTGCGGCGGTTGCCGTCCTGATCGGTGAACTGCCGGGCCTGCAACGACCCGTTCAGCGCGATGCGCTGGCCCTTGCGGAAATACTTCGTCACAAATTCGGCGGTCTGCCGCCACGCGACACAGTTGATGAAATCCGTCTGCCGCTCCTGCCCCTGCGGGGTGAACCGGCGGTCAACGGCCACGGAAAAGCTGGTCACCGGCACCTGGTTCTGCGTATGGCGCAGCTCCGGGTCGGCGGTCAGCCGGCCGAGCAAGCAAATCACATTCATGCGACAGCCTCCTCTTTAATCGGCGTCCTTGCGGATCACCATCGAGCGCAGCACTCCGTCTGTAATCTGGGCGATCCGGCTGAATTCCTGCGGGAATTCCGGGCCGCTCACGAAATTGTACAGCACATAGTACCCCTCGGCTTCGTCGTTGATCAAATAGGCAAGACGGCGCTTACCCCATTCGTCAACTTCGCCCGGCTCCGCATTCTCCGCGATGAGGGACTGGAACTTCTCCTTCGTCGCGTTGATGCCCTCCTCCCCCAGCGTCAGGGAGAAGATGAGCACGGCTTCGTACGTACCTTTCACAGTGGGCATACGGTTGACACCTCCTTATGGTCATATGGCCCCGCACGCGACGGGGCAAGGATACCGGCCTCTCTGGCGCGCGGTCTGTCCGCCCGCTCACAGGCCATCTGCCATTATACCAAGCCTTTCCTCCCCCGTCAAGGCCCATCCGGCCCGTTTTTTCACTTTTTTCTTTACAAGCAGGGGATTTTTGGATATAATCAGGGTCAGACTGTTACCGTACTCAAGCTGAGGAGAAGACGAGATATGCTGCAATTTGAAGAACTGAGGCTCAAACTGGAAAACCTGTCCCCCGAGCTCGAGGACCTCGCGAACGCGATCGGCCTGCACGCGATGGAGCGCGAGGCCGAGGAGCTCGACCAGCGGGCGCTGTCCGAGGGGTTTTGGGACGATATGGACACCGCCCAGCAGGTCACCCACCGCGCGCAGGTGCTCAAGGGCAAAATCGCGCGCTATACCAAGCTGCGCGACCTCTATCAGGACACCCTCACCCTGATCGAGCTCGCGGACGAGGCGGAGGACCTCTCGCTGCTGGAGGAGTGCGCCTCCGGGGTGCAGGCGGTGCAGGACGAGATGGAAAAACAGCGCCTGTCCACCCTGCTCACCGGCGAGTACGACGCCTCCAACGCCATTTTGACCTTCCACGCGGGCGCCGGCGGCACCGAGGCCCAGGACTGGGCCGAGATGCTCTACCGCATGTACACCCACTGGGCGGAAAACCACGGTTTCACCTATCAGATCCTCGACTACCTCGACGGGGACGAGGCCGGGATCAAGAGCGCCTCCATCCTCGTCTCGGGTGAGAACGCCTACGGCTACCTCAAGGGGGAGGCCGGGATCCACCGGCTGGTGCGCGTCTCCCCGTTCGACGCCTCCGGCCGGCGGCACACCTCCTTCGCCGCGGTCGAGGTCATCCCCGAGATCGACGACTCGGTCGAGGTGGATATCCGCCCCGAGGACATCAAGATGGACGTGTTCCGCTCGTCCGGCGCGGGCGGCCAGCACATCAACAAGACCTCCTCCGCCGTGCGGCTGACCCACATCCCCACCGGCATCGTCGTCGCCTGCCAGACCGAGCGCAGCCAGTTCCAAAACCGCGACACCGCCATGCGCATGCTGCGCTCCAAGCTCGTGGAGATCAAGGAGCGCGAGCATCTCGAGAAGATCTCGGACATCAAGGGCAACCAGATGCAGATCGCCTGGGGCAGCCAGATCCGCTCGTATGTCTTCATGCCCTACACGATGGTCAAGGACCACCGCACCGGGTTCGAGACCGGCAATGTCGGCGCGGTGATGGACGGCGATCTCGACGGGTTTATCAACGCCTATCTGAAGGCGGCCGCCAACGGTACGCTGGAATATAAGGAATAAAGCGGGAGTGGGCCGAGAGGCCCGGTAAAACGGGACGAGAGGCCAAAAAGACGCACAGGCCCGGTAAGGGGCCAAGGGCCCAAAAAGACGCACAGGCCCGGTAAGGGGCCAAGGACCCAAAAAGAGGCACAGGCCCGGAAAGAGGGCTTACAGAAGTCCGGTGAAAGAGGCACAGGCCCGGCGGAAAACCGCCGGGCCTGTTTTTGGGGTTTGTTCGGGAAAGGGCGAGCCGATGGGAGCGCGCGAAGCTGAGACAGCTGGGGGGGTGTGAAGCTGAGACAGCTGGGGGTGCACGAAGCTGAGACAGCTGGGGGTGCACGAAGCTGAGACAGCGGCCAGCCGGGCGGGATTCCCGTCACTCCCCTCCGGTCGGGCCGCCACACAAAAAAGCAGCCGGCAACCCATTGCGGATTGCCGGCCGCAGGCCAGCCGGGCGGGATTCCCGTCACTCCCCCCGGCCGGGCCGCCACACAAAAAGCAGCCGGCAACCCATTGCGGATTGCCGGCCGCAGGCCTGGCAGCGGAACTAGGATTTGAACCCAGACAGACAGAGTCAGAGACTGTAGTGCTACCATTACACCATTCCGCTACATCCAAACGCTCCCGTCTGACAGGGAGCGTTTACTATTATACCTGCTTTTTCCGATTTGTCAAGAGGTTTCTTTGCTAGTCTGGCTTCAAATTTTCATTTTATTCGCCCGCTCGCACAATTTGCGGGCGAGCGCGGCCGCCGGCAGGTACGGCAGCTCCATCACCCGGTGCCGGCGGCGCTTCTCCCCGAACGTGTGCACCTCCACCGTGCAGGTGCCGTGCAGCCGCTGGAACACGCTGCGGGTGATCCGGACGCTGTCCGCCACCTCGATCGGGATCTGCACCTCGTACAGGGCAAGCCCGCGGGAATACCGCAGCGTCACGGCGCGGTCGGACACCCCGAACCCGCTGCGGAAAAACCCGATCGCGCGCACC
>DXWE01000134.1:3920-4765 GCA_019417045.1 Oscillospiraceae bacterium
CGCGCACCGCGAGCCACCAGCCGAACCCGATCATCCCCCACAGGCTGAGAAACGGCGCAATGCCAAGCAGGCGCAGCAAAAACGCGCCCAGAAACCAGCACAGCGGCGCCCCGAGATAGCGAAACCAGCTCTTTCCCCGCGGGCGCAGGCGGCCGGCGCAGGTCGGGAACCCGGGCAACAGCTCGTCGAGCAGCTGGCACAGGCGCTTCGGCCGGGCCGCCGGGACGAGCACCGGCCGCGTGCCCGACTCCCGGCCGTAGCCGGCGGCGGTGATGGTGGCCGTATACAGCCCGAACAGGCGCGTGAGCAGGGTCTGCCGCAGCTCGAGCGTGGTGATCTTGCGGCAGTCGATGCGCACGTCCCGGCGGGTGAAAAAGCCGCTGCTGATGTGCAGCGCGTCCCCACTCCGGCTGGCATAGAACCCATAGAAATGCAGCCACTGCCGCAAAAACGCGAACGCCCACCCCGCGACCAGGATGTTCGCCGCGGTCTGCAGCGCGGCCGGGATCCCCTGGATTACCACCTCGCCGGCGAAGTGCAGGAACCTGTCCGGCTCCTCCCCGAGCAGCCGTGCCGCCTGTTGCAGGCCGGGCACGAGGGTCAACAGCCCCACTGCCGCATTCGACCCGGACGCCGCCATCAGCAGCACCGCCCCATAGCTGCACAGGTGCCGCGGCCGGCGGAACCCCTGCATCGGCAACAGCCGGGACGCCTGCTGTTTTGACATCATCACCGTGGCGTCCGCGCGGCGGCGCAGCCCCGCCGTGTTGATCCGCACCCGCCGACCGCCGAAAATCGCCATCAGCGGGGTGCGCTCCACTTCGATCGAGGCCGCGTCGTCCGCC
>DXWE01000135.1 GCA_019417045.1 Oscillospiraceae bacterium
ATGGTCTATTTTTTATTAAGGTAATATAAGAAGCCAGGGAGGAAACAGATATCATGCAATGGACAGGGCTCAATGATCTGCGGGAGAAATACTTATCCTTTTTTGAATCCAAGGGGCACCTGCGGCTGCCGAGCTTTTCGCTCATTCCGGAGGGGGACAAGTCGCTGCTGCTCATCCCGGCCGGGATGGCCCCGATGAAGAAATACTTCACCGGCGAGGTGACCCCGCCGCGGAGCCGCGTCACCACCTGCCAGAAATGTATCCGCACCCCGGATATCGAGCGAGTGGGCAAGACCGCGCGCCACGGCACCTATTTCGAGATGCTCGGCAACTTCAGCTTTGGGGACTATTTCAAGCGGGAGGCGACCGCCTGGGCATGGGAGTTCTGCACCAAAGTGCTGGAACTGCCGGTGGACAAGCTCTATGTCAGCATCTATCAGGATGATGATGAGGCGTATGACATCTGGACCAAGGAGGTGGGAGTCGCGCCCGACCACATGGTGCGGTTCGGGAAGGAGGACAACTTCTGGGAGCACGGCGAGGGCCCGTGCGGGCCCTGTTCGGAGATCTATTTCGACCGCGGGCCGGAGCACGGCTGCGGCAAACCCGACTGCAAGGTCGGGTGCGACTGCGACCGGTACGTCGAGTTCTGGAACCTCGTGTTCACCCAGTTTGACAGCGACGGCAAGGGCCACTATACCCCGCTCGACCATCCGAACATCGACACCGGCATGGGCCTCGAGCGGTTGGCCTGCATCATGCAGGGGGTGGAGAACCTGTTCGAGGTGGACACCGTGCAGAACATCATGAAGCATGTCGGCCGGATCGCAGGGGTGACGTATGGAGAAGACGAGCAGGTGGATGTGTCGCTGCGGGTGATCACCGACCACATCCGCTCCACCACCTTCATGGTGGGGGACGGGGTGATGCCCTCGAACGAGGGGCGCGGCTATGTGCTGCGGCGCCTGCTGCGCCGGGCGGCGCGCCACGGGCGGCTGCTCGGGATCCGCGGGCCGTTCCTCTATCAGGTGTGCGACACGGTGATTACCGAGAACCTCTCGGCCTACCCCGAGCTGAAGGAGAAAGAGGCGTTTATCAAGAAGCTGATTCTCAGCGAGGAGGAGGCGTTCGGCAAGACGATTGACAGCGGGCTGGCGCTGCTGGACGAGAAATTGAAGTCTCTGAAAGGCGGCGTGCTGTCGGGCGAGGACGCATTCCAGTTATACGACACCTACGGGTTCCCGCTGGACCTGACGCGGGACATCCTCGAGGAAAAGGGATTGCAGGTGGACGAGGAGGCGTTTGACCGCCTGATGGCCGAGCAGCGGCAGCGCGCGCGCGCCGCGCGCAAGAACGCGGGGGCGGACGCGTGGAAGAGCGAGGCCGCGGCAGCGGAGAAGCTGGAGCCCAGCCGGTTTGTCGGGTATGAGACGACCGAGACGGACGCTTCTGTTGTCGCGAGTATCCAAAACAACGCACTGGTGGACGCGGTGACCGAGGGGGACGAGGCGCTCGTGGTGCTGGACGCGACCCCGTTTTACGGGGAGAGCGGCGGTCAAGCGGGAGACAGCGGGCTGCTCTCCTCCGCAGGCGGCGTGTTCGAGGTGCTGACCACCCAGAAGACGGGAAACGGCGTGATCCTGCACAGCGGCGTGGTGCAGCAGGGGGATGTGAAAGCCGGCGACAGGGTGAGAGCCGCGGTGAACGCGGATACGCGGCGGGCGACCATGCGCAACCACACGGCCGCACACCTGTTGCAGGCGGCGCTGAGGAAGACGCTCGGCACCCATGTGGAGCAGGCGGGCCAGCTGGTCAACGACCAGCGTATGCGGTTTGACTTCACGCATTTCTCCGCGCTGACCGCAGACGAGCTGCGGACGGTGGAGGATCTGATCAATGGGTGGATCCTTCAGGGGATCGGCACGGTGATCCGCGAGATGCCGATCGATGAGGCGAAGAAAATGGGCGCGATGGCGCTGTTCGGCGAGAAATACGGCGACATCGTGCGGGTGGTCGAGGTGCCGGGCGTGTCGGTCGAGCTGTGCGGCGGCACTCACGTGGACAACACCGCGAAACTTGGGCTGTTCCACATCCTCTCCGAGAGCTCGGTGGCCTCGGGGGTGCGCCGGATCGAGGCGGTCACCGGCGCGGGCGTGCTCGACACACTGCGCGCGGCCGAGGACGAGATGGCGCAGGCCGCCCGGGCGATGAAGGCGAACGACCCGCACGACCTGACCCGCCGCGCCGTCCAGCTGATGGGCGAGCTCAAAGAGCAGAAGCGGGAGCTGGACAGCCTGCACGCGAAGCTCGCGGAGGGGCAGCTGCAAGCGCTGTTCGACAGCGCGCAGGAGGTGCGCGGCACACGCGTGCTGGCGGGCCGTTTCGAGGGCGCGGACGCGGCTGCGATCCGCACCCTGTGCGAGCGGTGCCGCGACCGGATGCAGGGGCGTGAGGCGGCGGTGCTGTGCGGCGTACAGGGGGACGCGGTGTCGCTGGGCTGTGTCTGTTCTCCCGAGGCCGTGAAGGCCGGACTGCACGCGGGCAAGCTGGTGCAGCAGATCGCCGTCCTGTGCGGCGGCAAGGGCGGCGGCCGGCCCGAGATGGCGATGGGCGCCGGCAAGGACCCGGCCGGGGTCGGGACGGCGCTGCAAAAGGCGCCCGGGATCGTCGGCGCCATGGTACAGGATTAACGGAGAGGAGATGGCAGCCGATGGATTGTCTGTTTTGCAGGATCGCTGCGGGGGAGATCCCCAGCAACAAGGTGTATGAGGACGAGCAGGTGCTCGCGTTTTACGATATCGAGCCGAAGGCGCCGGTGCATGTGCTGATCATCCCGAAAGCGCATGTCAGCGGGGCCGCGGCGGTCACGCCGGAGACCGCGCCGGCGGTCGGGCACGTGTTTGAGGTGATCCCCCGGATCGCCGAGCAGCTCGGGGTGTCCGAGTTCCGGGTGGTGACCAACAACGGGGAGGCCGCCGGGCAGACGGTGCCCCATCTGCATTTCCACCTGCTTGCCGGGCGGCGTTTGGGGGACATGGGATAACGTGCAGTACATTGTGATGGATCTGGAGTGGAACGGCGGCTACACCAAAAAGGCACACGGGTATTTCAATGAGATCATCGAGATCGGCGCCACCCGGCTCAACGACCGGCTCCAGGTGGTGGACGGGTTCCACGAGCTGCTCTGCCCGGTGGTGACGCGCAAGCTGTCCGACATCGTGACGGATCTGACCAGCATCACGGAGGAGGAGCTGAAGGACGGCGCCTCCTTCCCGCTCGCGGTGCTGCGGCTCAAGCAGTGGATCGGGTCTCAGCCCGCGGTGCTGCTCACCTGGAGCACGACCGACCTGCTGGTGCTCATCGAGAACTGCCGGTATTTTCTGCACACCGAGCACATCCCGTTTATGGAGTATTACGCGGACGCGCAGGCATACTGCCAGCAGCGGCTCGGCACCGGCAGTTCGCAGCAGCTCGGGCTGTCCAGGGCGTGCGAGCTGCTGCATTTGAGCGAAGAGGGCATGGATCTGCACCGCGCGCAGGACGACAGCGTGATGACCGCGCTGGTACTCACCCGGGTGTTCGAGCCGGAGAGCTTTGCCGCCTGTGTCAAAAAAGCGGACGAGGCGTTTTATGGACGGCTCACCTTTAAAACCACCTATCTCCACAGCTTGGACGACCCACGGGTCAAGCGGTCGTGGTTCCGGTTTGCCTGTGAGGCGTGCGGCGGCAGGCTGCGGACCACGGGAGAGTGGCAGTACCGCAACCGCGGGTTTGTGGCGGACATGAAGTGCCGCTCCTGCGGCAGGCAATATGTCGCGCGGGTACAGGCCAAGCTCAAGTATGACGGGGTCGCGGTGAAGCGAAAATTGAGGGAAAAAACGGAGCCGGACGAACAGGGAAATTCGCCGGCTGCGGAAATAACAGGACAGGAGTGAGGGAAACATGGCCAAAAATTCGGGGAAAAAGGGTATGCTGAAGGAGTTCCAGGAGTTCGTGATGCGTGGGAACGTGATCGATCTCGCCGTCGGCGTCATCATCGGCGGCGCGTTCCAGAGCATTGTCACGTCGGTCATCAACGATCTGATCATGCCGGTCATCGGGCTGATTACCGGCGGGATCAATTTCAATGAGCAGTTCGTGGTGCTCAAGAACCCGACCGGCGAGGAGTTCGCCTCTCTGGAAGCCGCCAAGGCCGCCGGCGCGACCACCTTCAACTACGGCTCATTTATCACGGCGGTGCTCAATTTCCTCATCATGGCGCTGGTGATCTTCCTGCTCGTGAAGGGGATCAACAAGCTGCGCTCGCTTGGGCATCGGAAAACCGAGGTTGTCGAGGTGGTGGTTGCGCCCACGACCAAGAAGTGCCCCTATTGCTGCACCGAGATCGCGATCGAGGCGACCCGCTGCCCGCACTGCACGTCGGTGCTCACGGAGGAAGCGGCAGACAAAGGAGCACAGGACTGAGGAACATAAGACCGAAAAAAGTGCCCGCCCGGATCCTCCGGGCGGGCGCTTTGCTTTTATACTGAAAAATAACCTCCCGCCGCCGGCATGGCATGTTTCAAACCGGGGATGGCCGGGGCATACTACAGAAAACGGGAAATCCAACGGAGAGAAAACGGAAAATCCAACGGAGAGCGGGGAGAGGCGGATGAAAACGGCGCGCAGGGCACGGCGACGACTGCGGGGGCACTGGGGAGAGGCGATCGCGGTGCAGCTCCTGCTGC
>DXWE01000136.1:0-602 GCA_019417045.1 Oscillospiraceae bacterium
GGCGGTCTATCTCTTGTTTTCGGTTGCTTGCTTCCTTACCGTACATGAGCATTCACGAAGGGCTTCCTGTACAGGGAGAGCTTCGGGCAGGTATACGCGTATGACAAGGACGGGAATCTGGTGGGGGCGACGGCGCTCGACCAGACGGAAACGGAGCTTGCCTACCAGAACCAGCAGCTGAGCAAGATCGAGACGCCGGACGGGGCGAAGACATTCAGCACCACGGACGAGAAGAACAACCCGATCTATACCCTCTCAACCGACGGGCACGGAGACGCACATGGGAACGTCCCTGACGTATATGTTGCTGGAGCCCGATAGTTGAGAGTACTGATCTGCGTGGTACTTACCGGTAACGACCAGTCGATCCTGCCCTGTAGGTGAAGCAAGCGAAAGGCCGGGGGAATACTCCCCCGGCCTGATCTTTTTCCATATCTTTGATATTGAGCTATCGAGAGAAGCTACGGCGATCTGCGACGGATCGGCTGATAGACGACCTCAATGCTCCCGACCGCTTTCTTCTCTGTCCTCGGTTGGAAATTTCAATTTTTCATAATACGCCTTGTACTGATCCTGAGCGTCAAGGCAGGTATCTATCAGAT
>DXWE01000136.1:612-4711 GCA_019417045.1 Oscillospiraceae bacterium
TCCCGGCTCCCGCCGGTACTCCCGCAGCCCCCGATAGTAGAACGCTTTCTTCACGTCCTCAATGATAAAGGGGACGATCCCATTGCGCAGGCATTCCCGGAACAGGATGATCCGTCCCACACGTCCGTTCCCGTCCTGAAACGGATGAATACACTCAAACCGATAATGAAAATCCACGATGTCCGTCAACGAAATCCGGGCTTTGCCGGTATACTGCTGCATGAGCGACCTCATAGCGGCCGGAACTTCTCCGGGCGGCGTTGTCTCCAGATCGCCCACGATGTTTTCCTTTTGCTTATATTCGCCCACTGCAAACCAGTCAAGTTGTGCGTCCGTCGTTGAGCTTTTCAGAATCCGGTGATACGTCTTGATCAGTTCTTCCGTCAGGGGCTGCATGACAGTGGTAAGCATATAGTTGAAAAGCTCGAAATGGTTTTGCGTTTCGATGATATCATCGATGGGAGCCGCTTCGTCTTTGGAGGGGATCAGGGTCTTCGTTTCATACATATACCGTGTCTGTTCCTCCGTCAACCGGCTTCCTTCGATCCGGTTGGAATTGTAGGCCAGCTTCACCTGTGTGAGAGGATATAACCCGCCTTTGTATCCCATGCGTTTTTCCTGTAGGAGCTGTTCCAGAACCGACATGGTCGTCCTCCCTTCCGGATGAAAAGAGGGAGCACTTTTGCTCCCCTGCTTATAAGTAGTATACCAAAAAAACGCGATCAGGTCAAGGCAGTAGCCGGGTAGCGTGTGTTCTCTGTGCATTTTCCCATTGCACCATATGACTTGCGACGGCACATGCGGATGACTCTCTCTGGCCCCTGTCACATTTCCGGGGGCCCTTGAAAATCGAGGATTTTGTACTTTTCTGTTTGGGTTCTACACGAGCCATACACGGCTTTGCGAGGGCCGGTCCCGAGGGGGAAACGACTACAGAAGCGGCGAAGGGATGGACAAAAGCCGCCCGGAAACGGCGGCTTCGATCGCCGGAGACCCGACTGGCAGGCGGAAGGCCGGACCACTAACTTTTCCCCTCCTGTAGAGTTCGGATCCGGCTTTGCAGCGTGGCCAGGAACTTCTCCGCCGCCTTGGAGAAGATCTGGTATTTCTTCCAGACAATACGGGGCGAGGATAGGAGCGCCGGCTCCAGCGGCCGAAAACAGAGATTGCTGTGGCCGGTGGTGTTGATCAGCTTGTCAAAACAGATGGCATACCCCACTCCCTCGTCCACGAGCAGGGATCCGTTGAACAGCAGGTTATAGGTGGCGACGATCTTCAGCCGGGAGGCATCCCGCTTCATCCAGGCGGACAGGGGTCAGCCGTCCCGAGCCTCCTGCCGGGATACGATCAGCGGCTTGTCCCACAGGTCCTCAGGGGCGATGGACTCCTTTTGAGCGAGCGGAGCATCCCGGCGCATCAGGACGCCGAACGTGTCCCGAATGGGAAACTCGATGGATTCGTATCGCGAGGCGTCGACAGAGCTGTAGATGAGGCCGAAATCAATGAGTCCCCGGTCCAGCTGTTCCAGAACGAATACCGAATTGCCGCTGAAGATATGATAGTGGATATCCGGGCACTCCTTTTGGAGATCCCGCGCCGCCTGCGCGAGCAGCCGGATACTGTCCGTCTCCCCGGCGCCGATCCGGACATCCCCCGCGATCGCCTGCCCCGAGAGCGCGATTTCACTTTCGGCCTTCTGCACCAGCGACAGGATTTCCTCCGCCCGTTTGCGCAGGATCCGGCCCTCCTCCGTCAGGGTCACTTTGCGGGATCCGGGCGTGCCCCGCACCAGCAGCTGCTTCCCCAACTCCGCCTCCAGCGCCTTTAACTGCGTGGAGAGGGTGGGCTGGGTGAGATGCAGGGACTCCGCCGCCCCGGAGATGCTCTGTTCCCGTGCCACCGCGAGAAAATATTGCAACACGCGAAATTCCATGTGCTTCCCCCCTTCTGGCTGCACTATACCATATATGTGGTAATATTTCAACTATGAAAACCAGAGATTTATATTTTTTCCGAATAGAAAAAGGGCTGCTTACGACCAGAGGATCTGCCAAAGACGCGAGCGAAAGGCCAGAGAGAAGAAAGCAGGGCGCAGGCGGAAAATCACGCGTGTGGGGACAGCGAAAAATACATTGAAATTATCTATGAGAAAATATAAGATATACGTATTTGCTATTTTTACGTGCATGTCATATACTGTACAGAGAAGGATGAAAACGTTGATTTTCGGATCTGTAAAAAGTGGGTGATTGCCGACAGGAGGCCGGCGCCCGCAGGGCATGCGGCCCCGGGAGAGGCAGCCAAAGGGCCCGCGGGCTGTGGCGGCGTCCCCGGTGTTGGGTGACGTTTGGAAAGATCCGGATTAAAAGCAGGAGGCAGAGATGGTATACGATCCGTCCGTGCAAGCGGTCATAGAGAATCTGCGGGATGCCGGGTGTGGCTCCCGCTGTGTGGAGCAGTTTCTCGCCCTGGGAAAAGAGGGCAAAACGGCAGACCAGCTGCGGCTGCTCTCCGCCCACCGGCAGCGGTTGCTGGACCAGATCCACCGGGGCGAAAAACGGGTGGAGTGTCTCGACTATCTGGTCTACCGGATCGAAAAAGAGGCACGGGAGAGCTGATTCTCCGCGGGGATGGACGAAGGAGGAACTGCGATGAAACTCATTCAGAATCAGACGTTTGATGAGGAACGCGCCCTGTATGGCAGCCGGGACATCTCCCTGCAGGATTGCGCTTTTGACGGCCCGGCGGACGGGGAGAGCGCGCTGAAGGAGAGCGAGAATGTGCAGGTGGACCGCTGCTTTTTCAATCTGCGCTACCCCTTCTGGCATACGCGCGGGTTGAAGATCCACCAGACGGAGATGACTGACCGGTGCCGGGCCGCGCTGTGGTATTCTCAGGATATCGTCATCACCGACACCAGGCTGCACGGGATCAAGGCGCTGCGGGAGTGTTCCCGCGTGACCATGCGCGGCTGCGATATCGTCTCCCCCGAATTCGGCTGGTCGGTGAGGGGGATGGAGATGGAGGACTGCACGGCCGAGAGCGAATATTTCATGCTGCGCGCGGAGGACCTGCGGTTTCGCAACGTGCGCATGAAGGGGAAATACTCCTTCCAGTATATTGAAAACGCGGTGTTCGACCACTGCGTATTCGACACCAAGGACGCCTTCTGGCACGCCAGAAACTGCGTCATCCGCAACAGCGTGGTCAAAGGGGAGTACCTCGCCTGGTACTGCGAGAATGTCACGTTTGAAAACTGCCACATCCAGGGGACGCAGCCCCTTTGCTATTGCAGGGGACTGCGGCTGATCAACTGCGAGATGATCGACACGGATCTGGCCTTTGAGCGGTCGGAGGTGGAGGCTACCGTCACCACCCCGGTGTGCAGCATCAAAAACCCCTATGCGGGGCACATCACCGTGCCGGCGGTGGGGGAGGTCATCCGGGACGACCCGCGCGCCATTTGTGAGATCACGGTCCGGCCCGCCGGCACAGGCGGCGGGGGGCGTCCCTGCGAGTGTGCCTGAGGAGGCATCCGGAGGGCCGGGGAGACAAAATGGCGGCCGGCGGGAGGCGGAGACCGCTTGTCACGGCCGGGGGAAGACGGGGCCGCAGGGGCTTTGCAACATACGATCTGGCCGGCCATGCGAAAATCGGCGCAAACGCGGGCGGATCCGGCCGCTCTGCGGCGCGGGAGACGAAGGAATCGGCGTTGAAGATGGAAAGGGAGGAATCAGCATGAAGATCCTGGAGGAAGCCGCTTTTGACAGAGAAAACGTATTCGGGAAGGGGGAGGAAAACACCGCGTTCGCCCCGTATTTTACGGGCAGGTCGTATCTGCGTCCCCTGACCGAACCCGGGCGCTGCCCGGTCTCTCTGGCCAACGTCACCTTTGAGCCGGGCTGCCGCAACCACTGGCACATCCACCATGCGGCCAGCGGCGGCGGGCAGATCCTGATCTGCACTGCCGGCGAGGGCTGGTACCAGGAGGAGGGCAGGGAGGCGGTCAGCCTCCGGCCGGGGATGGTGGTCACCATCCCGCCGGAGGTCAAGCACTGGCACGGCGCCAAGGCGGACAGCTGGTTTTCCCACATCGCCC
>DXWE01000137.1 GCA_019417045.1 Oscillospiraceae bacterium
CTGGATGGGGCTCGCGGGTCGGTGGACGGCGTTTCGCCCGCGGCCCCGTGACGACGAAAGGAGCGCTGACATGGAACGGCTGCTGCTCACGCTGCGGTTTGACGGCGGCGCCTACCACGGCTGGCAGGTGCAGGACAACGCGATGACCGTGCAGCAGGCGCTGCAGGACGCGATCGAGCGGGTCACCGGCGTGCGCGCCGGGGTCATCGGGTGCAGCCGCACCGACGCGGGGGTGCACGCAGACCAGTTCTGCTGCACCTTCGACACCGACAGCCGCCTGCGCGGCGCGCGGATGGTGGATGCGCTCAATTACCACCTGCCGCGGGACATCGCGGTGTACGGCTGCCGGGCGGTGCCGCCGGGGTTCCATCCCCGCTACGACGCGGCCGGCAAGCGGTACCGCTACCATATCTGGAACGAGCGCGCGCGGCACCCGGTGTGGGCGCGGTACGCGCTGCACGAGACCCGGCCGGTCGACATCGCCCCGCTGCAACAGGCGGCGGACGCCTTCTGCGGGACGCACGATTTCGCGGCCTTCTGCGCCGCCGGCAGCGACGTGGTCGGCACGGTGCGCACCGTGAAGGAGTGCGCGATCGCCCGGGAGGGCGGGCTGGTCACCGTGACGGTCGCGGCGGACGGGTTCCTCTACAACATGGTGCGCATCCTCGTCGGCACCCTGCTCGACATGGCGCGCGGGCGGCTCGACCCCGCCGGCATGGAGGCGATCCTCGCCTCCCGCGACCGGGCGCGGGCGGGATATACCGCCCCGCCGCACGGGCTGTGGCTGACCGACGTGTTCTATCCGAAAGAGGCATTCGGGCCGGCCGCCGACGAGGGGCGGGCATAACAGACAGGCTATTGAACGGGTATAGGGGACGGATCTGACGGACGGGCATACCGGACGGATCGATCGGACATCAGACGGGTATACCGGCAAACAGGAGAGACGAGATGGCAGACAGCAGTCAACAATCCAGGCGAAAGCCGAAGCCAAAGCGCGGCAGGGCGCGAACCGGTGCGCTGCCGGCGGAGGGCGTGTTTGCGCAGGGAGATACAGCCCGGCGGGGAGCGGATCCCGCGCGGGGGAGCGCGGCCGAGCAGGAGCATGCGTCCAAGCGGGGGAGCCTCTCCGCACGGGAGGGCGTGTTTGCGCAGGGGAGTGCGTCCGCGCAGGGAGGCGGCATGTCCGCGCAGGGGAGTGCGTCCGGGCCGGACGGCGCCCCGCCGCTGCGGGTGGTCAAAAAGCGGAAAAAGGGTGTGCTGCGGGTGGTCGTCCGGCTCACGCTGGTCGTCGCGCTGCTTCTCCTCGCGTTCCTCGTGTGGCGCAACTGGGACACGCTCAACCCCGAGGCCGTGTGGCACTGGCTACAGGTCAAGCTCGCCGGCGGCGAAAAGGGCGACGGGTACCCGCTGCCGTTCGAGGGGGGCACCGTGCTCAAAATGCAGGAGTCCGGCGGCCAGCTCGCGGTGCTGACCGACAGCTCCTTCCTCATGCTCAACAAGACCGCCGGCGAGACCGTGCGCCGCACCCACAACTACGCCGATCCCCTGATGGAGGTCGCCGGCGGGTACGCGCTGGTCGCCGAGACCGGCGGCGCCCGGTGGCGGCTCGAGACCTCCACCTCCACCGTGATCGAAAAACAGATTGGCAACGCCCTCGTCACCGCCGCGGTCAACGAGGACGGCATGGTCGCCTGCGCCACCGATTCGGACGAGAGCCACGTGTCCGAGATCGTCCTGTTTAACCGAAAAGGGGTGGAAAAGTTCCACTGGTACAGCGCCGACCTGCTCGTGACCGACGTGGCGATCAGCGCCGACGGCAAGACGCTCGCCGCCACGGCGGTGGACGCGTCGGGCGGCGCGATCCGCTCCACCCTGCTCGTGTTCGACGTGACCGACGCCGCGGCGACCCCCCGACGCGTAACCGGGTTGAACGTGATGCTCAGCGCGGTGGAGGTGCTCGCAAACGGCACGGTCGCCGCGGTCGGCGACACGGAAGTCTGGCTTCTCGCCCCGGACGGGACGGAACACCGCGTGGATCTCGGCGGACAGCAGCTGCTGCGCTACAGTGTGAACGGCGACCGGGTGGTACTCGCGCTGCGCGCCGCCGGTAGCAGCACCGGCGGGCAGATCAAAGAGCTGCTGCCGGACGGCACGGTCGCCTATACCCTGCCGTTCACCGGCGCCTACCGCGACCTCGCCGCGACCTCCACCGGCGCGCTGCTGCTCACCGACACCGCCGTGCTGCAAGTGGAAAACGGCGCGGTCGCCGCGACCTTCCCGATCGCCGCCGACGGGCTGCTCGTCGCGCCCTATGGCGACGCGGTCATGGTGCTCGAGCTCGCGCAGATCGAGCGGTTCGAGGGATAAAGTGTGAAAATTTTCAGGAAATTCCGCGCGGGAAGTTGTACTTTCCCGCGCGGTATGCTATACTGATACAAATTGGGAAACTCTACCGGGGAGGGGATGGCACGGTGGCATACATCCTGGACGGCGCGGTCATACTACTACTGGTATTGGCTGCCATCGACGGGTACAGGCGCGGGTTTGTCCGCTCGCTCATCCATCTCGTCGGGTGCGTGTGCGCGCTCGCGCTCGCGGCGCTGCTCGCGCGGCCCGTCGCCGGCGCGGTGTTCGACGGGTTCTTCCGCGAGCCGGTGGAACAGAAAATCGTCTCCTTCTGGGAGGAAAACGCCTCCGCCGACGGGTTGCAGCAGGCGCTCGATTCCCTGCCCGGCCCGGTGAAAAACCTGATGGAGCAAAACGGCATCGGCTCCGCCGAAGAGGTGCTCAGCGCCGTGGGAGCGGCGGGCGAAGAATCCGCCGCCTCCGTCGCCGCGGCGGTCACCGACAAGGTGGTCGGTCCGCTGTGCGAGTTCTTCCTCGCGGCCATCGCGTTTTTGATCCTGTTCCTGTTGCTGATGATCGTCGTCTCGATCCTCGCCCGGCTGGTGAGCGGCCTGTTTAAAGCGCCGGTGCTGCGCCAGCTCAATGGCGTGCTCGGCGTGGTGCTGGGACTTGTGCAGGGGCTGCTCTTTCTGTTCGTCGGGGTGCTCGTGCTGGAGGCGGCGGCGGGCGCCGCCGACCCGGGCAGCGCCCTCTCCCCGCAGACCCTCGAGGAGACGGTGCTCGTGCGCTTTCTGCTCTCGGTCAATCCCCTGTCCCGGGTAGGGGACAATCTGCTGCACAGCGTGCTCTCCCTGTTTTAAGCGGCAGCGGTGTGTGAGGTGGCTATGTCAATCAAAGTGGAATGGAAATGGACAATCCCGAACGTGCTCTCGCTGGTGCGCATCGCCCTGGTGCCGGTCATCGCGGCCCTGTACTTAAACAGCAACAAATACCCGTCGCTGCTCTACTGGTCGTTCGGGGCGCTGGCGCTGTCCGCGCTGTCCGACGCACTGGACGGGTTTATCGCCCGGCGGCTGCACCAGATCACGGACATCGGCAAGCTGCTTGACCCGGTGGCGGACAAACTCACCCAGATCACGGTGGTGCTGTGCGTCACCATCCGCGACCTGCATCTTCTCCCGCTGCTCATCATCTGCGTGGTCAAGGAACTGTGCCAGAGTATCGGCGGGCTGCTGCTGCTCCGCAAGGGCGAAAAGGTGCGCGGCGCCAAGTGGTACGGAAAAGTCTCCACCTTTGTCTTTTATTTCGCGATGGCGCTCATCGTGCTGTGGACTGATATGCCGCGGCCCGTGTTTATCGGGCTGATTGTGCTGGTGTCCGGCTGGATGCTGTTCGCGTTTTTCAACTATATGCGGGTGTTTTTGGCCGCCCGCCGGGCGCTGCCGTCCGTGCAGGCGGCGGACGGGGCCGACGAGACCCCCAAAGCCGGATAACCAGGGCCGCCCGGTCGTTGGGCGGTGAGACCAGGAGCCGATGGGTGCGCCGGGTACGGTGGTTATGGAAGAAGAGACCCGAGAGTGCGCCGGGATGCCGCGTCGGCAAAGACGCAATGCGAGGTGCGCCGGAGAGACCGGCGTGCGGGAAGCGTTGGCTTATGGAAAGGAGCGAAACGGGATGCAACTGGGTGTCTGTATTGTCCACGGCGAGCGGCCGGTGGACGAGGCGTTCGCGGCCGCGCGTGCGCTCGGATTCGGGTACTGCCAGCTGGTCAGCTGGGATCGCCGCCGCTGGACGGCGGAGGAGGCCGCGCGGATCCGGGAGGCGTGCGCCCGGCACGACATGCACATCACCGCGTTCTGGTGCGGCTGGGGCGGCCCCGCCTGCTGGGACTTCTACGACGGGCAGGAGACGCTCGGGCTGGTGCCCGAGACCTACCGCTACGCCCGCATGCAGGATCTGATGGACGGCGCGGATTTCGCCGCGTCGCTCGGGGTGGCGGAGGTCGTCACCCACATGGGCTTTTTGCCCGAAAACCCGCATGACCCGCGCTATGCCGGGGTGGTCGCGGCCATCCGCACGGTGGCGCGCCACCTGCTCGACCACCGCCAGACGCTGCTGTTCGAGACCGGGCAGGAGACCCCCGTGACGCTGCGGCGCGCGATCGAGGATGTCGGTACCGGTAACCTCGGGGTCAACCTGGATCCCGCCAACCTCGTGATGTACGGCAAGGCCAACCCCGTGGAC
>DXWE01000138.1:0-1561 GCA_019417045.1 Oscillospiraceae bacterium
CGGTATAGGTGCCGGGGGCGTAGCCGATCGGGGTCGGGTCGATCGTGCCGTCCTCCCCCGGATAGTCCAGCGGCAGGATCACCTCGGTGATCCCCTCGCTCTGGTATTTCGAGGCAAATTCCCCCCACGTCAGGTAGCGGATGTTCACCTTGCAGCAGAAATCCGTGTTGCCGTGGTACATCCAGAAGCCCTCTTCGTCACAGCTGAGGAACATACGATCCCGCGCGCACGTGCGCCCCGGTCTTCGCCTGGGACACCAGCGCCTTCACGTTCTCCGCCGTCATCCCGCCCGCCGGGATGCTCCCGAGGCTGTAGGTGAGCGACTCGTTCTCCCCCATGTCGATAAACCCGAACATCTTATAGAAGAAATACCGCTCGAACGCGAGGCACTGCACCGCGCGCAGCTGCACGGGCTCCCCGCCCTTTTCCGGGTCGTAGTAGGTCGAGATGCAGTTGCACCCGCCGAAATAGCTGCACGTGCCGCTGTCGTGGTGGCCGCACGGGTCGCCGCTATAGGTGAAATACGAGCCGGGCGGGAACTCCGAGAGCACCACGTCCACCCGGGACGCGATATAGGCGTTGGTGGTGAAGTCGCTGCCCCGGTAGGTGTCCGCCGCAGCGGCGGTGAGCCCGGCGGGCAGCAGCGAGCAGAGCAGTACTGCGCACAGCACCCCGCTCAGGATCCGTTTGACATCCATCCGTTTCATACCATTCCCCTGTCCTGACAAAGCTGTTTTTCCCCGCCTCAGACGGCCGCCTGCACCGCTGTCTGTAACATCCGCCGCGCGTCGGACGAGTTGACCTGCCCGTTTCCATCCACGTCCGCCGCGGCCAGCTGCGCGCTTGTCAGCGCCGTCAGCTCGACCGTATATTGCAGCACCAGCCGCGCGTCGGACGAGTTGACGAGACCGTCCCCGTTCACGTCGCCCGGCACCGCCGGGACCCGCAGGGTCAGGAAGCGGGAGCCGATCAGGTTCCCTTCCCTGTCATACGCGCGCACCTGCACCACCGCGCGCTCCCCTGCCGGCAGGGCGCCGGCGTCCAGCGTGAACGCGGCGCGGCCGTCGATGAGCGGCGCTTCCGCGATCCGCAGCCCGTTGAGGTACACCGCCGCTGTCACCGTGTTCTGCACGGGGCTCGTCACGCTCAGCGAGACCGCCCCGCCCGGCCCGACCTGCGCGTCCGAAAGCAGCGCGGGATCGTCCGTGTCGTCCGACGGGAGCGGATCCCCGGCCGCGTCCGCCGCGTCCAGCGTCAGGACGCCCTCTCCATACTCCCCGAGCGAGGAAAGCGCGCTCTCCACCGTCGCGAACTGTTCGTCCATCCAGCGGATCCGGTTCTCGATCCAGTCGTACAGCAGCTCGTACTCGTACTCAAACGTGGTGGGGATCCCCCACACCGCGTGGTCCGCCCCGGCCGAGCGCTCCAAGACGTCATGATACGCCTCCATCTGGGTGAGCAGGTTCTCAAACGCCTCGTGCATCTCCCAGTAGCGGGATTGCAGCCGCGAGACAAACCACGGGTCGCCGATCAGCGCCTTGTACCACGTGCCCTGCTGGCC
>DXWE01000138.1:1571-4582 GCA_019417045.1 Oscillospiraceae bacterium
CCCTCCCGCCACTGGTCATACGGCAGGGGGTTCGGGTGGTCGAGATAGTTGCCCAGGCTGCTGTCGAAGTCCCACACCGGGCCCATATGGAACAGGTCCCCGCCCACATCCTTATACATATACGCCGACCAGGTGCCCGAGTCCGCGTTCATCGTGAACTCATTGACCAGCCACCAGTCCACCAGGCTGTCCATGTCGAACAGCTCGCTGTAATGCCGGCCCTTGTCGTTATAATAGTCGTCCGAGAGCACCGCGTCCTCGAAGTCCTGCAAATACCCCTGTACATACGCCATCATCTCGGGGTTGGTGTTCGCGTATTCCGGGCTCTTGAAGGTGAACGGCACCTGTGCCTCCGTCATGAATTTCGAGACCTCGTCGTAATACCCGTTGAGCTCCATCAGGTAGCCGCCGGTCAGGTCGTAGCCGTTTTCCGTGGTGAGCGCGGACAGGTCCTCCGCCTCGCCGCCGGCGTCCTCCGCGGCCTCCTCCCAGTCGAAGATGTCCACCCGCGTGCTCCCCACGCGGATCTGCTCGCACAGCTGGTAGTTGCCGACGTATTCCCCGTTGAGCACCAGGTCCACATACACCGACTGCATGTATTCCATCCCGAACGCGCCCGACAGGTCCATCGCGAGCTTGCCGCGCAAAAGCGCGCGGTCGCGGTAGTTCGCGAGCAGCACCCAGTGCTTGTTCTTGCCCATGCCGAAGAGATCCGTCTTCTCGTCCAGCTTCAGCTTATACGGCTTTTTCGGGTACATCGTCCAGGTGGAATTGCCCCGCCCGCGGATCTCGGTGATCCCGTCGAACGTCTCGTCCGGGTACTCCCCGCCGCCCTGGATCACCATGTGGGCGGTGAGATAGTCCTCCTTGCTCGTGACCGCCTGGCCGCCCTCCGTGTCGATATAGATCACCGGCAGGTCGCTGCAAAACGCCCGCGCGGTCGCGGTCTCGATCGTCTTCCCGTCCACCGCCGCCGCCGTGACCTCGATCATCTCGAACAGGTCCGACTCGGCCGGGGTATAGCTCGCCCCCGTCCCCGCGATCAGCTCGCCGCCGACCTTCCAGGTATAGACCACCGCGCAGCCGGCCGGGACATTCTCCGCCTCCGCCGTGAGCGGCTCCCCGACACGCGCCCCGCCGGTCAGGCGCACCGCAAACGCGCCCTCCTCTGCGGGCACCGCGGCCACGCTGCACACCCCGCCCATCAGCAGGCACAGACACAGGCAGACGCCGAGCAGCCTCTTGCAGAATCCCTTCATTTTTTCGTCCTCCCACCGGCTGCATTTCCAACATATTCCCCTTTATTATATACGTCCCCGTCGAAAAAAGCAACGGCTTTTCCGTATATTCCGACTTCCCGCGCGGCAAACTAGTACAAATCCGCGGCAAACGGGCGTTTCGCGGGAAAAGTTTTTCGGCAAAGGGATGGTTTGTGTTATGGATGTCACCGGACAGGAATACCGCAAGATGAGCAAAAAGGCGGAGCCCAGGTCCCCCGTGTTTCTCAACTGCCTGAAGGCCTTCCTCGCCGGCGGGCTGCTGTGCACGATCGGCCAGTGCATCACCCTGTGGGCCTCGATGGCCGGGTTCGAGAAAAAGGACGCCTCCTTCCTCGGCTCGCTCACCCTCATCGCACTCAGCATCCTGCTGACCGGGCTGAAGGTGTGGGACAACATCGCCAAGCACGCCGGCGCCGGCACCCTCGTGCCGATCACCGGGTTTGCCAACGCCATCGCCGCCCCCGCCATCGAGTTCAAGAGCGAGGGGTATATTCTGGGGCTCGCCGCCAAGATGTTCTCCATCGCCGGGCCGGTGCTGGTCTACGGGATCGCCGCCTCCGTGCTGTACGGGATCATCCTGTGCGTCATCGGGCTGTTTTAAAGGAGGGGTTCACGGTGCCGGAGAGAAAAGGGCAATACACGGTCACGCTGTCCAGCCGGCCGACCATCCTGGGCCACGCGGCCGTGGTCGGCAAAAAAGAGGGCGAGGGACCGCTCGCCCGTACGTTCGACGCGGTGTTCGAGGACACCACGCTCGGTGAAAAAACCTGGGAAAAGGCCCAGAGCACCCTGCAGCGCGAGGCATTCTCCCGCGCGCTCGACAAGGCCGGATTCACCCCCTCCCAGCTCCAGTTCATCTTCTCGGGCGACCTGCTCAACCAGTGTATCGCCTCCACCTTCAGCCTGCGCGAGTTCGGCGTGCCCTATCTCGGGCAGTTCGGCGCCTGCTCCACCATGGCGCAGACCCTTACGCTCGCCGCCATCTTCGTCGACAGCGGCGCCGCCGACGTGTGCTGCGCGCTGACCTCCTCCCACTTCTGCTCCGCCGAGCGGCAGTACCGCTTCCCCCTCGAATACGGCGGGCAGCGCGCCCCCTCCTCCCAGTGGACCGCCACCGCCGCCGGCGCGGCCATCGTCGGCATGGGCGGCTCGGGCGTGCGGATCTCCGAGGTGTGTGTCGGCCGGATCGTCGATTTCGGGATCACCGACACGAACAACATGGGCGCCGCGATGGCCCCCTCCGCCGCCGATACGCTGCAAAATTTCTTCAAGGATACGAACTCCTCCCCTGCCGACTACGACCTGATCCTGACCGGCGACCTCTCCGCCGTCGGGGCCGGGCTGCTGCGGGAGCTGATGAAAAAGGAGGGGATCGAGCTTGGCGACCGCTACGACGACTGCGGGCTGATGCTCTACGACCGGCAGTCCCAGGACGTGCACGCCGGCGGATCGGGCTGCGGGTGCAGCGCCGCCGTGCTGTGCGGGTATATCCTCTCCCGCATGGAGGAGCAGGCGCTGCACGATGTGCTGTTCGTCGGCACCGGCGCGATGATGTCCCCCACCTCCTCCCAGCAGGGGGAGAGCATCCCCGGGATCGCACATCTCGTGCACCTCACCGCGCCCGGGAAATAACGGGCGCCGGCAGGAGCGGTAACGATGGGGCGCCCTGCGGGCGCCGCTGCGACGAGCGGTTGTCACGCATCATTGCAGAAGTTGCACGCGGCTTGGGGG
>DXWE01000139.1 GCA_019417045.1 Oscillospiraceae bacterium
GGAATTTCCCCGTATTATTTTTTCGATGGGAGGGGACGCGAGGTGGAGAGAGAATTCAGACAATGTACGCCGGGAGATCTGGAGTCGCTGTGCCATCTTTCTCGCAGAACCTTCTTGGAAACTTTTTCAAGCGGGAATACGCCGGAAAACATGGAGGCATATCTGCACGCGGCTTTCAACAGGGAAAAGCTGCGCGCGGAGCTCTTAAATCCCCACTCCTGCTTTTACTTTTTGTATTCCGATGGATATTTAGCGGGATATCTCAAAGTAAACGAGACACCTGCGCAGACGGACCTGTATGACGAACAGTCCCTGGAAGTGGAGAGGATCTACGTGCTGCGGGGCTTTCAGGGAAAGGGCCTGGGCCGGTATTTGCTGGACCAGGCTATCGCCCTGGCGGCGTTGCACCAGAAAAGATATGTCTGGCTTGGCGTTTGGGAGAACAACGAAAAAGCGCTCCGATTTTATAAAAGAAACGGATTTTACAAAATAGGGGCGCATTCGTTTTATGTGGGCGATGACGAACAGACGGATTACATCATGCGCAGGGATATAGAGGGAGCGCAGGAGGCCTGATCCGCGCCCGCGATACAGCGGACGCTGCTGTATTCCCCTGGCACACGATTCCGACCGCAGATCAGAAAGCGCGACCACCTTCTCGGTGGTCGCGCTTACCATCTGTTCCAGTGGACCCTGTTTTCCACGGTTGCTCTGACCTGTGACGGCAGCAGCGCGTCTTTTGCGGGATAGCCGAGGATCACCAGCGTCGGCAGACAGTAGCCGTCCGGAATTTTCAAAAATTCCCTGATTTTCTCCGGCTCTCTCTTCACCGGGATGTGGACGACAGATCCCAGCCCTTCGGCGGTTGCGGCGAGCAGCAGGTTTTCCACCAGCGCCCATGCCGCACCGTAATCCATCAGTCCATAGCTGTTTTTATCATTGTTCAAGGGGTATTTCTGCTTGAAATAGGGCAGGATCACGCAGGCGGATTCCTCTATCATCGTGCGCTGGCGGGGATAGGCGATCCGAAACATCTCCTGCTGCGGAGTCTTCGGCTCCTGGATGCGGCAGGGATAAGGACGCACGAATTGTGCGAGATCCCGGATCCGGGACCGGTCCGTCAGCGTTACCAGTTCCCAGCGTCTTTGATGATTGGAGGAGGGGGCTTTCAGCCCCGCGTCCAAAATCCGCTCGAGCACCTCTTGGGGGATGTCCCTGTCCTCAAATTGACGAATGCTTCTTCTCCTGTTGACGACTTCATAAAATTCCATATGCTATTCCTCCGTTTCCCGATGGATCAACATGGCGAGATTTTTTGTGAATGTCCTTGACAGATCAATCAGCTGTTTCTGCTCCTCTGGGGTGAACAGGGACATGGCCGTATCCTCTGCCCAGGTGATATGGCGGACGACCTTTTCACAATAGGCCCGGCCCGCCGACGTCATGCGGACGAGCTTTTCCCGCTTGTTGTCCGGCGACTGTGTAACGGTGACATAGCCGCTGGCCAGGAGATTCTTGACGATCAGATGGACGGTCTGCTTGGAGTGAAATGTCCGCTGACAGATCTCCGCCTGGGTCATGCCGCCAGCGTCAAACAGACTGTCATAAAAGAGGGCATTGACCACCAGCAGCGTTTTCATCAGCATGCCGTGGCGCTTGGCATATTCGTCATAGAGGGCGAACTGCTCATCGCGGAATTTGCAGTACAGATAGGCGTTTTTCTTATCTTCTCTGGTCATACTCCACCGGCTTTTATGGTCGTAACAGTCAATTTATTTACTTTATTGTATGGCCGAACACCCCGTTTGTCAAGTGTCAACGCTCCTATAAAAGCGACGGGCGGTAGAATGACAAAGCGAACTTGTCCGGTGATAGGGAAGCCCGGAGGGTGTGTGGGACACTGGGCCGCAACGCGTGTGTGGCGTGTGGCGGGTCTCTATTTCGGGAGCTGTCTCGACACCGGCGGGACAGACACGGTGTCCGGTTGCTTTTCACGCAGGGGTATGCTATGATTATCAATAGGAAAAAAAGAGGGGCGGTGTGGCCATGCGGGGAAATTGTCTGTATATCGTGGTGCCCTGTTTTAATGAAGAGGCGGCGTTACCGGAGACGGCGCGCCGCCTGCTGTACAGGCTCGAGGAGCTGCAAGGGGCGGGGGCTGTCGGGACGGACAGCCGGATTGTCTTTGTGGACGACGGGTCGAAGGACGCCACATGGAAAACGGTGATGGAGCTGCACCGGCAGGATCGCCGTTTCCTGGGGCTCAAACTCAGCCGCAACCGCGGCCAGCAGAACGCACTGCTCGCGGGACTGCTGTGGGCCAAGGACCGGGCTGACCTCGTCATCTCGATCGACGCGGATTTGCAGGACGATCCCGAGGCGATGGACGAGATGGTGGCGAAATATCACAGCGGATGCGATATCGTATACGGGGTGCGGCGGGAGAGGAAGACGGATTCCTTCTTCAAACGCGTCAGTGCCGAGGCTTTCTATCGCCTGATGAATCTGCTCGGCGCGCAGACGGTGTTCAACCACGCGGACTACCGTCTGATGAGCCGCCGGGCATTGCAGGGGCTCTCGGCATTCCGGGAGGTCAACCTCTTTTTGCGCGGGATCGTGCCGATGATCGGGTTCCCGTCGGACACGGTGCTGTATGACCGTCAGGAGCGCACGGCGGGAGAGACCAAATATCCGCTGCACAAGATGCTGTCCTTCGCCTGGACGGGGATCACCTCGGTCAGCCTGCGCCCCATCCGCGTGATTGCCTGGCTCGGTGTGTGCGTGTTCCTGGTCAGCATCGCCATGCTGGTATATGTGCTGGTCTCCTTCTTTTCCGGGCATGTCGTTCCCGGCTGGTCGAGCGTGACGGTATCGCTGTGGGCGCTCGGCGGGCTGACGCTGCTGTCGATCGGCGTGGTGGGCGAGTATATCGGCAAACTGTATCTGGAGGCCAAGGCCCGCCCGCGGTATTTGATCGAGGAGATCGCGGATGACCGGGAAGCGGGGGACGCGGGAGAAGAGAAAACAGAGTGCCAAACGGACGAATGAAGACGGCGGGGTTCCGATTTTTCGGAACCCCGCCGTTTGCTATTTACGCTCTCAGGCGAATATCGTCCCGGGAGATACAGCCGAGCAGGGGCAACAGCAGCAGGTATACCCCGGCCGTGAGGATCCCAAACAGCAGGATCATCAGGAGGTCCGGCAGACCGGCGACAGCCGGGATCCTGCCGAGCAGAGAACACCCGGCAATGCCAATTGCCACGGCCAGTACCGGCCGGAAGATCCACTTTCCCCACCGCAGATAGGTGCCGGACACCTTGAGCAGGCGGCGGACGTTCAATCCGCAGGTAAACAGGTTGCTGAACACCATGATGAGCAAAAACCCGTTCATTCCCCACAGCGGGAGCAGGAAAAAGAGGAGCAGGATCCGGATGGCGGAGTCCGCCACGCTGTATTTCAGCGAGCTGATCTGCTGATTCAAGCCGCGCAGGATGCCGTCCACCACGCTCTCCAGGTACATGACGGGCACAAGGGGCGCGAGGACCTTCAGATACCACGCGACCTCCGCGCTGCCGTAGATCAGATCCGCCAACGGATCGGCGAGCAGCCAGAACAGCCCGCCGACCAGGATGGAGGCCAGCAGCGTGATGTGCAGCGTGTGATCGACCGTGCGCATGACGCGCCGCTTTTGCCCGAGCGCCCGCGCCTCCGACATCTCCGGCACCAGCAGGGTGGAAAAGGCATTGAGGAAGGAGGAGGGGAAGAAGATCAGCGGCATGGCCATCCCCTTGAGCGCCCCGAACTGGGACAGGGAGATGTCCCGTGCGCCGGTATACACGGTGAGCTTGTTGGGAACCATGACGTTTTCAATCGTGCGCAGACCGGAATTCAGGTATTTGCCGGCGGTGATCGGTACCGCGATCGAGAGCAGCCGGCGCACCACGCCGCCCTGACTGCGGACACAGGTGCCGGTATTCTCGACCTCGACGCGGCGCCGGTCCCAGTAATAGCTGCATACCATATACCCGCAGGAGATGGCCTCGGAAACAGTGTCGCCGATCATCACCGCGAGGCACGCGGCCGTCAGCCCGAACGCGGCAAAGCGGTCGATGAGCAGCAGGATGATCGCAATCCGGGAGAGCTGTTCGAGAATTTGCGCGCGGGAGGAGCTCCCCACCCGCCGGCGCGCCACAAAGTATCCCTTGATACAGTTGGAGATGCCCATGAAGGGGAAGGAAAGGGACAGCACTTTCAAAGCGGGAATGGCGCGCAGATCCTGGATCCAGCAGGTGCCGACGAGCGGCGCCCCGAAATAAAACAGCAGCGTGGAGGCCGCCGCCACGGTCAGGCTGAGGAGAATCGCCCGCCGCAGCACCTGCCGCACCGATTTTCTGGTGCCGCACACCAACTCATCCGTCACCAGACGGGTGGTGGCGGTGTGGATCCCGGAACTGGCAAAGGTGGAGCCGAGCACATAGACGGAGAAGATCAGCTGATACAGCCCCATTCCCTCGGCCCCAATGCGTGCGGCAATGTA
>DXWE01000014.1:0-4950 GCA_019417045.1 Oscillospiraceae bacterium
CTCAACACCCACCCTCTTCAGCACTTCTTAATATTATACAGGATGTTTTGCGCGTTTTCAAGAAATGTGCTATAATATTTTTCGGCGGCAGCCGGCAGGCCCCCCCGGGACCCGGCAGGCGCCTGCGATCGGAAAGGAGAGAGGCACATGGAACTGGGAGAGACCATCAAAAAGCTCGGCTTTGGCCTGATGCGTCTGCCGATGGAGGGGGACCGGATCGATCTGGAACAGGTCAAGCGGATGGTGGACCTGTTCATGCAGAGGGGCTTCACCTATTTTGACACCGCCTATGTGTACCATGACGGGCACTCGGAGGAGGTCGCGAGAGAGGCGCTGGTCGAACGGTACCCGCGGGAGTCGTTCCAGCTTGCCACCAAGCTGCCCATCTGGTCGGTGAAGCAGGAGGGGGACGTGCAGCGGATCTTTGACGAGCAGCTCGCCCGCAGCGGCGCGGGATATTTCGATTTTTACCTGCTGCACTCGCTCTCCAAGGACAAACTGCCCGAGCTGGACCGGTACCACGCGTGGGAATTTGTGCAGGAGCAGAAGAAAAAAGGGCTGGTCAAACACGCCGGGTTTTCATTTCACGACACCCCCGAGGTGCTCGAGGAGATTCTGGAGGCCCATCCGGAGGCGGAGTTCGTGCAGTTGCAGATCAATTACATAGACTGGGACAGCGCGGGCGTGCAGTCCCGCCGGTGCTATGAGGTGGCGCGTAAGCACGGCAAGCCGGTCGTCATCATGGAGCCGGTCAAGGGCGGGTCGCTCGCCTCGATGCGCCCGGAGATCGAGGAGATTTTCCGGCGCGCCGACCCGCAGGCGTCGGTGGCGTCGTGGGCGGTGCGGTTTGCCGCGTCGCTGCCGGGGGTCATCACGGTGCTCAGCGGCATGTCGAACCTGGAGCAGCTGCGGGACAACACCGGTTTTATGGAACACTTCCGGCCGCTGTCCGACGGCGAGCGGGCGGTGATCGGGCAGGTGGTGGAGCGGCTGAACGCCACCCCCACAGTGCCGTGCACCGGCTGCCGGTACTGCGTGCCCGGCTGCCCGCAGGGCATCCCGATCCCGGAGATCTTCCGGGTGCTGAACCATCACCGGGTGTATGGCCATCTGTCGGAGTCCAAGCGGCGGTACGCCGAAGAGACAAAGACGGCAAAGGCGTCCGACTGTATCGCATGCGGCCAGTGCGAGGGGATCTGCCCGCAGCACATCCCCATCATTGACGCGCTGCGTGAGGCGGCGGAGACGTTGGAATAAAGGTGGGACGGGAATGGAGTATCGTCGGTTTAAAAACACACTGGTCGTGCGGATCGACCGGGGGGAGGAGATCCTCTCCTGTGTCAAAGCGGTCGCGGTGCGGGAGGCGGTGCGGCTCGCCCGGGTCAGCGCGCTCGGCGCGGTCGGATCGTTCACCGTCGGGGCGTTTGACACCGCTCACAAGACCTATCGCAGCAACCGCTTTGAGGGGGACTATGAGATCGTCTCGCTGACCGGCACGATCGATACGATGGACGGAGCGTTTTACTGCCACCTGCACATGAGTGCGGGGGACGCAGAGGGCCGGGTGTTCGGCGGCCACCTGAACGAGGCGGTGGTCAGCGGCACCTGCGAGATGGTGATCGACTGCATCCCGGGGACGGTGGACCGCGCGTTCGATGAGGACGTGGGGCTCAACCTGTTCCGGTTTTAAAAATCAGGCGGATTTAAAACAGTCAGGCGGCGGCCGGACCTGCGGGTCCGGCCGCTTTTTTTATGAGCGGGCGGCGGGAACCCTGCCGGGCAATGGCCGCAGCCAAGGCTCCGGGGATACAGACGAACCCGGCAGGCAGAGACAAACCCGGCAAGCGAAAAAATACCCATATATTGAGACAAATATATATTGTTTTTTACATATTTTGACGGTATACTCCTCTGTGAGAGAAGTGCCGGATCCCGGTGGCCGGCGCACAGAGAGGGAGGAGAAACATGAAGCATCTGGTAAAACGGCTGGGTGTCCCGGCGATCGCGCTGGCGCTGCTGCTGGCGATGGCGCCGGCAGGGGCGCTGCCGGTTTCTGCAGCGGATGAGAGGACGCAGACAGCGGCGTCTCTGATGGCGGATGGCGCGATCCGCTTCCAGGGCCGCAGCATGGAGGTGGGTACGGCCGTCACCTTTGACTGGTCGGCGGCGGGTTTTGAATTTGTGTATACCGGCGGCGGCACGGTGACGGCGAACATCACCTCCACCAACGATTCCACCGTAGAGGTGACGGTGAACGGCCGCCATCGCCGGGCCTTTGTGGCAGCCGGCACAGGGGATGTGGTCCTGGCGGCGGGCCTGCCGGAGGGGACGCATACGATCACGGTCAACAAGGTGGTGGAGGCGAGCGACAACCGCATGCAGCTCAACTCGCTGACCTTCCCGGCGGACGGCGCGCTGCGCGCGACCCCGGCGGGGGATTACCGCTTTGAGTTCATCGGCGACTCGATCACCTGCGGGGCGGGCGCCCGGGACGGGGCGGAGGACGGCGTGTACGCCTATCCCGCCCTTGTGTCGCGCGCGTTCCATGCGGACTGGAACACGGTCTCGCGCTCGGGGGTCGCGCTGGTGCCGGGCGGCGGCCGCGAGGTGGCGGCCGAAGAGCTGTGGGAGTCGGTCTGCTGGTACCGTGACAGGACGGCCGAATGGGATCACAGCACGTTCATACCGGACGTGGTGGTGGTCAACCTGAGCACGAACGACCTCGGGTTTACGGATATCGACACCTTTGTCACGCACATGAAGGCGTTTACGCAGAAACTGCGGGCTACATATCCCGATGCGCACATTGTGTGGGCGATCGGGCTGATGACGACCCACCGCAATTATATCGGCAATTTCCGCGCGGCGGTGGACGAGATGCAGCCGACGGTGGGCAATCTCTCGTTCCTCGAATTCCCGGCGCTGATGAGCGGCGGCGCCGCGCACCCGAACGTGGAAGAGCACGCGGTGGCGGCAAAGCTCCTGTCCGCCCACCTGGCGGATGTGCTGGGTGTGGACGACCCGCTGGAAGATGTAGACCTCGCGGCCACGCCGCCGTCGTACGACTATGACGCCGACCTGACAGCGGCGGAAGAGGCGCTCGGGCTGTTGCCCGCGCTCGACCGGCTGGCGTATACCCCGGCGTCCTTTGCGCGGGTGGAAGCGGCCGCCGTGCCGCTGCGGGAGATGCAGTCGCTCGCCGCCGTGCCGCTGTACGACCGGCTGGCAAACGGCTCGTTTGAGGAGGATCTCGCGGTTGGCTGGACGGTGGAGGGCAACGCCTCTCGGCAGAGCGGCCAGTCGCTGGCCTATGACTGGTCGAACAGCCTGACGAGTTTCGGCAGCGCAGAGTACACGCTTTCGCAGGAGATCACCGGCCTGCCGGACGGCGTGTATGAATTCTCGGTGATGACCCGCGGCCGGATTGAAGCCGGCCAGTGCTCGCTGGGCCTGCTCTCCGGCGGCGGGGAGACCACTGCCACGATGGCAGAACAGGCGACGGGCAGCGGGTATATGCGGCAGAGCGTGCAAGGGCAGGTGACCGGCGGCAGCTGCACCGTGAGCCTGACGGTGCGCAGCACGGGCAGCGATGCCCCGCGGATCGATTATGCGTCGTTTGTCCCGGTCGCGCAGGATGCCGCCGACCGTGCGGCCGCCGCGCTGCGCACGGCGGTACAGGAGCTGGAGGCTTCTCCGGTCGACTTCTCGGCGCTGGACGAGGCGGTTCAAAAGGCGGAGGCGCTGCGTGCGGAGGACTACACGACAGCCAGCTGGGACGCGTTCCTGCCAAAGCTTCAGACGGCGCGGCAGGCCCTGCTCGCGATCGACGGGAGCACGCAGCAGACCACGGTAGACGCCGCGCTGCAGGCGTTCCGGCAGGCGCAGGAAGCGCTGGTCAAGCGCGCGGATCCCACGGCGCTGCAGGAGGCGATCGATCAGGCGGAGGCGCTGCGCAAGGGAGAGTACACCACCCCGTCGTGGGACGCCATGCAGCAGAAACTGACCGCTGCCAAGGCGGCGGCCGCCGACCCGAACGCCACCCAGGCGCAGGTGGATCTGGCCGCTAAGGAGCTGTCGGCGGCGATCGAGGCGCTGGTCCGCGGCGTGCCGGACGATGGCGCCATGCTGTATGAAACCGGGTTCGAGGGACAGGAGTACCCGACCTCCGGGATCTACGAGATCGACGGCGTGGACGTCAATATCGGCTGGGGTGGTTCGGTGATGCAGATCGGCGACGACGCGCGCAGCGGCAGCTATGCCGCAGTGCTCGGCGGCTGGGGCCGTGTGCAGATCGAGGCGGACTTTGAAGCGGATACCACCTATCTCGTGGAGGGATATTACCGCAACTGCAACGCCGCGGCGGGCGAGCTGCGGGTGTGGCTGATGGATGAGACCTGGGATTCGGATTACAACATCTCGCTCGGCGGGGTGACGCTGACACCGGCGGCCAACATGCCGGGCTATGAGAAATTCTCGTTTGAGATGACCACCGAGCCTGGCTTCACGGGCGGCTACCTGATGTTCAAGTGGCAAAACGAGTCTTCGGCGGGAGTGTATATTGACGATGTGACCATCCAGTTCCAGGGCGGTGAACAGCCGGACTTTGAGAGCGGCGACGTAAACGGTGACGGGAAGGTCAACAGCAGCGACGCACGGCTGGTGCTGCAATACACGGTCGAGCTGATATCGCTGACCGAGGAGCAGCTGGCGCGGGCGAATATGAATGGCGACAGCCTGGTCAACAGCAGCGACGCGCGGATGATCCTGCAGGCGACGGTGGAGCTGGCCACACTGCCGGAATAACCGGCGGCCTGTAACGGAATGGCTATGGAATGGCGAAAGCCATGCATCATAGGAGTTTGGAGAAAGAGAACAGGAGGAACAAGATGAAAAAACGTGTAGTGGCGGTATGCCTGTGCCTGGCGCTGCTGATGGGGATATTCCCCGCGG
>DXWE01000014.1:4960-6988 GCA_019417045.1 Oscillospiraceae bacterium
CAGCGTGAGCGCCGCGTCCGGCAACTGGGAGAAGAAGCAGTCGGTCATCACCACCCCGTGGTATGACGAGATCACGGCGGATACCATCCCGCTGGACGAGTATCCGAACCCGCAGCTACAGCGGGAGGACTGGCTGAACCTGAACGGCCTGTGGAACTTTGCGGGCAGCGCGTCGGAGACGGCGGAGCCTGACTCCTACAGCCAGCAGATCATGGTGCCGTACGCGATGGAGTCGGCCCTGTCCGGCATCATGCAGCACTATGATTACGCGTGGTACAACCGGGAGTTCACCCTGCCGGCCGACTGGGATCCGGACGACCGGATCATCCTGCACTTTGAGGCGGTCGACTGGATGTGCAGCGTGTACGTCAACGGCACGGAAGTGGTGACCGACCACAAGGGCGGCTATCTGCCGTTCAGCGTGGACGTGACCGACGCGTTGAAAGACGGTGTAAACACCCTGTCGGTCAAGGTGTTTGACAACACGGATGCCGAGGGCATGACCAACGGCAAGCAGCGTCCGAACGCGGGCGGCATCTTTTATACGTCGGTGTCCGGCATCTGGGGCACCGTATGGATGGAGCCGGTGTCCTCGCAGGCGTATATCGAGGACACGGTTGTCACGACCGATATCGACAACAGCACCATCGGGCTGACCGTGAACCAGGCCGGCGAGGCCGCGGCCACGGTGGACGTCACCGTGAAAGCGGAGGACCAGGTGGTCGCGACCGCCACGGGCCTGCCGCTCAATGAGGAGAACACGATCGAGATCCCGCAGGACCAGCTGTATCTGTGGTCGCCTGACACCCCGTTCCTCTATGACCTGCTGCTCGAGGTCAAGGTGGGCGGCCAGGTGGTGGACACGGTGCGAAGCTATGTGGGCATGCGCAAGATCGAACTGGTGGACACGGGCGAGAGCGACGAGAACGGCGCGATCATGATGATGTATCTCAACGACGAGCCGATCTACCAGTCCGGGTTCCTCGATCAGGGCTACTGGCCGGAGAGCCTGTACACCGCGCCGACAGACGAGGCGCTGCGCTGGGACATCCAGGCGCAGAAGGACCTCGGCTATAACATGATCCGCAAGCACATCAAGGTGGAATCCCGCCGCTGGTACTACTATGCGGACAAGATCGGCATGATCGTGTGGCAGGACCAGCCCTGCGGCGCGGACGCCGGGATCGATTTTATGGATTACCGGGCGGAGACGGTCGAGATGGTGGAGACGCTGCGCAACCACCCGTCCATCGCCGTGTGGATCATGTACAATGAGGGCTGGCGGCAGCACTCGGGGCTCGAGACCCAGAGTCTCACCAACACGATCAAGGCGCTCGACCCCACCCGGCTGGTCACCCCGGCCAGCGGCTGGAACGACGCGGAGGCGGGCGACATCAAGGACAACCACCACTATCCGGATCCCTGGCCGGGCCTGAGCGGCACGCGCGCGCGGGTGTGCGGCGAGTTCGGCGGCCTGACCTATGTGGTGGAGGACCATCTCTGGAAGGGGCAGGACGCGAGCTACACGGCGGACTTTGAGACGCCCGAACGGCTGCTCGCCGGGTATGAGGACCTGATGGCGCAGTGCAGAAACTACAAGGACGGTCTCGGCATGTCCGCGCAGGTCTACACGCAGTTCACGGATCTCGAGGGCGAGATCAACGGGATCTACACCTATGACCGCAAGGTGCTCAAGGTGGACGAAGAGGCGATGTTTGAAGTCAACCAGGAGATGATCCGTGACGGCGTGATTGTCAAGACGGGCCTGCAGGCGGCGATCGACCGGGTGGAGCTGAAGGATCAGAGCCTGTATTCCGAGGCGAGCTGGGCGATCGTGGCCTCCGCCAAGGCACAGGCCGAGACGGTGCTCGCCGACACGGGTGCCTCGCAGTATGAGATCTATCAGGCCGCCGAGAGCCTGCTCACGGCACTCGACGAGCTGTATGCGCTGGGGTCCTCGTCGGCGGACAAGACCGCGCTCAACATAGCGATCCGCGACGCGGATGCGCGGGACACACGCGATTACAC
>DXWE01000014.1:6998-13449 GCA_019417045.1 Oscillospiraceae bacterium
ATTACACCGAGGACAGCGTCCAGGGCCTGCCGGCGGCGCTGGCGGCGGCCAAAGCGGTGAAGAGCCGCAGCAAGGCCACCCAGGAGGAAGTGGACGCGGCGGCTGCGGCGCTGCAAAAGGTTCTGGACGAACTGGAGTACCTGCCCGCGGACAAGACCGAACTGAACGCGGCGGTGGCGCAGGCCGAGGCGCTTGAGGAGTTCGACCATCAGCCGTTGACCTGGCAGGTGCTGGAGGCGGCGCTGGCGGACGCGAAGGCGGTGCAGGCGGACGAAAACGCGAAGAGAGGCGCGATCCTGGACGCGACCGAGGCGCTAAACGAGGCGCTCGGCGGGCTGGTCCGGTTCGACGAGGTCAAGCCCACCCGCTATGAGGCGGAGCAGGCGGCGCTCGGCACGGGCGTGACGCAGAAATCCGACACCTTCTTCTCCAACCAGGGAGCGGTGGAAGGCCTGATCCCGATCGCGAGCATCGGCTCCGCGGCGGACATTGCAGCCGACTGGTCCAACCTGCGGTATGTGACATTCACCGTGGACGCGCCGGCGGCGGGCGAGTACCGGCTGGACATCATCTATTGCACCAACACCGGCGGCGATATCTATATCCGCGTGGGCGACGGGGAGAGCGTGCCTGTCAAGCTGGAGGCGGGTATGCTGTGGAACTCGATGGTCACCAACTCCCAGACGATCACCCTGCAAAAGGGGCAGAACACGGTCCGGGTCAGCGGCCCCACGGCGGTCGGGAACTCGGGCGACTGGGTGAATCTCGACTGCATCGACATCACGCTCGTGACCGCCACCGGCGAGCCGGACAAGGCGGCGCTGAAAGCGGCGATCGATCAGGCCGAGGCGCTGAAAGAGGCGGATTATACGGCGGCCTCCTGGGAGAACCTGACGCTGACGCTGACGGCGGCCAAAAGAGGATATGACAATCCGGACGCCACCGTGATGCAGGTGGAGGGGCTGCGGCAGGCGGTACTCTCTGCGATCGAGGCGCTGGAGAACAAGCCGGTGGAGGCGGACAAGGCCGATTTGAAAGCGGCGATCGCCAAGGCCCAGGCGCTGGACGAATCGAAGTATACAGAGGACAGCTGGGCCGATTTGACGCTGGCGCTGTCGGAGGCCCTGTCGATCGACGCGACGGCGGGCGTCAGCCAGGAGGATGTGGACGAGGCGGCCGACGCGCTGAATCAGGCGATCGACGCCCTTCAGGAGAAAGGCCAGCCGCAGCAGAGCGGCGACGTAAACGGCGACGGGAAGGTCAACAGCAGCGACGCACGGCTGGTGCTGCAATACACGGTCGAGCTGATACAGCTGACCGAGGAGCAGCTGGCGCGGGCCAATATGAATGGCGACACTCTGGTCAACAGCAGTGACGCGCGGATGATCCTGCAGGCAGCGGTGGGAATGACCGGAGAGTCCGCATAAGCGCCGGCGAATCGGCGACCTGCGGCCGTCCGGCGGTCGGATGACCGGATCCCAAGGCGGCGCCGGCCGGCGGCCGGACCCGCACTTGGAACCGGCCGGGATGCGAAAGACACATCACGGGAAAGATACATCACGGCGGGAGGCCGTTAACGGGAATCACAGCGGGGGGCCGTAAACGGGCCTCTCGCAGGGCGGCGGGCGCATCCTTGCGCCCGCCGCTTCTTTTTCCCTGTTTTTCGCCTGTTTTGCCGGCTTTTGCCGCTGCTTTTCCCTTGCTTTTTAAAAATCCGTCTGGTATACTGTGCCAGGATCTGAGGGACCCGTGTCCAGCAGAGCGGGCGGGAGATCCGGAGTAAGGAGGAATAGGGATGCTGAAGATTTCTCATCTGACCAAGACCTACGGCGGGAAAAAGGCAGTGGACGATCTGTCCCTCGAGATCCCGGCAGGGGAGATCGTCGGGTTTATCGGCCACAACGGCGCCGGAAAGACGACGACCATCAAGGCCTGTTGCGGGATTTTGCAATTTGACAGCGGCGAGATTCTGATCGACGGGATCTCGGTGAAGGAGCAGCCGCTTCTGTGCAAGCAGAAGCTGGCCTATATCCCCGACAACCCGGATCTGTATGAGTTCCTGTCGGGGATCCGGTACCTGAATTTTATCGCGGACATCTACCGCGTGCCGCAGGCCGACCGCGAGCGGGACATCCGCCACTATGCCGACCTGTTCGAACTCACCGGCGACCTGGCGCAGCCGGTGAGCGCCTATTCCCACGGGATGAAGCAGAAACTCGCGATCATCGCGGCGCTGATCCACCATCCGAAGCTGATGATTCTGGATGAGCCATTCGTGGGGCTCGATCCGAAAGCGGCGCATATTGTCAAGCAGCTGATGCGGGAGCTGTGCGATCAGGGCGGGGCGATCTTCTTCTCCACCCACGTGCTGGAGGTGGCGGAAAAGCTGTGCGATGAGATCGCGATCATCAAGGACGGCAGGCTGATCGTGTCCGGCCCGACCGAACAGGTCACCGGGGACGAATCGCTCGAGACCGTGTTTTTGGAACTGGAGGACGACCATGTTTAAATCGCTGCTGGTCACCCGGTTCCAGATGCTGTTTTCGGCCATGTTCCGCGGGTCGAAGACGAAAAAGCAGCGGGGGATTGGGTTTCGGATCCTGGTGGGCTTTCTGGTACTCTATATTCTGTTCGCGCTCGGCGGGCTGTTTTTCACGTTGTTCTATTCCCTGAGCGGGCCGCTGTGCGACGCGGGGTTGTCGTGGCTGTATTTCTCCCTGATGGGGATCGTGGTGGCAGCGCTGTGCTTTGTGGGCAGCGTGTTTGCGGCGCAGACACAGCTGTTTGAGGCGCGGGACAACGAGCTGCTGCTCTCCATGCCCATCCCGCCGCGGATGATCCTGCTGTCCCGTATGCTGATGCTGTTGTTGCTCAACTACCTGTTTGAGGCGCTGGTCGCGATCCCGGCCGGGATCGCCTATGCGCTCACGCAGCCGTTTTCGGCGGCCGGGCTAATCTGTTTTGTGGCGGTGGCCCTGCTGCTGCCACTGCTGGTGCTCGCCATCACCTGTCTGTTCGGCTGGCTGGTGGCGCTCATCAGCAGCCGGTTGCCCTATAAGAATTTTATTACGATCGTGTTGTTTTTGCTGTTCTTCGTCGCCTATTTTATGGTGATGACCAATCTGCAGACATATATCGGCCGTCTGGTGGAAAACGGGGCGGCGATCGCGGAGGCCATCCGCAGGGCGGTGTTCCCGGCGTACCACCTCGGGGTGGCGATCGCCGACGGGAACCCGATCAGCCTGCTGTTGTTCGCGCTGTGCGCCGTGCTGCCGTTCCTGCTGGTGTATGCGCTGCTATCGGCCAACTTTATCCGGCTGGTCACCACCCGCCGCGGCGCGCGCAAGATGAAATACCGGGAAAAGGCGCTGAAGGTGAGTGGTGTGCGCATGGCGCTGATTCAAAAGGAGTGCCGCCACTTTTTTGCCAGCCCGATGTATATGCTCAACGGTGCGACGGGGCTGATCCTGATGGTGGTGCTGGTGGTGCTGTGCATTGTGAACCGGGAGGCTCTCGACAGCCTGGCCGCACAGCTGCCGTTTTTAAAAGGGCAGCTGCCCCTGCTTGCCTGTGCGGGGCTGTGTGCGTGCGCGTCGATAAATATCATCTCCGCGCCGTCCATCTCGCTGGAGGGAAAAAATTTGTGGATCGTCCGCTCGCTGCCGATCGATTCGGGCGAGATCCTGCTCTCCAAGGCGGATGCGCACCTGCTGATTTGCCTGCCGGTCACGCTGGTGTGTGCGGTGGTGTGCGGAATCTTCTTCTCCGCGTCGGTGCTGCAGTGGATCCTGCTGCTGGTGCTGCCGGTGATTGTCACCGCGTTTTTTGCGCTGTTTGGGGTGACGGTCAACCTGCATTTCCCGAAGTTCGACTGGGTCAGCGAGACTGTCGCGGTCAAACAGAGCGCGAGCACGATGATCAGCCTGTTTGGGGCGATGGCGATTATTATCGCGCCGATCGTGCTGTATGGAATGGTATTCTCCGCATGGCTGGATGTGGATCTCTATCTGTTCCTGTGCGGCGCGCTGTTTCTCATACTGGCGCTGGTGCTGCGCGGCTACTTGAAAACCGGCGGCCAAAAGGTGCTCGAACGGCTGTAACCAGTGTATACCACAGGGGGCGGACCCGCGGGTCCGCCCCCTGTTTTGAAAACAGCCATTGCATTTGGCGGGCGCTGCCGGTATAATAGAGGAGAAATCAGGTGAGGCGGATGGAGGAGTATACCCTGGTGCGTGCCCGGCGGAAAACGCTGTCGCTACAGGTGACCAGAGAGCTAAAAGTGGTGGTGCGCGCGCCGCGATGGGTGTCGAAACGGGAGATCGAGGCGTTTGTGGAGGGCCGTGCGGACTGGATCCGGCAGCACAGGGAGAGGCAGGCACAGCGCAACGCCGCCGATACGGTGAGCCCTAAGGAGGAGGCCGCGCTGCTTTCGCTCGCAAAAGAGCTGCTGCCCCGCAGGACCGAGATGTTCGGCAACCGGCTCGGGCTGACGGCCTCTTCCGTGCGGATCACGGGTGCACGCACGCGGTTCGGGAGCTGCAACGGCCCCGCCCGGCTGTGCTTTTCCTGGAGGCTGCTGCGCTATCCTCTCGCGGCGATCGACTATGTGGTGGTGCACGAGCTGTGCCATATCCCGCACAAAAACCACGGCGCCGCGTTTTATCGGGAGATCGAGAAGATCCTGCCCGACTACCGGGAGCGGGAGCAGCTGCTGCGGCAGCTGCCGCTGCCCGCGGGAGAGGCAATAGAGGCGGCACAGGAGCTGCTGCAAAAGGAGGAGACGGTATGACGGTTACGCTGGAACCATGGAGGCGGGAGTTTGCCCCCTCGATTGCGCGATATGCCGACAACCCACGGGTGGCGGACAATCTGCGGGACATCTTCCCCTGCCCGTATGCGCTCTCCGACGCGGAAGCATATATCGAGGAGTGCCTTCATACAGACGACAGCCGCGAGCTGCGCTATGCGATCGTGGTGGACGGGGAGGCCGCGGGCAGTATCACGGTGACGCCGCAGGCGGACGTGTACCGCCGCAGTGCGGAGCTCGGGTACTGGCTCGGGGAGCCGTTCTGGGGGCGCGGGATCATGACGCGTGCGGTGCGGCAGGCATGTGAAGAGGCGTTCGGCCGCTACGACATTGTGCGGATCTATGCCGAGCCGTACGCGTACAACCGGGGTTCCCGCCGGGTGCTCGAAAAGGCGGGGTTCACGCTCGAAGGGGTGCTGCGGCAGAGTGTGACCAAAAACGGACAACTCTATGATTCCTGTATATACGCGCGGCTGCGCGGGGAGGGGACATGAAACGGTTAGTTGTGATCAACGGCACAATGGGAATCGGCAAATCGGCGGTGTGCCAGGAGCTGAAAAAGCGGCTGCCGCACAGTGTATGCCTCGACGGGGACTGGTGTTGGGACATGTCTCCCTTTACCGTGACGGAGGAGACCAAATCGATGGTGGTGGACAACATCTCCCATCTGCTGTGCAATTTTTTGCAGTGCACGGCGTTCGACAATGTGATATTCTGCTGGGTGATGCAGGAAGAGGCGATCTGGCAGGAGATCCAGACGCGGCTGCCCGCCGCCGTATACAGCCTGCATCGTTTCACACTGACTGCGGATGAGCAGGTGCTGCGGGAGCGGTGGGAGCGGGATGTCGCAGCGGGGCTGCGTACGGCGGACGGCGTGGAGGAGAGTGTGCGCCGGCTGCCGCTGTATGACCAAATGGAGACGACCAAGCTGGATGTCAGCCGCCGCACGCCCGAGGAGGCGGCGCGCTGGATCTGCGACCGGGTGAGCGATACGCTGCACATCCGGCAGGAGCGGCCGGAGGATTTCCGGGAGGTGGAGGCTCTGACCCGGGAGGCGTTTTGGGACGTCTACCGGCCCGGTTGTGTCGAACACCTGGTGGCGCATCAACTGCGGCAGAGCGACGGGTTTGTGCCGGAGCTCGATCTGGTGGCGGTCAAAAACGGGGAGATCGTCGGGAATATCCTGTATTCCCGCGCCGTAATCGAGGACGATAACGGAAACACGGAGGTGCTCTGTTTCGGCCCGCTCTCGGTGCATCCGGCGCACCAGCGGCAGGGAATCGGGACTGCGCTCGTGCGCGCCTCCCTGGACAAGGCGCGCGAGCTCGGGTATCGCGCGGTCGTCATCACGGGTGATCCGGCCTATTATTATCGATTTGGATTTGTCGCGGCGCAGACCTATGGAATCACAATGGAGGACGGGAGCGCGCCCGACGAGCTGATGGCTCTGGAGCTGACCGGCGACGCACTCGGCGGCGTGTCCGGCCGGTTTCTGGCGGATACGGCATTTTCCGTGGAGCCGGCTGCGCTGGAGGCGTTTGATGCCGCGTTCCCACCACGGGAAAAGCATGTGCTGCCCACTCAGCTGTTTGCCGGGGTGGATCCCGTGGCGTCGGACACGCCTGCCGCGGCCGGAGAGGCGGG
>DXWE01000014.1:13459-20735 GCA_019417045.1 Oscillospiraceae bacterium
AGACGCTGCAACAGTGGATGGACGAGAGCACCCGCCTGGTCTTTTTTGGTGGCGCGGGGGTGTCGACCGAGAGCGGAATCCCCGATTTCCGCTCGGTGGACGGGCTGTATCATCAGGCATATGACGTGCCGCCCGAGGTGATTTTGAGCCATTCGTTTTACGAGCGGGACCCAGAGACCTTTTTCCGGTTCTACCGGGAGAAGCTGCTCTGTCTCACCGCGCAGCCGAACGCCGCGCACCGCCAGCTCGCCCGGCTTGAACAGGTGGGCAAGCTGCGCGCGGTGATCACGCAGAACATCGACGGGCTGCACCAGGCGGCGGGCAGCCGGATGGTGCTGGAGCTGCACGGCTCGGTTCACCGCAATTACTGCGAGCAGTGCCACCGGCTGTATGATGCGGCGTTTATGAAAGCCTCCTCCGGCGTGCCGACCTGTGCCTGCGGCGGCCGGATCAAACCGGACGTGGTGCTGTATGGGGAGCCGCTCGACAGCGGCGTGATGGAACAGGCGATCCGGTTCCTGCGGGAGGCGGACCTGCTGCTCGTGGCGGGAACCTCGCTGTCCGTCTATCCGGCGGCTGGGCTGTTGCGCTATTTCGGGGGAGCACATCTGGTGCTCATCAACCGTGACGCGACCCCGATGGACAGCACGGCCGATCTGGTGATCCGCGGCAGGGTGGGAGAGGTGCTCGGCTCGCTGCGGATCCCGCCTCTGGCGCCGGAGAAAGGGTAATTCCGAAAAAGCCCCCTGCAAACGTAAGCTTCGTTTGCAGGGGGCTTTGGCTTATCGGAAATCCCCTCTTTTGACAGGGAAGGCCGGGGTATTCCGTTTGTCTGTTCAGTGCCGTACCTTTTTCTTCACACCGAGGGCCAGGACCGCACAGCCGGCAGAAAGCGCCAACAGCAACAGGGGAAGCATCCCGACCGTTTCACCGGTCTGGGGATTTTTGTCGGTGGGATCCGAATCGCCGCCGGAGGTCTGTGTATCGCCGTCATCCGGTTTCTCCGTGCCGGTGGTATCATCAGGATTTTCCGGATCGGTGACATCCGCAGGCTTCGGTTCCAGGGCGTCCATTGCGTCGGTCAGGGCCAGGACGGCCGCATCCATATCGGCCTGGAAGGCGGTTTCCGGAAGCGCTTTGGCCGCAGCCAGCGCGTCGGTCACCGCTTTGGCGGTCGCGTCGGTGTACAAGCTCAGGTCGAGTGCCTCCGCGTCGGCAATCGCCGTATCGAGCGCGGTGCGGTCGGTCAAAACCTTCCACTGGGTGGCAATGGTGGTGTCATTGTCTTCCGGATAGTTGCTGTCGGCGCCCATGGAGGCGACCAGGTTCAGCAGCCAGCCGTTGATCTGGCCCTTGATTTCTTCGGTGAGCAGGCCCTCTTCGGCTGGGGTGCCTGCTTCTTCGTCTGCCGGCGTGCCGAGCAGCAGGCCGGTCAGCAGGCCGTGGATATCCAGATCCATGTCAAAGCGGCTGAGGGTATCCAGAAAATCTGCCACGCTGTATCCCACTTCGGGATCGGTCCCTTCCGGCAGTTCCAGAATGCCGTCATCATCCGCATCGTTCCACCCCAAAACGACCAGGGCGGCAGCAAAGACGGTTTTACCGCTCTCCGTGGGACGGAGCAGGGGGGTGCGGTTTTCATAGGGGACCAGTTCGTCTGTATCGTTGTTCCACCCAACCGCGCCCAACACTTCCTGCAGGGGCAAGCCGGCAAATACCTGGTCGACGATATCGGAGATTTCGCGGATCACCGTTGTCAGCACCGCCTCCAGCAATTCGCCACTTTCCACCTTGGCGGTCGCCTCGGTCACCCAGGCCGGCTGTTCGCCGCTGTCCTCGCCGCCCAAATGGCTCTGGTAGATGTAATTGGCATAGTGGAGCAGAGTTTTCTCCGTCTCGCCGTCCAGGGAAACCGGGATAGAGGTCAAAGCGGTAACCAGGTTTTCCACAATCGGATCCAGTTTTTCCGGCCGGGCCAGGACTTCGTCATCCAATTTCTGAAGCAGGGCACCGATGGCTTCCTTCAGAGCGGCGTTGGGAATGACAGCGCTCAAGGTGATAAAGGAAATCTTTTTATTGATCATGATTCCGCTCTCGTCGGAATCGTAATAGATCTCTTCCCCGCTATCGACACCGGGCAACAGAAGAGGCAGACCCACGTCAATCAGCTGTTCCAATGTCATATTGTCGCCCAGCAGTGCGGTCAAGAGAGAGTCGATCACCTGTTTCGTGCCGCCCGCCCCCAGGATCTGCGCATAATAGGGGTGCAAAAACCCGTTGACGGTGGTGGACAGCATGTCGATGCTGAAGCCGTGATCGCGGCCGTAGGCGGAGATATCCTCAATGGTCTGTTCCTGCTTGGTGACCGGGTTGGTGAAGGTGATCGGGCCGACGCCGGTATAGGTGTGGATCTCCATGTTCTCCTGGACCGTCCCGTTCTCAATCGTGCGGATGAGGGTCACGGCGCGGGCCGGGGAGGGATAGGTGACGACCGAACCGGTCTCAATGTCATACAGGGTATTGCCAGCCTCGGTGGTCACCGTGGCAATGTCGTTGGCGTGCATATGGCCGGTAAAGATGTAGGACATGCCGGCGTCCGCATACACCTGGGCCAGCCGCTCATAGTCGTTGACCAGGTACATGGGCAGCAGGTCGGGCTCCATGCTGAAGTGGGGAACCATGCCGTGGTGCTGCAGTCCAATGACCGTATCACCCCGATACTTGGCGGCCTGGATCTGCTCCACCACCCATGCTTCCAGTTCCGGACCGACGTTGCCGCTGGTTTCGTGCTCATCGGTGCCGGAATCGGTGTTGTCGGCGCTGTACCGGGCGGAGTCGATGGAAATAATCGTGAACCCATCCTTTGGCCGGGCGACATAGGAAAGGCCACCGCCCTGTTTGCCATCGGCGGGAGTAAAGGTGGCGATCACGCTGTCATCACTGTACACGAGATCGGCGTAGATTTCTTTGTAGTCATCCTGACTGGTACGCCCGGCGTCTACCGCGACACCGTCCTCCGTGTTAAAGTTTTTGGCGTTGGAATTGTTGAGATCGTGGTTACCGGGGGTGATGTATACCTCGGCGCCCGTCTCCTCTTCAAATGTTTCCAGAATGTCGGCCAGGGCCTCATGCCCTTCCTTTTCGCCGTCTTTGGTCAGGTCACCGGAAATGAGCAGGACATCCGGGTCGTCCGCTTTGATGGTGTCCAGCAGAGCATTCAAGAACGCTTCACTCTCGGCAAACATCTTGCGGTCGCTGTTGAGATGCTCTGTAAAGTCTGCGGTGTCCTGAATCAGCGTGGGAGAGAGATAGTGCGTGTCGGACAGCACGGCAATTTTCAGCTGCTCCTCCTGCGGGGTGGATCCGCCCGCCGCGCCGGCGGATCCCGCCTGCCCGGCCAGGAGAGTCACAGCCAGCAATGCGGCCGCCCCCTTTTGAACCCATTTGTTCACATAGATTCCTCCTTCTAAGTATTGCAGAAAACAGTATACAAGGAGAAATGTTAAGTCCGCTATCTTCCCTCTGTTATGCTTTGGAAAAGTGCGGCTCAGAGATGTGTGTGGGGGGGCTGCCCTGCCCTTGACTCTTTGCCCAAAGCGATGCCGAGCACGATCAGATCTCAGGGGCACTTCTCTGGCTTTTTCGATGGTTTTGAGAGGGAGACGCTCCTTTTCTTTTGGGAGATCCCCTCACGTCCCGCCAGTTTTGGCCGACAAAAAGCCCACCCTGCGGTCTGTCGTCGACCCACTGTCACAACCGGCAAAACCCCCTTCTGGAAAAGAAATTTCCCAGAAGGGGGTTTATACAAATTGTTATATTTTGCTTTATTTGTCCTATTCCTTACCGCTCATGCAGTAGGTACACAGCCGACAGGGGGGCAGCCCGATAGAGGCAATCATATCGTCCAGCCGATTATACCGCAGGGAGGTGAAGTTCAGCTCGTGGCCAATGTCCTGGACCATCGCCTCGTAATTTTTGCTGTCGGGGTTCGCATAGTCCGCGAGCCGCTCGGGGCTGACATCCCCGCCCTCGCGCTTGGCGATCACCCGCCGGGCGATCAGATCCATATCCGAGGTGGAGCGGGAGAAGTTCAGGTATTTGCACCCGTAGAGCAGCGGCGGGCAGGCCGGGCGAATGTGCACGGCTTTCGCGCCGTTGCGGTAGAGAAACTCGGTCGTCTCCCGCATCTGGGTGCCCCGCACGATCGAATCGTCGATCAGCAGCAGGCTCTTGTCCCGGATCAGCACATCCACCGGGATCAGCTTCATGCGGGCAATCAGGTCGCGGCGGCTCTGCTTTTGGGGCATGAACGACCGCGGCCAGGTGGGGGTGTACTTGATGAACGGCCGGGCGAACGGGATTCCCGAGGCGTTTGCATAGCCGATGGCGTGGGCGGTACCGGAATCGGGGATCCCGGCCACGAGATCGGCGTCCGCGTTGTCCCGCCCGGCGAACAGCGCCCCGCAGCGGTACCGCATCGCCTCCACGTTGACCCCCTCGTAGGCCGAGGTGGGATACCCGTAGTACACCCACAAAAACGCGCAGATCTTCATCTCCTCCCGTGGCGGGCTGACCGTCTTGGCGCTGCCGGGGGTGATGAACACGATCTCCGCCGGCCCGAGCTCCCGGTCGAAGGTATATCCGAGATTCAAAAAGGCGAAGCTCTCGAACGACGCGCAATAGGCGCCATATTTTTTTCCGAGAATGACCGGCGTGCGCCCCAGCCGGTCGCGCGCGGCATACAGCCCGCGCTCGGTCAGCATCAGCAGGGTCATCGATCCGTCGATCTTCTCCTGTGCAAACCGGATCCCCTCCACGATCGAATCCTTTTGGTTGATGAGCGAGGCGACCAGCTCGGTCGGGTTGATTCTGCCGTTGCTCATCTCGAGGAAATGGGAGTGCCCGTTTTGATAACACAGCTCCACCAGCTCGTCCACATTGTTGATATGGCCGACGGTGGTGAGGGCATACGTTCCGAGATGCGAACGCACGGTGAGCGGTTGCGGCTCATTGTCCGAGATACAGCCGATCCCGTAACAGCCCTCCATCTCGTCGATCTCCCGCTCGAATTTGGTGCGGAACGGGGCGTTTTCGATGTTGTGGATCACCCGGTCGAACCCCTTGTCGCCATACACCGCGAGCCCGCCGCGCCGGGTGCCGAGGTGGGAGTGGTAATCCGTACCGAAAAACAGGTCAAATACACAGCTGGTATCCGACGCCACACCAAACAGACCGCCCATGCCGCTCTCTCCCTTTTCAAAAAGAATATCCTCATTATACTCCATTTTCCGCGGGATGGAAAGGGGCGCGGATGAATTTTGTCCGACATCGGGAAAGCGACTGAAATGTGCGGAATGGAAATGATACATTTTAGACGATAAGTGAAACCACCGAAAGACAAATTTTCTGTTTTGACGAAAAAGGGTGGCGGATATCTTTCAAAATTCAGCAGAATTACGGGCTATCTTTTTTCTCAGACTCTTGTATAATACGTAGGGTAAAGACGGTGTAAGGATGCAGTGCGGTTTGGCTCCGGAAGTGGGTGTTTACAATGTTTCAGATTCGCTGGGTCTGGCGGAACATGGACAAAAAGTACCGGGTGCTGACGATTATCGGCCTGTTCTTATCGATCGTCAGCAGCGCAGCGCTCGTTATCAATCCGTTTTTGACCTCCCGGCTGGTGGACGAGGTCATCATGCCGCAGAACCCGGATCCCCTGATCCCGCTGCTGGTTGCGATGGGGGTTGTCACCACCGTGCGGCAGTTCATGCGGTATGCGTGCGTGATGTGCCTGGAGAACGCGTCGCAGAATCTGCTGTACAATCTCGAGTACCGGCTGTTTTCGGTGTTGCAGTACCAGGAGATGCATTTTTTCGATAAACACCGCACCGGGGATCTGATGACCGTGTGTTCGGCGGATATCGACTGGTGCCGCCATTTTATCGCGTTCATCGACTACCAGGTCACCGACTGCGTGACCATGTTTGTCGCGACGCTCACCCTCTTTTTCTTCGTCAGCTGGAAGCTGACGCTGGCGCTGCTGGCGGCGGCGCCGCTGCTGCTGGTCATCACCAAGCTGTACTCGAAAAAGGTGCATCCGCTGTTCATGGACATGCGCAACAAGCTCTCCCACATGAACACGGCCGCGCAGGAGAACATCGCGGGCAACCGGGTGGTGAAGGCGTTCGCGCGGGAGGACTACGAGAAGGAGCGGTTCACCAAGTGTAATCAGGAGTACCGGGACGCAAACCTCGACATCAACAAAAAGTGGCTGACTTTTTTCCCGATGATCGAGCTGCTCGCCAACGCGATGACCATCCTGACCATCTTCCTCGGCGGTTTTCTCATCATCACCGGTGACCTGACGGCCGGTGGGCTGACCATCTTCACCTCGCTGGCGTGGGCGCTGGCGAACCCCATGCGCAATCTGGGCTCGCTCGTCAATGATGCGCAGCGGTTTTTCACCTCTGCTTCCAAGGTGATTGAGATCTATTATTCCCGCCCGCTGATCACCGACCGGCCGGACGCAGAGGACCATCTGAAGATGCGCGGCAAGATCACGTTTGATGACGTGAGCTTTTCGTTTGGCAATGTGAAGGTGCTCGACCATGTGAGCTTTGAGGTACAGCCGGGGCAGACGCTTGCGATCATGGGGCCGACCGGTTCCGGGAAGACGACGGTCATCAACCTGCTTGCGCGGTTTTACGACGTGTCGGGCGGCCGGATCCTGGTGGACGACTGTGACGTGCGCTACTGGAAGCTCCAGCAGCTGCGGCGAGGGGTCGGCACCGCGCTGCAGGACGTGTTCCTGTTCTCCGACACGATCGACGGCAATATCGCGTTTGGGAACGGGGCGCTCAGTGAGGAGCAGGTGCACGACTACGCGCGCCGTGCGGCGGCGGACGAGTTTATCTCGGCCATGCCGGAAGGGTATGACACCATCGTCGGGGAGCGGGGGGTCGGCCTGTCGGGCGGGCAGAAGCAGCGGATCGCGCTGGCGCGCGCCATGGCGATGGAGCCTGCCATCCTGGTGCTGGACGACACCACCTCCGCGGTCGACCTCGAGACCGAGAAATACATACAGGAACAGCTGCGGCAGCTGCCGTATGACTGCACGAAGATCATCATCGCACAGCGTATCTCCTCGGTGAAGGACGCCGATCACATCCTTGTGTTACAGGACGGCCGTATCGCCGAAGAGGGTACCCACGAGGAATTGCTGCAAAACGGCGGGTATTACTGGGAGACCTATGCGCTGCAAAATGACATCCAGGGC
>DXWE01000014.1:20745-23557 GCA_019417045.1 Oscillospiraceae bacterium
AAAGGAGGTGAGGCGTAATGGCACGCAACAAGTACGACGTCGACGAGGAACTGGAATCGCCGTTTAGTTTTGCGCACCTCAAGCGCGCCTCCAAGTATATCAAACGGCACACCGGGAAGATGGTGCTGGCGCTGTTGCTCAGCTGTGTGGCGAGCGTGGTGGCGCTGCTCGGCCCGAAGCTGATGGAGTGGACGGTGGACGAGGCCGTCCCGAACAAGGATGTCCGGATGCTGCTGATCCTGCTGGTCGGGTATGTGGCGATCGTGCTGGTGGGGATCGCGTTCACCACGATCCGCTCCCGGATGATGGCGTTTGTGTCGCAGGAGATCATCTACGATATCCGCGAGGACCTGTTTGCCCACCTGCAAAAGCTGCCGTTCAGCTATTACGACAGCCGGCCGGCCGGCAAGATCCTCGTGCGGGTCATCAACTATGTCAACTCGGTGGCGGACATTCTCAGCAACGGGATCATCAACATGATCCTCGAGCTGGTGAACATCGTGTTCATCGTCATCTTCATGTTTTTGACCGATGTCAAGCTCTCGCTGGTCGTCATCGCGGGGCTGCCGGTGTTCATCGCGATCATCCTGTTCTTGAAGCCGAGGCAGCGGCGGTCGTGGCAGCTGCAATCCAACAAGAAGTCGAATTACAACGCCTATCTGGCGGAGAGCATCGACGGCGTGCGGGTCAGCCAGCTGTTTGCGCGGCAGGAGGAGAACATCGGCATCATGGCGCGCCTGGCCGCGGAGTGCCGCCGGGTGTGGCTGCGGGCGCTGTATATCATGCACTGCGTGTGGTTCAGTTCCGAAATGCTGACCATGATCGTGACCACGCTGATGTATCTCGCAGGGGTATACTGGATCGGCGGCGGGGAGATGGTGTCGTTCGGCGTCATCCTCGCGATGGGCAACTATGTCAGCCGGTTCTGGCAGCCGATCACCAACCTCGCGAACATCTACAACAGCTTTGTCAACAACATCGCGTATCTCGAGCGTATCTTCGAGACGATGGATGAACCCGTGGTGGTGGACGACGTGCCGGGTGCGGCGGATCTGCCGGAGATCCGTGGGGAGGTGACGTTTGACGACGTGACCTTTGAATACGAGCCGGGGATCCATATCCTCGAGCACCTGAATCTCCATGTCAAGGCCGGGGAGAGCATCGCGCTCGTTGGCCCGACCGGCGCCGGCAAGACCACGGTCGTCAATCTCATCAGCCGGTTTTACAACCTCACCGGCGGCCAGATCCGGGTGGACGGGACATACGACATCTCCCAGGTGACCCTGCACTCGCTGCGCACACAGATGGGGATCATGCTGCAGGACAGTTTCATTTTCAGCGGCACCATCCTCGATAATATCCGCTATGGTCGGCTGGACGCCACCTATGAAGAGGTGGTGGCGGCGGCCAAGGCGGTACACGCCCATGAGTTTATCATGGAGATGGAAAAGGGATACGACACCGAGGTGAACGAGCGCGGCAGCCGGTTGTCACAGGGCCAAAAGCAGCTCATCGCCTTTGCCCGCACCCTGCTCAGCGACCCGAAGATCCTGATTCTCGACGAGGCCACCTCCTCGATTGACACCAAGACCGAACGGCTGTTGCAGGAGGGGATCCAGGCGCTGCTCAAGGGCCGCACCTCCTTTATCATCGCGCACCGGCTGTCCACCATCAAGAACTGCGACCGGATCCTCTATATCGGGAACAAACAGATCCTGGAGGCCGGCAGCCACGACGAGCTGATCCAAAAACACGGGTTGTACTATCAGCTGTACACCGCCCAGACGCGGGATCAGGGGGTGGAAAATCCGGAGGAAATGGCTGTTTGCAGTTGATTTCCAAGTTTTGCAAATATTTTTCACGTTTTTTGGAAAAACCTCTTGCATTTCCCAACCATGTGTGGTATAGTATAGATGTTGGCGGCAGGGACCGCCAACAGGGAAGTGGTGGCGGAAAGGGTCTGGAGGGGCCATCGCTTCCCGCCTTTGTCAACAAAACGGGCGGCAGGAGAATTCCTGCCGCCCGTTTTTATAGTGGGAGCGATCTGGTCAGGTGTTTCAAAATTCCACAAAACGGCCGGGAGGATGTGTCCTCCCGGCCGCTGCTGCCAAACACAGTGTGATGGAAGAGAAAGGGGCGGTTTGTCCACCGCTCACCGTCTCTGCGGGCGGTCGCCTCCGCGGCGGAAACCGCCTTCCCGACGGGGCGGACGATGGCCGTCAGACACGGTGTTTTCAGGCTTGATCCCCTCCACCTTGATGAGCGCATCCCGGCGGGAGAGATTCAGCCGGCCCTGTTCGTCGATCTCGGTGACCATGACGATAACCTCGTCTCCCGGCGCCACCACGTCCTCCACCTTTTCGACGCGCTTGACGTCGAGGCGGCTGATGTGGACCAGCCCCTCCTTGCCGGGCGCGATCTCCACGAACGCGCCGAACGGCATGAGCCGGGTGACTTTGCCCTTGTAGATCGCACCGATCTCCGGATCCTTGGCGATCGTGTCGATGATGCTGATCGCGCGGCGCGCATCGTCGATATCCGTTGCGAGCACGTACACGCTGCCGTCCTCTTCCACCGTGATCGAGCAGTTGCAATCGGTCTGGATCTGCTGGATGACCTTGCCGCCCTTGCCGATGACATCGCCGATCTTGTCGGTGTCGATCTTGGTCTGCAGCATCTTCGGGGCGTATTTCGAGAGCTCCGGACGCACCTCCGGGATGGCCTTGAGCATGATCTCGTCGAGGATATACAGCCGCGCCTTATAGGTCTTTTCGAGCGCCTCCTTGATGATCGCGGGGGTGAGCCCGTGTAC
>DXWE01000140.1 GCA_019417045.1 Oscillospiraceae bacterium
GCGGGCCGCGCTGCTGTTCGGCCTGTTCCAGGGGCTGATGCCGATCGTCGGGTATCTCGCCGCGCACCGGTTTGCGTCCGCCATCGCCGCATTTGACCACTGGGTGGTGTTCGGACTGCTGGGCTGCATCGGCGGCAGCATGCTGTGGGAGGCGCGGGAGGAGAAGCCCTCCGGTACCGCCGTGCTCCGGCAGCCGCGGGAGCTGCTGCTGCTCGCCCTCGCCACCAGCATCGACGCGCTCGCGGTCGGCGCATCGCTCGCGGTCATGCCGCGCATCGGGGTACTGCGCCCGTCCCAGGGCTACCTGCTGTGCGCGGCCGTGATCGCGGGAATCACCTTTCTGCTGTGCCAGGCGGGGCTGCTGCTCGGCCGGCGGGCGGGCGCACACCTGGGCAACCGGGCACAGATGGCAGGCGGGCTGCTGCTGATCGGCATGGGAATCAAAATCCTGCTGGAGCACACGGTTTTGTAAATATATACAACAAATTTGTAACTTTATTTACAGGGAAAGTCTGGTATAATAGTCTCAAACCCCGGCCGCCGCACTTCTTTCATGCGGGTGGCCGGCAGGGAGGGACGGTATGGAACCAGTATACATGCTGCAATCCGTGCGGCAGAATATCGGACAGGCCATTGTCGGCAAACAGCGCACGGTGGATCTGCTGCTCATCGCGCTGCTGTGCGGCGGGCACGTGCTGATCGAGGACATGCCGGGGCTCGGCAAGACCACGCTGTGCCAGGCGCTGGCACAGTCGCTCGGGTGCAGCTTCCGGCGGATCCAGTTCACGCCGGACGTGCTCCCGTCCGACCTCACGGGATTCACCATGTTCAACCTCAAGACCGGCGAGAAGGAGCTGCATCCGGGCAGCGTCATGCACCAGATCGTGCTGGCGGACGAGATCAACCGCTGCAGCCCCAAGACCCAGTCGGCGCTGCTCGAGGTGATGCAGGAGAACCAGGTCACGGTGGACGGCGTGGCCACCCGCGTGCCCGAGCCGTTCATGGTGCTTGCGACCGAGAACCCGGTGGAGACGGCGGGCACCTATCCCCTGCCGGAGGCGCAGCTCGACCGGTTTTTGATGCGGCTGTCGATGGGGTATCCGACCCATGAGGAGGAGAAGGAGATCCTGCGCCGGCACCGCTCGCTGCAGGAGCGCCACCCGCTGCAGGCGGTGGCGAGCGCGCAGGACGTGCTGCAGGCGCAGCGCGCGGTCACGGACGTGCGGTGCAGCGACGGGATCCACGAATACATCGTCAGCCTTGTCGAGGCCACCCGCTCGCTGCAGGACGTGCAGGTCGGGATCAGCCCGCGCGGCGCGATCGCGCTGATGCAGGCCGCACGCGGACGGGCGCTGCTGTGTGGGCGGGACTATGTGCTGCCCGACGACGTGCAGGATCTCGTGTACCCGGTGCTGTCCCACCGGCTGGTGCTGCGCCGACGGGGCGGAATGCCGCGGCAGACGCCGGGCGCGGTGCTGCGTGCGGTGCTCCAGGCCGTGCCGGTTCCGGAGATTTGACATGACAGTCCGGGGAATGTTCTATCTGACAGCCGCGGCGCTGGTGACGCTGCTCGCCGTGGGCACCGGCATCCGCGAGCTGTTTTTGCTGTGCCTGTTTTTGTGGATTCTCGGCGGGCTCCTGCTGCTGTCGGCGCTCGCGGCGCTGCTGCGCCTGCGGCTGGCCGAGCGGCTGGACCGTCCGGCGGTGATCCGGGGCGAGGAGGCCATGCTCCATGTGGAGGCGGCCGGGTTTGTGGCGTGCCCGGTGCTGCTCGAGTGGCGGGTCATCACCCCCGACGGGGAGCGCCACCGGTGTATCCTCACCGTCCTGCCCGGCCGGCGGGGCCGCCGGTACTGGCTGAAATTCGCCTGCCCGCACCGGGGCCCCTATACGATCGGCGCGGAGAAGGTCCGCGTGCTCGACCTGCTCGGGCTGTTCTCGCTGCCGCTGCTCCCCGCGTCTTCGCGGGTGCCGGCCCCGCTGCCGCTGCTGGTCTATCCGGTGGTGGAGCCGGCAGGGGACCCGGCGGAATCGGCGGGCGGTGTGCAGACGGCGCAGGAGGCCGCCGACGGGGTCTGCGACCACGGCGACACCTTTGCCGACACCCGGCTCTACCGGGAGGGCGACAGCCTCGGGAAGATCCACTGGACCCAGTCCCTGCGCACCCGCACGCTGTATACGCGGCAGTATGAGCGGCAGTCGCCCTCTCCGGTGTGGCTGTTGCTCGACCCGGTGGTGCCGCTCGGGCTGGACCCGGCGGCATATGGCGACCGGCTGTGCGATGCGCTCGCCTCCGCCGCGTGGCGGTTTGTCCGGCAGGGGCGTCCGGTGTGCCTGACCCTCCTCGGGGGGGCCGGCGACCCGGTGAGCGCGGACTCCGAGCAGACGTTTGGCTGTATGACCGGCTGGCCTCACTGCTCTTCTCGCAGGAGGCACTGCCGGACGACGCGTCTCCCGCTGCGGCAGTGCCGCCCGTGTCCCGGCCGGACGGAGGGCTCGATCAGGTGTACGCCTTCACCTGCCGCCCGGATGAGAGTCTGTTCGCCTATCTGCGGGAGCTCTGCCCGGCCGGCGCGGTGTGCCTGTCCCCCGGGGAGACCTTTCCCGTCTCCCTGGAAGAGGTGGCCGAGAGGCAGGGCGTCCGGCTGATCCCGCTGCCGGATCCGTCTGCAAACCCGCCGGCAGGACAGGAGGGGATCGTATGAAGCCGTCTCATGCCAACCGCCCCACCATCTCTTCGTCCACCCGCCCGACCAACCGCCCGACTGTCCGCCCGACCATTCACTCGACCCGGGCGGGCTATTGGGCGCATTTCGCCGTCAGCCTGCTCTCCTGCTGGCTCGTGTCGTCGAGCGTGCTGATGATGCTCGACCCGCTGTTCCGGTTCCGGCTGCCGGCGGGAGTGCTGCTGCTCCATGCGCTGCTGCTGACCGCCGGGATGCTGCTTATCGCCCGCCGCTGGTGGGTGTGGCCGGCCGTCGTCGGCGCGGGCGCGCTGGTGTGCGCCGGGTGGCTGCTGCTCACCGGCAGGATGCCGGACTGTATACAATTTATCGAGGGCTTTTTCTCCTGGTGGGCCGCCCTGTTCCCGCGCGGCTCGGCCTATAACACCCCGGAGAACATCGCGCTGGTGCAGTGGATCATCCACACCGGCGTGTGCGCGGGCGTGTGCCTGCTGCTGCACGGAATCGGGCGGGTATGGCCGGCGGCGCTCGCATGGGGCGGACTGCTGACCGGCGTGACCGTGGCCTCGTTTGACGTGGGGCTGTGGGCCGTGGCGCTCGGGTTTCTCGGGCTGCTCGGCCCGGCGGCCTATAGCCTGCTGCGCTCCCGCCGGCGGGTCTCGCTCGGCTCGGGCGGGCGCGCGGCGATGTCCCTGCTCGCGCTCGGCGCCGCAGCCGCCCTGCTCGCCGCCGCGGTGCTGCCCGCCGCCACGCCGTATAACCCGGCGCTCAACCCCCAAAACTGGCTGCGCCGCAACCTGACACCGGAGCTCCCGTTTGACAACCCGCTGCAGGAGATCGGGTTTGCCGATCCCGCACAGCTCGGCGGTCCGGTCAACCTGCAGGATATCTCGCTTGTCCTGCGGGTGAACACCGCCTCCCCGCAGCTGATGCGGGTGCAGACGTTTGACCTCTATACCGGCCGGGGCTGGGAGGCGGACCGGGTGGAGCGGTACCAGGTGACGGACGACATGCTGGCCCAGCTGTACGGCTCCGCCGGCCCGGCGCACCGCGCGCCCGAGACGGCGGAGGTGACCCTGCTCGCACGCACCGACTATCTCCCGACCTGCGGGCTGGTGCACAGCCTCGCTGCCGTGCAGGGGGACCTGCGTCCCCAGTGCAACCCGCGCGGGGAATTCCCGCTGTCGGCAAACGCCCCTGCCCAGAGCGTGTACCGGTTCAGTTTCTCGTCGGTCGACCGCGCCGCCATCCCGGCCGAGTACACGCCGACGGGATATGTCGCAAACAGCGACCTGCAGCTGCCCGACTCCCTGCCGGACACCGTGCGCCTGCGCGCAGAAGAGGTCACCGCCGCCGGGAAGTCCCCGTTTTCCAAGATGCTGCTGCTCGAGAGCTATCTGCGGGAGAATTTCCGCTATACCCTCTCCCCCGCCAACGTGCCGGAAGGGCGCGACTTTGTGGACTATTTCCTCGAGACCGGCGAAGGGTACTGCGTCTATTTCGCCACCGCCATGGCGGTGATGGCGCGCACGCTCGGGGTGCCGGCGCGGTATATCGTCGGGTTTGGCCTGGAACCCGACGGCGACTCCTATGTCGCGCGGTACAGCACCGCGCACGCGTGGGTCGAATGCTATCTCGGGAGCGACTACGGCTGGGTGACGTTTGACCCGACCGCGGGCGCGGGGTTTGTCGACGGGGTGCGACCGTCCTCCTCCGGCACCGGCCCGGTCTCGGACTCCACTACTACCGCCCCCACC
>DXWE01000141.1 GCA_019417045.1 Oscillospiraceae bacterium
CTCTCCGCCGGCCCGCGAGCCCCATCCCGTCCGCCGGCCCGCGAGCCACTTTTTCCCGCCGGCCCGCCACGTTTCACCTGTCTGCCGGGCCCGCCCGTGTATTCCCAGCCGGCCCGCCACCTCTCTCCGCCAGCCCGTCGCTGTCTCTCGCCGCCGGCCACGAGCCACTTTTTACCCGCCGTCCGGCCCGCACCCGCCCTCCTCACGCCCCGGCCGGCGGCCGGGCCGTGAGGGGGCGGTTCCCGTCAGAGCGACGCGGGCAGGAAGACGTTCCCGAGGATCAGCAGCGCAATCAGCAGCGCGCCCGCGAGCAGCGTCCACACATCCCGCGCCGCGAGATGCAGCTGTTTCATGCGGGTGCGCCCCTTGCCGCCGTGGTAGCAGCGGCATTCCATCGCGAGGGCAAGCTCCTCCGCCCGCCGGATCGCCGATATAAACAGCGGTACCAAAATCGGGATCAGCGCCTTAGCCCGCTGGATCAGTCCGCCGCTCTCCAGATCCGCGCCGCGCGCCTTCTGGGCGGACATGATCTTGTCCGTCTCCTCGATCAGGGTCGGGATAAAGCGCAGCGCGATGGTCATCATCATCGACAGCTCGTGCACGTTGACGTGCAGCAGCTGCAGCGGCCGCAGCAGCCGCTCGAGCGCGTCGGTCAGCGCGGTGGGGGTGGTGGTGTAGGTCATCAGCGAGCTGCCCGCGATCAGGCAGGCGATGCGCAGCGCGATGAACGCGGCGGTCGTCAGCCCGCGGGTGGTGATGTGGAAGATCCCCCAGTCCACGAGCGTCACCCCGCCGTTGACATAGAAGATGTTGAGGATCGAGGTGAACACGATGATCGGGAGGATCGGCTTGAGGCTCTTCCAGATCAGCCGCAGCGGCAGCCGGGAGAGCAGCACGCACAGCACCAGAAACCCGATCGCGAGCGAGAGCCCGGCCCAGTTCTGCGGGATGAACACCGCGACGATATAGAGCAGCGTCATCAGCACCTTCACCCGGGGATCGAGCCGGTGGAGCAGGGAATTGCCGGGGAAATACTGCCCGATCGTGATGTCACGGAGCATCGGCGTTCCCCCCTTTCGGGAGCAGCGGCAGCAGCCGGGAGACCGCCTGCTCGACCGTGTAGGCGTTGCCGCCCACGTCGAACCCGCGCGACCGCAGCCCCATGCAGATGCGGGTCACGGCGGGCACGTTCAGCCCGATCGCGCACAGCTCGTCCGCGCGGGAGAACACCTCTTCCACCGTGCCGTGCATGGCGAGCTTCCCGCCGTGCATCACCACCACGGTGCGCGCGACCTTCGCGATGTCCTCCATGCTGTGGGACACGAGCAGCACGGTCGCGCCGCTCTGCTGCTGGTAGTGGAGGATCTGGGCGAGGATATCCTCCCGCCCGCGCGGGTCGAGCCCGGCGGTCGGCTCGTCGAGGATCAGCACCTGCGGCTCCATCGCCATCACGCCCGCGATGGCGGCGCGGCGCTTTTCGCCGCCCGAGAGCTCGAACGGGGATTTGAAGAGCAGCTCCTCCCGCAGCCCGACGAACGCCGCCGCGCGGTACACCCGCTCTTTGATCTCCTGCTCGGAGAGGCCCATGTTCTTCGGCCCGAACGCGATGTCCTTCTCCACCGTCTCCTCAAACAGCTGGTGCTCGGGATACTGGAACACCATCCCGACCTCAAAGCGCACCTGCCGGATCTCCTTCGGGTTTTCCCAGATATCGCGCCCGCGCAGCAGCACCTGCCCCGCGGTGGGGCGCAGCAGGCCGTTCAGGTGCTGCACCAGGGTGGACTTGCCCGACCCCGTGTGCCCGATGATCCCGACGATGTCCCCCTGTTCGACCGAGAGGGAGACGTCGTCCAGCGCGCGCTGCTCAAACGGGGTCTTTTCGCCGTAGATATAGGTCAGTTCCTTCGTCTCGAGGATCGTCACCTGCGCCCCTCCCCTCTGCGGGCTGCGAGCAGCCCGGCGAGCGCGTCCACGCACTCGTCCACCGTGAGGATCCCGGCCGGCAGCGGCACGCCCGCCGCCCGCAGCCGGTCGCAGAGCTCGGTCGGCTGGGGCACGGAGAGCTCCGCTTTTTTGAGGGTCTCCCGCTCGGAGAACACCTCTTTCGGGGTGCCGTCGAGCAGCACCGCGCCGTCGTCCATCACGATCACGCGGTCGGCGCCGGCGGCCTCCTCCATATAGTGGGTGATGAGCAGCACGGTGATCCCGCGCTCGCGGTTGAGCCGGTGCACGGTGTCGAGCACCTCCTGCCGGCCGCGGGGGTCGAGCATGGCGGTCGGCTCGTCGAGCACCAGGCAGTCGGGCTGCATGGCCAGAATCCCCGCGATCGCCACCCGCTGCTTCTGCCCGCCCGAGAGCTTGTGCGGCGCGTGGCCGCGGTAGTCGTACATGCCGACCTGGCGCAGCGCGTCGTCCACCCGGCGGCGGATCTCGGCGGGCTCGACGCCGAGGTTTTCGGGGCCGAATGCCACGTCCTCCTCCACGATGGTGGACACGAGCTGGTTGTCCGGGTTTTGGAACACCATGCCGACCGTGCGGCGGATGTCGAACACCCGGTCCTCCTCTTTGGTGTCGATCCCCTCGACGAGCACCTGCCCGCCGGTGGGGAGCAGCATCGCGTTGCAGAGCTTGGCGAAGGTGGATTTGCCCGACCCGTTGTGCCCGAGCAGCGCGACGAAATCCCCCCGCCGGAAGGACAGGCTGATCCCGCGCAGCACCACCGCCGGCGCCTCGTCCTGGTATTCATATTGAAAACGCACGTCTTTTGCGAGCACTATCTCCATGCGGTTGTTCCTCTCCTGTGTCTGATCCCGGCCGTCATTTCCCGGCCGCCGGGCCGCCATCTGCTGGATTCCTGCCACCTGCCGATTTCCGGTTGCCGGGCCGCCGGTCTCTCCGGCCATCTGCCTATATCTGCGTCCTCTGCCGGCCTTTGGGCCGCCTGAACTTCGGGCCACCTGCCTATATCTGCGCCCTCTGCCGGCCTTTGGGCCGCCCGAACTTCGGGCCACCTGCCTATATTTGCACCCTCTGCCGGCCTTTGGGCCGCCTGAACTTCGGGCCAACCGGGGCTTTGTCCCGCCCCGCTTTTTCCCGCCTCCGGGCTAACAATCTAATCTGTCCCGCTCACTCAAACCGGATTGCCGCCCGCAGGACTGCACTCTCCCGTCCTGCTCTCTCCCGCCTCCGGGCTAACAATCTAATCCGTCCCGCTCACTCAAACCGGATTGCTGTCCGCAGGACTGCACTCTCCCGTCCTGCTCTCTCCCGCCTCCGGGCCGCGAAACTCATCCGTCCCCTCACTCAAACCGGATTGCTGTCCGCAGGACTGCACTCTCCCGTCCTGCTCTCTCCCGCCTCCGGGCCGCGAAGCTCATCCGTCCCGCTCACTCAAACCGGATTGCCGCCCGCAGGACACGCGATCTCCCGTCCTGCTCTCTCCCGCCTCCGGGCCGCGAAGCTCATCCGTCCCCTCACTCAAACCGGATTGCCGCCCGCAGGACTGCACTCTCACGTCCTGCTCTCTCCCGCCTCCGGGCTAACAATCTAATCCGTCCCGCTCACTCCGTGCGAATTGCCGCCCGCAGGGCCGCAGGACCAGAGGGCGGTCGCGCCGCAGGGCAGCGGCAGCCCGGTGCTGCGCACCCGCAGCCCGATCTCCTCGGTGTGCACAGAGCCGCCGTACACGGGGACCATCAGGCAATGGAGCAGGTACCCCATGACCGACGGGGACAGCCCGGCGCTGTAGGAGTTGACCGCGAGGAACAGCGGCTTTTCGGAGAGCACCCGCAGGCAGTCGCACAGCAGCGGATAGATCTCGTCCTCGAGCTTCCACACCTCGCCGTTCGGCCCGCGCCCGTAGGACGGCGGGTCCATCACCATCCCGTCGTAGGCGCTGCCGCGGCGGATCTCCCGCTGCACGAACTTGCGGCAGTCGTCCACCAGCCAGCGGATCGGCCGGTCGGCAAGGGAGGACGCCGCGGCGTTCTCCTTGCCCCACAGCACCATGCCGCGCGCGGCGTCCACATGGGTCACGCTCGCGCCGGCGGCGGCGCACGCGAGGGTCGCGGCGCCCGTGTAACCGAACAGGTTGAGCACCCGCACCGGCCGTCCGGCGCCGCGGATGAGCGCGCCCATCCAGTCCCAGTTGACCGCCTGCTCGGGGAACAGCCCGGTGTGCTTGAACCCCATCGGCTTGAGGCGGAACCGCAGCGTATCATAGCCGATCTGCCACACGTCGGGGATGGTGCGATAGACCTCCCAGTGCCCGCCGCCGGTTTTGGAACGGTGGTAGCGCGCGTGCGCCGCTTTCCACTCGGGCGCCTCTTTGGGGGTATCCCACACCACCTGCGGGTCCGGCCGGATGAGCAGGATCTCCCCCCACCGCTCCAGCCGCTCGCCGCCGGACGCATCCAGCCGCGCGTAGTCTCTCCAGTT
>DXWE01000142.1 GCA_019417045.1 Oscillospiraceae bacterium
GGCACCACCTGCTCGAACAGCGGCAGGATCCCGCGGTCGCCAGGGCCCTGCCCATACAGCTGGACGATGCCGTTGCCGGGGAACGGGTTGCCCTCGACGAGCACCGGTCCCTGGGGGGTGAGCGCGATGTCCCATCCGACATACCGCACGGCGGGCACCACCCGCGCGGCCTCTTTGACAAGCGCGAGGCTCTCTTCCCACAGCGGGAGCCGCAGCCCGCAGAAGGCCACGCCGGTGTCGGGGTGTCGATCGAAGCGCTCGCCGCGCCTGTTGAGCGCGGGCATACGGATGGTCCCGTCCGCCAGATCCACCGGCACACTCAACCCACCTGAGTTGAAGTTGTCCACCACGCCCCCGCCGGCGCCGACCCGCAGGCAGGCGTAGAGCACGTGGGGGTCCCTGCCGTCCGACAGGGTGACCACGCGCACCGTGTTGACCGCGTGCGGGTAGAGGGATTGCAGCGCGGCATGCTGGACAATGACCTCCTCGAGCAGGGCGCGGCCGGTCTGCCGCAGGTGGGAGAGCAGCGCCTGGGCGTCGGCAAACTCGTCCGCCCGCCGCTTTTCCACCCCCTTGCCGCACATCCCGTCGCGCGGCTTTGCCATGAACACCGGGTGCCGCTGTAAAAACGCCTCCACCTCTGTGGGGGTGGTCGCGTCGGTGATCTCGAGGAACTCCCGGCCGGTGAACCGCGAAAACCGCCGCAGGAACGCAGCCTTGTCGTCAAAATAGCGGGCGCTGGCCGCCCGGTCGTTGAGAGCGGCCACATACAGGCGGTTTTTGCCGCTGGTGAGCACCTGTTTGCGCTCGCGGGCGGACATCTGGTCCATACCGACGTGTAGTCGATATACCCGGCGCCGTACCGCAGCGCACACCAGGCCATATCCGCGCGGATGTGCAACCGGGACCGGCCGGTGCGCCCGCGCACCTGCTCCACCCGCTCGTCCAGACCCGCCCGGTCGAGATGCCGGACTTTTTGAATGAGGTATCCGATCCTGCCCACGCGACTGTATCCCCCTCCGATTCTGCGCCCGCACAGGGGAGGGCGCCGTCCTCTGATATGCCCGCCTGTCATTGCCGGCGTGTGTCCTCGCGCCGCGCGCCGTGCGCGCCGCTTCTCCTTTGGCCGCCATGTAGGGCATGCCCTGCACACTTCTCCTCCGGCCGCCGGATCGGGCCCCTGTGCATCGTTGCCCCCCGGCCGCGGCCGTCTCCACACTCGCGCTGCGCGCCGTGCGCGCAGTCCCCGCCGCCGGGGGAGCGTACCCCCTGCCGTCCTGCCGGTTTGGCGGCCGCTGGCGCCCTGTTGGCGCCCTGTTCAGGGATAGCGTACCACCGGGGGCGGAAAAGTATGTGACGAAATAGTTACGAAACTGTAACTTTTCAGGCAAAAAAAGCCGGCCACCTTCGGGTGACCGGCCGCTGCCTGTCAGAAAAAAACCTGTCAGAGCTTTTTCAGCCACACGCTGAGCGCCTTGGAGACCGCGGTGCCGACCACGGTGCACACGATCGCCTCCACCAGCCCGTTGAGGCCGACGAACGCGACGACAAACGTGAGGATCCCGGTCGCGCCGAGCGTCTGCTGCAACTGATGGATATAGTCGGTGCTGCCGAACAGCAGCAGCACGGCGGCCGTGAAGAAGACGGTGTTGAGCAGGGCGGCGGAGAGGCTCGCCGCGCCAAAGGAGAGCAGGCGGGTTTTGTCCACCCGGGAGAGCGCGCGGAAGAGCAGCCCGCACAGCCAGCCCATGAGCACGCGCGGCACGAGGCACACGACCGCGGTGAGCCACGGGTTGATAACGAGCAGCGCGGCGCCGAACGCGCTGAAGCCGAAGCACTGGAAGAAGCTGGTGATCCCGAACACCGCGCCGAGGAACAGCCCGGTACCCGGCCCGAGCAGGATGGCGCCGACCGCCACCGGGATCTGGATGAAGGAGATCTCGAGGCCGGGCATCCGCAGATAGCCGAGCGGGGTGAAGGCCATCAGCACGATGATGGCCGTGAGCAGGGCGGTCTCGCACAGGCGCAGGATCCGCGCCCGGGAAGCCGCCGGGGACAGGGTTGACATACACATACCTCCTGCTGCTGTTTGCCGCGGCGCGCCGGCCATCGGCTGCGGGAGAACTCCGCCGCCGCGCGCGCCCCTTTTGCCGGAGCCGCACCGGAAGAGGCACCTGCCCTCCGCCGCCCGTTGCCGCCCGCCGCTTGGTCAATACAGCGCATATTTGTGGATCTATTCCCGCCGCTTTCGCCTGTAGGGCCCCGTTCGGCTGGAGCGCCGCGGCCGCGTGAACGGCCGAAAAGCTGCTCCGCCGGGCCTGCCAGAGCCGGCGGCGTTGCCACCAAAAACCGTGTTTCCAGCCGCCGCTTCAGCCGCGGCGGTTTTTCTCATATACCAGCCGCAGCCCGGTGAGCAGCAGCGTGTCGTCATAGAGGATCTTGCGTTTGCAGTGGGGGACGATCTCGCGGCCGAGCCCGCCGGTCGCGATCACTTTTGCCGGGTAGCCGAGCTCCCGCTCGACCCGGTCGCACATGCCGTCGATCAGGGCGGCATTGCCGAAGATGGCGCCCGACTGCAGGGAGTGCACCGTGTTGGAGCCGACCGCGCGGGGCGGCGCTTCGACGCGGATGCGGGGGAGGAGCGAGGCCTGCTGGACGAGGGACTCGAGCGCGGTGTTCACGCCGGGCATGATCGCGCCGCCGAGGAACGCGCCCTCCCGGTCGACCACCGACAGGGTGGTCGCGGTGCCGAGATCCCAGATCAGGCAGGGCGCGCCGTAGATCGCGATGGCGGCGACCGCCCCGACGAGCAGGTCGGGCCCGAGCTGGGCGGGGTTGTCGAGCCGGATGTTGATGCCGGTTTTGGTGCCCGGCCCGACGAGCAGCGGGTCGACGCCGGTCACGGTGCGCGCGGCGCGCTGGATGGCGTGATCGAGCGGCGGCACCACCGAGGAGATGACCGCGCCCTCAAACGCATGCGCGTCCATGCCGTGCAGCCGCAGGATATCGAGCAGTTCCACCGCATATTGGTCGGACATCTTGCGCCGGTCGGTCGCGACGCGCGACTCAAAGCGCAGGATCTCGCCCGCAAAGACGCCGATGGTGATATTGGTGTTGCCCACGTCGAGTGCCAGCAGCATGCGATCGCCCCCTTTGTAAAATTTTGGGAAATCCCTACTCGTTTCCCGCGTGGTGTGGTATACTGAAGGGGAGACGGGGGAAACGCTTTCCCCGCGCGGCCGCCGGTTGCGGCATACACTATGCTAGTATGCGCAGGAAAGTCGATTTGTTTCATTGTACGCGATTTTCCGCTCGCTGTCAACTTGTTTTCCCGGGAGGAAGGACCATGCTGACCTATGACGACATTCGGCAAAATGCGGAGGTGAACGCGCTGCTGGAGGCGGGGAACCACGCGCTCGGGGTGCTCGGGTACACCGACCACGGGCGGGGGCACGCCGCCATGGCCGCGCAGACGGCGGCGGCGGTGCTCTCGCAGCTCGGGTATGACGGGCGCACGTGCGAGCTGGCGCGGATCGCGGGGTATCTGCACGACATCGGCAACGCGGTCAACCGGCAGGGGCACGCGCACTCCGGCGCGCTGCTCGCCTACCAGATCCTCACCGGGCTCGGGATGGACCCGGAGGAGAAGGCACAGGTGATCACGGCGATCGGCAACCACGACGAAAAGACCGCGAGCGCCGTGACGCCGCTGTCCGCGGCGCTGATTCTGGCGGACAAGAGCGACGTGCGCCGCTCCAGGGTGCGGGTGGCGCCGGAGGACCCGGCATTCGACATCCACGACCGGGTGAACTATGCGGTGGAGAGCGCGGTGCTGACCGTGAAGGAGGACAAACGGCGGATCACGCTCGCCATCCGGATCGACACGGAGATCTGCGCGGTGATGGACTATTTTGAGATCTTCCTCACGCGCATGACCCTGTGCCGTGACGCGGCGGCGTTTTTTGGCCGGGAGTTCGAGCTGCGCATCAACGAGACGCGGATGTTATAACGGGATTTTGCAAAGGGGAATCCCCGGCGAAACCGCTTGCCACCCACGACCCACCGCTTCGCGCTGGCTCGTCGAAACCGCTGGACGTCCACGACCCACCGCTTCGCGCTGGCTCGGCGAAAACGCTGGACGTCCACGACCCACCGCTTCGCGTTGGCCCGGCGAAAACGCTTGCCGCCCACTCGGAGGGGCGTCGCGTTTTAGCGGTCTGTGCAAACCGCTGGACACCCTTGCGGCCACCCGCGTTTTAGCGGTTTGTGCAAACCGCCCGATTGCGTGGAGAAGGGTGCAGGGGCACGCGGCTGCCTTGCAAACCGATTCCCTTCCTAACGGGGAGCGTGGCAGGGGGCAGCGGCTGCGGACGGTGACCCGGCGACGCCTGCGGCC
>DXWE01000143.1:0-2228 GCA_019417045.1 Oscillospiraceae bacterium
ACGCTGATCCGTGCGGGGCGGCAGATAGGGCAGCGCGTCCCGCAGCCGCCCCGCACGGATCAGCGTGCGCACATGGCTCGCGGACGCGATGGTGCCGAGCGGGAGCTGCGCGTCGTGTGCCGGGCCGCGCCGGCGGACGGTGGTGGGAGCGATCGGGGAGGAGAGCGCCCGCAGCGCCCGGAGGTATTCGATCCCGAGGGTGTTGTTCGGCTCAGTGAGCAGCGCGGCCGTTTTGTCGCCGCCCAGCTCCCGCAGCGCCTTCTGCCGCGCCTCGGGATAGGAGATCCCGTAGCCGAGATGGTAGCGCAGCAGCTCGGCCAGGCGCGGGCTGTCGAGCAGCGCGGCCGCCTTTTGCAGCGCGGCGAGATCGCCGCACTCGCTGCCGAAGCCGAGCATGTCCACACAGGAGAGCGCGTGCAGCAGCGAGACCGCGCCGCGCGCGAACACCTCGGCCGACGACAGGCACCAGGGGACGGGCAGCTCGAGCACGAGATCCACCCCGCCAAGCAGCGCCATGCGCACCCGGTCGGACTTGGGCAGGAGAGAGAGCTCCCCGCGCTGCATGAAATGCCCGCTCATCACCGCCACCACATGGGTGGCGCGCACCTCCCCCTCCGGATCGCGCAGCCGCTCGATCTGATAGGCGTGGCCGTTGTGGAACGGATTGTACTCCGCCACGATCCCGACAACCTTCAAAAAAATCCCGCCTTTCCCCAAAAGACCTTGAAAAACCCGTGAAGCCGGTCTATAATAGAATAGTTATGGGGGAAAATCCCAACTCCAGTATACGCGATTTGCCCCCGGGTTGCAAGAACGAAAAGGGGCCGGATGACGCCGGCGGGAAAGGAACGGTTGACACACATGAAAATTCTGGTCATCAACGCGGGCAGCTCGTCGCTGAAATATCAGCTGATCGACATGGACGGGGAAGTGGTGCTCGCCAGGGGCAACTGTGAACGCATCGGGATCGACGGGCGGTTCACCCACAAGACGAACACGGGCTATTCCCGGACAGTGGAGGTGGACATGCCCAACCACACCGCCGCGTTCGAGCAGGTGAAGCAGGCGCTGCTGACGGGCGAGGGGAAGGTGCTCTCCGACCTGTCGGAGGTCGCCGCCATCGGCCACCGGATCGTGCAGGGCGGCGACATCTTCCACCAGTCGGTGCTGGTCACGCCGCAGGTCATCCGGGACATCGACGCGCTCTCCCCGCTGGCGCCGCTGCACAACAAGGCGCATGTGCAGGGGATCAACGCCGCCATCGCCGCGTTCGGTGAGGACGTGCCGCAGGTGGTGGTGTTCGACACCGCGTTCCACCAGACCATGCCCCAGACAGCCTATATGTTCGGCGTGCCGTACGAATACTATGAGAAGTACGGCGTGCGCCGCTACGGGTTCCACGGCACCTCCCACCGCTATGTGTCCCACCGGTGCTGTGAGCTGCTCGGCAAGCCGGACGGCCAGGGTACCCGGATCATCACCTGCCACCTTGGCAACGGCTCGTCGCTGTGCGCGGTGAAGGACGGCAAGTGCATCGACACGACCATGGGCCTGACCCCGCTCGACGGGTTTCTGATGGGCACGCGCTCCGGCTCGCTCGACCCGTCGGTGGTGACCTTCCTGATGGACAAGGAGCACCTCTCCCCGGCCGAGATGGACATCGTGCTGAACAAGAAGTCCGGCATGCTCGGAATCTCGGGTGTCTCGAGCGACGACCGCGATATCACCGCGGCGGTGGACGCGGGCAACGAGCGGGCAAAGCTCGCGTGGGATATGCGCACCTACCAGATCATCAAGTTCGTCGGCGGGTTTATCGCCGCGCTCGGCGGGCTGGATGCGATCGTGTTCACCGCCGGGATCGGCGAAAACCAGCAGCGGCTGCGCCGGGAGGTGCTCGAGGGGCTCTCGTACATGGGCGTGACCATCGACGAGAAGAACAACCAGACCCGCGGGCAGGAGATCGAGATCAGCGGCCCGGATTCGAAGGTGCGCGCCTTCGTGATCCCGACGGACGAGGAGCTGGTCATCGCGCGTGACACCAAGGCGCTGGTGGAGGCGCTGTGAGAGAGAACCGGCCGGGACGCCGCGGCGTCCCGGCCGTTTTTTGGTTATACTATATGGAGGAGGGGATCGCATGCCCTATACGGCGAAAAACACCCGCTACGACACAATGGCATACCGGCGGTGCGGGTCTTCGGGCCTGAAGCTGCCGGCGGTGTCGCTCGGGC
>DXWE01000143.1:2238-4366 GCA_019417045.1 Oscillospiraceae bacterium
ACGGCAACATGCGGCAGCTGTGCCGCACCGCGTTTGACCACGGGATCACACACTTTGATCTGGCGAACAACTACGGCCCGGATCCGGGCAGCGCGGAGGAGAATTTCGGGCGGCTGCTGCGGGACGACCTGGCGCCCTACCGGGATGAGCTGGTCATCAGCACCAAGGCGGGCTATGACATGTGGCCCGGACCCTACGGCGACGGCGGCAGCCGGAAATACCTGCTGGCGAGCCTCGACCAGAGCCTGCGGCGGATGGGGCTCGAATATGTCGATATCTTCTACCACCACCGGATGGACCCGGACACCCCGATAGAAGAGAGCATGCTCGCACTCGACAGCGCGGTGAAGAGCGGCAAGGCGCTGTATGCCGGCATCTCGAACTACGACCGCGAGCACACCGCGCAGGCGATGGAGATCCTCTCGGAGCTGCACTGCCCGTTTATCATCAACCAGTGCCGGTATTCCCTGCTCGACCGCCATATCGAAGCCGACGGGCTGAAGGCGTTCGCGGCCGAAAACGGGTGCGGGCTGATCGCCTACAGCCCGCTCGAACAGGGGGTGCTGACCGACCGGTACCTGCACGGGATTCCGGCGGACAGCCGCGCGGCCGGACGCAGCCCGTTCCTGAACCGTGAGCAGATCACACCCGAACGGCTGCGGCAGGTGCAGCGGCTCCGGGAGGTGGCGGCTCTCCGCGGGCAGACGCTCGCGCAGATGGCGCTCTCGTGGGTGCTGCGGGACGGGGAAGTCACGAGCGTGCTGGTCGGCGCGTCCCGGCCGGAACAGATCCTCGACAACCTCGGGATCCTCGGGCACACGGCGTTTTCTCAGCTGGAACTGGCGGCAATTGAGAAGGCACTGTCCGATCCACCCGAGGGGTAACCTCTCTCCTCCTCACCCGATGAGGAAAATCTGCCCTCATGAAAAAAGCCGGGTACGCGCAGTACCCGGCTTTTTTGTATAAGAGGACCGGCCGCAGTGTCAGGTGTCCTCCGGCGAGATGTTGTTCAGCGCATAGCGGCAGCATTGCAGCACCAGCAGGTTGAACGAGATCCCGTTGGCGGCGGCCACTTTGTTGAGCTCCTGGAACAGGGGTTCGGTAAACCGGATCGTGCGCGGGATGTTGGCGTTCTTGAAGTCTTTCTTTAAATGAAACATCAATTTTTCCCTTCCCCCATATTCTGACAAATTTAACGCAAGTGAAAGGATATACTAATAAGGATAAAGGAACTACAATCAGTTCAGGTTATAGTATTAGTGGCAATTTTGGTGCTACTATCTAAGAAATCATACGGAAAGGGCAAAAGACGTTTGAGAAAAAGCGTCGGATGTGCTTTCTATTTGTGTTGGGGGAGGGCGAAAAAATGCAGACAGTTTGTTGCCTTTTCGGGCAGCAGGAGGTGCCGCGGCAGGAGTGGGGAATCATTCAAAAACGGCTGGAGAGGGAAATGAAAATGCTGTACGGACGGGGGGTGACCGTCTTCGCGGCAGGGAGCTGGTCAGACTTCGGCTGGATTGCAGCAGCGGCGGCGATCAAACTGAAAGGAGAGCTTACGGACGTACAATTGTGGCTGGTGCCCCCCCCGAATGCCGAAAAAGAGGTGGCGGATCGGCCGGATGTGTGCTATCAGTGGGAGAGGCTGGAGCAACAGGCGGACCGTCTGGTGAGGACGCCGCCAAACGATAAAACGCGGGAGACGGACTGGATCGACAGGTGTATGCAGGCGGATGGGTACTGCCTGTGCTATGTGCGGGAGACGACGGCCATCCGGCAGTGGATGGAAAACTGGCGGGCAAAAGGGGTGACGGTGGAGAATCTGTTTAACTGAATGTTTTTTTGAAGTGGGCTGTCACAGGTGGTGACAGGCCCTTTTTTTATATCTTACATCGTAAATGGCCAACGCATGGCGTCGATCGCCACTCTCAAAACCTAGAAACCCGCTCTGCGACTGGGCTGGATCGTCGCGCGACCACTGTACGGCAGCTGAAAAATAGCTGGCGTTTTTTTATTTTTTGTTTTCATTTGACCGGGAGAAAAACGCGGTACGGGTAAGATTTGAGAGTTTACTAATCTAGTAAATATGTGAACCAAAATAATCCTATACTAAACGCACTGAGTTTAGTAC
>DXWE01000144.1 GCA_019417045.1 Oscillospiraceae bacterium
GGGTGGTGTCCCGCAGCAGCGATTCGAGCGCCCGCTCCGCCGCGCGCAGCAGCGTCGGCTGCAAAAACAGGTCGCCGCAGGTGTAGCCGGTGAGGCACAGTTCCGGGAACACGAGCAGCGCGGTGTGCTCCGGCACCTCCCGCGCGATGCGGACGAGTTCCCGCGCGTTCGCCTGCGGGTCCGCCAGGCGGACGGTGGGGGTGGCGGCGGCGAGCCGCACAAATCCGTCGGTCATGTCACGTCACATCCTTCTTGAAAAACAGCTTGGAAAAACAGCGCGCCGCCCCGGGAAACGGGCGGCGGCCGGCAGTCACAGTATACACGCGGTGGCCTGGTGCTGCCAGATATTATAGTTGATGTCGAGCGGGCGGCCTTCCTCGGCACGGCAGTCGAAATAGAGCCGCTCCTCTTCGAGCTCCTCGAGCCGCTCGATCTCCCCGTCCACAAAGGAGAGCACCCGGCTGGCCGCCGACCACGCCCGCCCGATGACCCCCGAGATCCGGATGTCCTGCACCTCAAACCCGAACGGCTTGTTCTCCTGCATCCAGCGCGCCTGCAGCCGGTCTTTGAACACACCGGCGAGATCCGCGATCTCGGGCAGCGTCTTGGTGGCGAGCAGGCGGAGCATATCCCGGTCGCTGGCGTCATAGGCGGCCTTCAGCCGCACCCCGACCTCCGCCTTTTTGGCGAGCACCGCGCACAGCGCCGCCGCGGTCTCAAAGGTCAGGCGGTAGAGCGGGTTGCGCCCCGCGGCGTCCGTGAGCTTCCGGGACAGGGCGGCATAGTAGTCGTTGTATCCCGGCGCGACGTGCCGATCAAACAATCCGCACAGCGGGTCCTGGAACAGCAGGTACTTGCAGGGATCCGCGCCCGCGCGGTCCTGCCCGCCCGGCTGGTCGAGATCGCTCAGCAGCAGAAAATCCGGGAGCCTGCCGCCTGTGCACGTCTCAAACCGGCGGGCAAACGCCTCCTCCGTCTGGCCGGGGTCGAAGCTGCGCTCCGCGAACAGCTGCACCACCGGGAGCGCCGAAAACAGATCCGCGTCCGCGCCGTTGTCCCCCCACAGGGTGCAAAACGCCTCCCGCACGCCGTTTTCGGCGCACGCGTCGAGCGCGAGCCGCATGGCGTGCAGGCTGTGCTTCACGCTGGTGCCGTAACTCGTCCAGCACCAGCCGCCGCCCGCGAACACCACCGGGTTGGGCAGCTGCCGGTGGGCTTTCAGGTTGCGGTCGTACCGCGCCTGGTCGGTGTTATAGTAGTCCCAGTAGACGAGCGAGACGCCGCCTGGCACCTGCTGCAGCCGGTCCCCCGCGTCGGCCGCGTAGTCGCCCGCGTAGTCGAAGAACATATCGCTCCACATCATCGGCTCAAAATCGTATTTCGCGCACAGCTCCCGCACCCGTTTCAGGTGGCGGCACATGATGTCAAACCGCTCGACCGGGCCGTTTTTGTCAAAGTACCGCCCCCGCCCGAGATGGTAGGCCTCGTCCATACCGATGTGGATCCGGCGGCTGCGAAACGCCGCGCGGCAGGCCTTGAGCATCTCCTCGATCAGGGCATACGTCCGCTCGTCCCCGCACAGCAGGATGTCGTCGATGTCACAGATGTCCCCGTACGTCCGCCAGCGCAGCGCGGATTGCAGGTGCGCGAGCGTCTGGATACAGGGGATCAGCTCGACCCCGAACGAGGCGGCATAGGCGTCCAGCTCCCGCAGCTCTGCGGCCGCATACCGCCCGCGCATATACCCGAAATACGGGTTGTCTGCGATCTCATACGTGTCCTCGGTATAGAGCAGCAGGGTGTTCAGCCCCATCAGCGCCAGCCGGCGGATGAACGCTTTCACGCTCTGAACCCGGCGCACCGCGTTGCGCGAGCAGTCGAGCATCGCGCCGTTTGTCGAAAACTGCGGGTGCTGCGTGAGAGAGAGGTCCGGCTCGTCCCGGCGCTCCGCGAGCAGAGAAAGCGCGCGGAACAGGTACGCCCGCTCGGAATAGGCGATACGGATGCCGCCTTCGTCCCGGCGCACCGAGAGGCCTGCAACCGCCCTGTCCGGTTCGAGCAGCAGCGGGACGCCGCTGTCCGACACCGGCAGGGAGAGGTCGGCAAGCGCTTCCAGCAGCGCGGGATCGTCATCGGCAACACGCAGGCAGAGGGACATGGGGGTTCACTCCTTTTCTCTTTCTCCAATTCTCAAAAGGCGATCTTCTTCTCGATATACGCGGAGAGCTCTGCGATCGGCAGGCGCACCTGCTCCATCGTGTCGCGGTCGCGCACGGTCACGCACCGGTCCTCGAGCGAATCGAAGTCGAAGGTGACGCACAGCGGGGTGCCGATCTCGTCCTGCCGGCGGTACCGCTTGCCGATCGAGCCGGCCTCGTCATAGTCCACCATAAACTTCCCGCACAGCTCGTCATACACCCTGCGCGCGTCCTCCCCGAGCTTTTTCGAGAGCGGCAGCACCGCCGCCTTGTAGGGGGCGAGCGCCGGGTGCAGCCGCAGCACGACGCGGGTGTCCTTCTCGTCCACCGTCTCCTCGTCGTATGCGTCGCACAGGAACGCGAGCACCACCCGGTCGGCGCCGAGCGAGGGCTCGATCACGTACGGCACATAGTGTTCCCCCGACTCGGAGTCGTAATACTCGAGCCTCTGGCCGGAGTGCTCGATGTGCTGTTTCAAATCGTAGTCCGTGCGGTCGGCAATGCCCCACAGCTCGCCCCAGCCGAACGGGAACAGGAACTCGAAATCGGTCGTCGCCTTGGAATAGTGGGAGAGCTCCTTTTGCTCGTGGTCGCGCAGCTTCAGGTTCTCGTCCCGCAGCCCGAGCGAGAGCAGCCACCGGTGGCAGTAGTCCTTCCAGTAGCGGAACCAGTCGAGGTCCGTGCCCGGCTGGCAGAAGAACTCCAGCTCCATCTGCTCGAACTCCCGGATGCGGAAGATGAAGTTGCCCGGGGTGATCTCGTTGCGGAAGCTCTTGCCGATCTGCGCCACCCCGAACGGGATCTTGCGGCGGGTGGTGCGCTGGATGTTCGCGAAGTTGACGAAGATCCCCTGCGCGGTCTCGGGACGCAGGTACAGCTCGCTCTTCTGGTCCTCCGTCACGCCCTGGAAGGTCTTGAACATCAGGTTGAAGGTGCGGATCGGGGTGAAGTTGTGTTCCCCGCACTCCGGGCAGCGGATGTCGTGCTCGTCGATATACCGCTCCATCTCCTCAAACGACCAGCCCGCGGGGTTGACGCCCGTGTCCTCGATCAGCTTGTCCGCGCGGTGGCGGGTCTTGCAGCTCTTGCAGTCCATCAGCGGGTCGGAGAAGTTGCCGACATGCCCCGACGCCACCCACACCTGCGGGTTCATCAGGATCGCGCTGTCCAGCCCCACATTATAGGGGCTCTCCTGCACGAATTTCTTCCACCACGCCCGTTTGACGTTGTTCTTCAGCTCCACCCCGAGCGGGCCGTAGTCCCAGGTATTCGCAAGCCCCCCGTAGATATCCGAGCCCGGATAGACAAACCCGCGTCCCTTGCACAGGGCCACCAGCTTGTCCATCGACTTCTCCGCGTTGTTCATGTGCGTTCCATTCCTTTCACGGGCGTGTGCCCTGTAAAATCATACCTCTTAAGTGTAATCGCAAAGCGGCCAAATGTCAATCGCGCGGGGGGATTTTTTATCGGCGGCGGGAATATGGATAGACTATTGATTGTTGTGTCGGAATTTGGTATACTGTAAAGAATCCATGTAAAAAGAATCCATGTAAAGGGAAAGGGGACGCCATGAGAAAGAACCGGATGCTGTGGGCCGTGCTCGGGATCCTGGCGCTGCTCGTGGCGGTGCCGCTGGTGCTGCATGTCGCGCGCATGGATCTGAGCGGGTTGGAGCACTATAAAGACCAGTGGCTGGTCGCGATGCCGATCCTGGTGGGGCTCTATCTGCTCAAATCCGTGACGGTGGTGCTGCTGCCCCAGCCGGTTGTGTACATCGCGGCGGGGCTGCTGTTCTCGCCGGTGCCGGCGCTGGCCGTCACGGCGGGCTGCCTGCTGCTCGAGTTCACCTGGGACTACCTGTTCGCCCGCCGGTTCGCCGCGGGGGTGGTCGACCGGGCGCTGCGGTGGGCCGCAAAACGGGTCCGGCCGCTCGACAGCCTGATGCGTTCCGGCTCTTTGAACACGGTGGGCTCCATCGCGCTGCTGCGGCTGTTGCCCGGGATCTCGACCGACGCGGTCAGCCTGTTCGCGGGCACCCGGCGGGTGGACAAAAAGCCGTATTATCTCGGCTCGCTGCTCGGCTGCGCGCCGCAGGCGGTGACCGGGACGCTGATGGGCAGCGCGGTGGGGGACCC
>DXWE01000145.1:0-1097 GCA_019417045.1 Oscillospiraceae bacterium
GGCCCCGGCGCGCCGCACGCGTCCTCCCCTCTGGCGATAGCCGGCCCTGCCATAACAAAAAGCGCGATCACCGCAGTGACCGCGCTTTTTTCATGACTCTCATTCCGCGAACCCGGACTCCACCAGACTGACCAGGCTGTCCACCGCCGTCTGCTCGTCCTGTCCGTCCGCGATGATGCGGATCTCGGTGCCGCCCACGATACCGAGCGACAGCACACCGAGCAGGCTCTTCGCGTTGACACGGCACTCTTCCTTTTCCACCCAGATCGAGGATTTGAACTCGTTGGCTTTCTGGATGAAGAACGTCGCGGGGCGTGCATGCAGGCCAACCTGATTTTGTACCAGAACTTCTTTCACGTACATAACCGTTCTCCTTCTAATCTCAAAATGACTGTTGACCCGGGCGGGGATTCCGCTCCCCGACCTCCTGGTTCGGATCCAAACACCCGCCTGTTGCCGCAACGGCGGGACGGGTGTTTGTGTGTGTATAGTATTATACCACAATTGTATGCCCCGTCAACGGATTTTGGGAACAGAAATCGTCAAAAACTGCAATTTTGGTCAAGTGCCTCATTTTGGCCAAAACCGCTCCCCGCGATTTGTAGCAATTCACAATGTTGTTGAGAAGTTTTTGGGCAGAAAAACCGAAGTCGACGGATATGGCCCGCTTGGCTGTCCGAAAGGCCGCCATCTGCGCGCGGCCGGGGGCCTTGCCGGCGGGGCACACCCTCGAACCGGCCCCGTTCAGCCGCCCGGTTCAAGGTCTGGCGCGGCGGCCGGTTCAAGGTCTGGCGCGGCGGCCATGTCGTCCGCATTGTCCGGCGCGGTCCCCCCGCCGCTCGCCTCCCCCTTTTCCTCGCCGCACCCGGCGAGCAGCTGCGCCGCCCACGCCCGCTCCGCGTCGGTCAGCGCCGCGCGCTCGAGCATGTCCGGCCGCCTGCGCGCGGTGCGCTCGATCGCCTGCCGGCGGCGCCACGCCTCGATGTTTTTGTGGTGGCCGGAGAGCAGCACCTCGGGTACCGCGCGGCCCTCCCACTCGGCGGGGCGGGTGTACTGCGGGTATTCGAGCAGCCCGGCAAAATGGCTCTCCTCGGTGA
>DXWE01000145.1:1107-4252 GCA_019417045.1 Oscillospiraceae bacterium
AGCCGGGACACGCAGTCGATCAGCACGAGCGCGGGCAGCTCCCCGCCGGTGAGCACATAGTCCCCGATCGAGATCTGCTCGTCCACCAGCGCGTCGAGCACCCGCTCGTCCACCCCCTCGTAGTGCCCGCACAGCACGCAGATGTGCGGCAGGCGGGAGAGCTCGAGCGCGCGGCGCTGGGTGAGCACCGCCCCCTGCGGGGACATGTAGATCAGGTGCGGCCGCTCCCCGCTCTCTTTGCACACCGCGCGGAAGCAGTCGGCGATCGGCTGGGCGTTCATCACCATGCCGAGCCCGCCGCCGTAGGGGTAGTCGTCCACCTGGTTCTGTTTATTCGTCGTGTACTCCCGGATCTGGTGGCAGCGGATGTCGAGGATCCCCTTCTGCCGCGCGCGGCCGAGGATACTCTCCGCCATCACCCGCTCGCACATCTCCGGGAACAGGGTGAGCAGATCAATTCTCATCGTCAAACAGTCCTTTGAGCGGGGTGATGTACACCGCCCCGCCGTCGAGATCCACCTGCCGGATCACGTCCGGGATCACCGGGATGAGCACCTCATCCCCGTCTGGCCGGCGCAGGTGGTACACGTCGTTCGCGCCGGTGTGGCTCACGTCCGACAGCGCGCCGTAGTCCTCGCCCGTGTCTTGGTCCACCACCCGCAGCCCGATCAGGTCCGCGATGAAATAGCGGCCGGGCGGGAGCTTCAGGTCGTCCCGGTGGGCGTAGAGCACGGCGCCGCGCAGCGCCTGCGCCTGCTCCACCGTGTCCACCCCCTCGAGCCGGACGAGCGCGACCGTCCCGTGCGGGCGGCACTGCGCCCGTACCGCGCGGCGGCCCGCGTCGTCAAAATAGAGGGTGTGCAGCGGCTTCATCTGGTCGGCGGAATCGCACCACGGCTGTACCCGCAGCTCGCCGCGCACCCCGTGGGTGCTGACGATCTCACCGACCTCGAGATAGGTTTTTCGCGGCATGGGACTCCCTCCTACAAAAAGCTGTGCTCGAGCGTCGCGACCACCCGCAGGCGGTCGTCCGCCAGGCGCACCCGCCGCTCGATCTCGGGTGCGAGCGACGCGGCATTCTCAAAATGGAACGGGATCTCCACGTCAAAGATCAGGTTGGTGTGGGTCGCGCCGAACACCACCCGAAAATCGTGCAGCGACAGCCGTCTGTCGATGTCCTGCAGCACCGTCTCGGTCAGCGCGCGCAGCTCCTGCACCCGCTCGTCGTCCGTGTCCACCGGGTCCATGTGGATACACACCACCGCCCGGTACTTCTCAGCCAGCTCCTTTTCGATCCGGTCGATCAGGTCGTGGCTGACGAGGATGTCCTCGTGCGCGGGCACCTCGGCGTGCAGCGAGACCACCACCCGCCCGGGGCCGTAGTTGTGGATGATGAGGTCGTGGATGCCGACGATCCCCTCGTGCGAGAGCACCGTCTCCCGGATCCCCTTCACCATCTCGGGGTCGGGCGCCGCGCCGAGCAGCGGGGAGACGCTGTCCTTGAGGATCCCGATCCCCGACCACAGCACGAACAACGCGACCAGCACGCCGATATACCCGTCCACCTGCCAGCCGGAGAGCGCCTCCACGGCCATGGACACGAGCACGAGCACGGTGCACAGGATGTCGTTGCGGCTGTCGGTCGCGGCGGCGCGCAGCGTGTCCGAGCGGATGCGGATGCCGATCTGCCGGTAAAAGAGCGCCATCCAGAGCTTGACGACCAGCGCCGCGATCAGGATCCCGAACGACACCCAGCTGAACGCGGTCGCCGCCGGGTGCAAAATCTTCTCGACCGAGGACTTGCCGAGCTCGAACCCGGCGAGCAGAATGAGCATCGAGAGCACGAGCGCCGAGAGGTATTCCCCCCGCCCGTGCCCGAACGGGTGCTCCTCGTCGGGGGGCGCGGCGGACAGCTTGAATCCGACCAGCGTCACGACCGACGAGGCCGCGTCCGACAGGTTGTTGAACGCGTCCGCCATCACGGCGATCGAGCCCGAGATCCATCCCGCGAGCAGCTTGCCGGCAAACAGCAGCAGGTTGGCGCACAGCCCCGCGCCGCCCGCGAGCCTGCCGTACCGCCCGCGCACCGTGGGATCGTCCGTCTGCTCATAGTCCCGCACCAGCCGCCGGATCAGAAATTCCGTCATGCCGTCCCCTCCATCTGTGATGTCTGAAAATCCGTGCGGCTCTGCCGCCCGGCACTCCCGCCGCTCCCGGCGGCAAACCAGCCGTATGTCCCCGCACCCGCGCGGTGCCGGCCCACTCTGTCGCGGTGGCCGCTGCTGCCCCGGCCGCCCGGCACTGCACGCCATTCCCGCTGCGCACCCGCGCGGTACCGGCCGCCGTTGCCGTCAGCGACGTTCTGCCTGAACTGCCCCGCACGGCGCTTTTTGCCCACACCGCCTTTGCCGCCGCGGCTGCCTCAAGCCGCCCCGCGCCTCATCCGCCCGCCGTCTCAAGCCGCCTGCCGCTCTCGCTGCCCTCAGCCGCACACGGCCTTAAGGTAGCGTGCGACCCCGTCCTCGTCGTTGCCGGCGATCACCGTGTCCGCCGCCGCACGGATCTCGGGTGCGGCGTTCGCGACCACGCAGGCGGTGTCCGCCAGGCGCAGCAGCGGCAGGTCGTTGTGGTTGTCGCCGAACGCGACCACCCGGGAGAGCCCGAGCTGCCGCACCAGCCGCCGCACCCCCTTGTCCTTGCCCGCGTCGCGGTGGAAGATCTCGAGATAGTAGTTGTTCTCATGGTAGTTGTCGAGATAGAGCACGCAATCCGCCGCCGGGATGGACCGCAGCGCCTGCCGGATCTCCAGAAGCGGCGCATAGTCCCCCTGCATGGAGAAGTAGACCGCCTGCGCGCCCGGCGTGTACGCGTCCACCCGGCAAAACATCTCGGGAAACAGCCGTTCCCGCTCCCGGAAAAACCGCTCCTGGTTTGCGCACGCGCCGCCGATATACTGCGCCATCTGCCGCCCGTTTTCGAGCGTATACACAAACGGGCGCGCGCCGTGCGACAGGCACAGCGCGGTCACCGCCGCGGTGTCCGCTGCGGACAGCAGGCAGCTGTAGAGCACCCGTTTTTCCCGGTAATCGTAGAGCAGCGCACCGTTCATGAGCAGCAGCGGGGTGTTCCACCGCACGGCCGACAG
>DXWE01000146.1 GCA_019417045.1 Oscillospiraceae bacterium
CCGCCGATGTCGCACAGCCAGCTGAGGACCAGCACGAGCACCACATAAAACCGGCCGTATACCGCGTCCGCCCGCAGATACGCGACGCACGAGAGCGCCAGCGGCACGAGCAGCGTCATGCAGAACACGAACCCGGTGCGCTCCACCGGGAGGGACTCATGCCCGTGCAGCTGGATCAGGCCGAGCACCACCGCATAGACGACCACCGCGAACACCACCACGATCGGCCGATGCCACATCAGCAGAAACGGCGCCGCCAGCGAGAACACGAGCGAGGCCAGCAGCAGCCCCTTATGCCCGCGCAGATGGGTCACCTGCAAAATTTCGTACATCGCGAGCGCCGACAGCAGCGCAAGAAAGATATTCAGGCACCATGCCGGCAGGAAAAAGAGCACGAGGAACAACAGCGACAGTCCAATGATTCCGGTGAGCACACGTTTTTTCATACCTTCCGATGCCGCCCGGCACGCGGCCGGGCGGGCCTTCCATCCTTTCCTCTGCGGCCCCGCCATGCCCGGCAGGGGCCCCCTCTTTTCAAAACTGACCCGTCACAGGCCGCCGAAACGGCGGTGACGGTGCGAAAACTCCAGCAGCGCCCGGTCCAGGTCCCGCTCGGTGAAATCCGGCCACAGGATGTCGTCCATAAACACGTATTCCGCATAGGCCGACTGCCAGATCAGGAAATTGGACAGCCGGTACTCCCCGCTCGGGCGCAGGATCATGTCCACGTCGGGCTGTCCGGCGGTGTACAGCCGGTCGGACAGCGCTTTCTCGCCGATCTCTCCCGCCGACAGAGCGCCCGCCGCCACCTCCTCCGCCAGCCGGCGCGCCGCATGGACGATCTCATCCCGCCCGCCGTAATTGACGGCGATGTTGAGGGTCATGCCGGTCTTGTGCCGGGTGGAGTCTTCGGCCTCTGCCATCAGCCGCCGGATCTCCTCCGACAGCGGCGTGCGGTCGCCGATAAACTGCGTGCGGATGTTCTCCTTCTGGAAGTCCGACAACGACTCCTTCAGATAGTCCCGCAGCAGGTCCATGATGGCGTTCACCTCGTCCGCCGGGCGGCGCCAGTTCTCGGTCGAGAACGCGTACACCGTCAGATAGCGGATCCCGCGCTTCTCGCAGTATTTGGTGATCCTGCGGAACACCTGCGCGCCCGCGGCGTGCCCCGCTTTCCGCGGCAGGCCCCGGCGCTTCGCCCACCGGCCGTTGCCGTCCATGATGATCCCGAGGTGGACGGGCAGCACCTGCGGTTCCTCCGCGGTCCGTTTGCGTCTGAACAGGCCCATCTTACAGCTCCATAATGTCCTTTTCTTTTTTCGCCGAGAGGGTGTCGATCTCCTTGCAGAAATCGTCCGTGAAGGTCTGCATCTTCTTCTCCGCGTCCTTCAGGTCATCCTCGGTGATCTCCGACTTCTTCTTCATGTCCTTGAGCTTGTCGATCCCGTCCCGCCGGATGGAGCGGATCGCCACCTTGGCCTCCTCCGCATACTTGAAGATCTGCTTGCTCAGCTCCTTGCGGCGCTCCTCGGTCAGCGGCGGGAAGGACAGCCGCAGCATGCTGCCATCGTTCTGCGGGTTGAGCCCGAGGTCGGAGGCCAGGATCGCCCGCTCGATGTCCTTCAGGGTGCTCTTGTCATACGGCTGGATGGTGAGCATGCGCGGTTCCGGGACCGACACGTTCGCCATCTGGTTCACCGGGGTGGGCACCCCGTAGTAGTCCACCATCACGCGGTCGAGCACCGACGCGCTGGCCCGCCCCGCGCGGATCGACGCAAAATCATTCTGTAGCGCGTGGATCGTCTTGCCCATCTTGTCCTTCGCCGTCTGGTAAACCTGTTCCATTTCCATGCCTGTAGCGCCTCCTTTATATTCCTGTCACATATATATGTCCGAATGCCTGTCCGTTATTGCACCAATGTGCCGACCGGTTCCCCGGCCACCGCGCGCACGATGTTCTGCGGGTCCTCGAGGTTGAACACGAGGATCGGGAGATGGTTGTCCTTGCACATGGTGGCGGCGGTGGAGTCCATCACCTTCAGATCCCTGTTGAGCACGTCGAGGTACTGAAGCGTGTCGAACTTCACCGCATCCGGATGGGTCTTCGGGTCCGCATCGTACACCCCGTCCACCATGCTGGCCTTGAGGATGATGTCCGCCTCGATCTCCGCCGCGCGCAGCGCCGCCGCCGTGTCGGTGGAGAAATAGGGGTTGCCGGTGCCGCAGCCGAAGATGACCACCCGCCCCTTCTCGAGGTGCCGCACCGCGCGGTTGCGGATATACGGCTCCGCGATCTGATTCATCTGGATCGCCGTCTGCACCCGCACGTCGCAGTCGAGCTGCTCGAGCGCGTCCGCGAGCGCCAGCGCGTTGATCGTGGTCGCGAGCATGCCCATGTGGTCCGCGCGGGTGCGGTCCATCTTGCCGCTCGAACGCCCGCGCCAGAAATTGCCGCCGCCGACGACGATCGCGATCTGCACCCCCGCGTCCGCACACTCCTTGATCGCGGCGCAGATGCGCAGCACCGTGTCAAAATCGAGTCCCATCTTCTGCTCGCCCGCCATCGCCTCGCCGCTGAGCTTGAGCAGGATGCGTTTGTACTTTGGCTGCATGTGTCCCATCCCTTCCCGTTTCCGGATTTTCTCTATTCTACTATATTTTGCCCGTTCTGTAAAGGCGTACCGGACAAAATCCGCCGGGTTTTGGGCAAAAGGCGGACTTTTTCCGCCGCCTGCCGCCGAAAATCCGGAAAAAGTGCGCCGGGGTCTTGCAATTTGAAACAGGGTGTGGTATGATGGCTCCCAGATAACGCGAAGAAGGAGAGAGTACGCACCTGATCCCCGCCACAGAGAGGGCCGCCGCCGGCTGCAAGCGGCCCGCGTGGGAGAGGCGCCGAAGTTCACTCCGGAGCGGCAGGGCTCAAACCCGCGGGGGCGGTCCCCCAAGGCGGGCGGTAGGCTCTGACGGCAGACACCGTTACCCGTCGCAAAAGTGTTTGCTTTTGGCAAAAATCAGGGTGGTACCGCGGAGACCGCAGTCTTCGTCCCTCGTGCAGGGGGACGGGGGCTTTTTCTTTTAGACGGGGGGCTTTTTCTGTGATCCGGATCTGAAATGGGATCCGAAATCTTTTGTCCAAAATTGGATTTGAAATCTTTTGCGCCCGGCCTGTACGGGTGCACCCGGCATGTACGGGAATTTCAAGGGAGGAATGAGGAAGTATGACGGAAAAACTGGAGGCGCTGCGCGCGCAGGCCGCCGCCGAGCTGCAGGAGCTGCACACGGTGCAGGAGCTCGAGGCGCTGCGGGTGAAGCTGCTCGGCAAAAAGGGCGCGCTGACCGAGCTGCTGCGCGGCATGGGCGCGCTGTCGGCCGAGGAGCGCCCGAAAATGGGCCAGAAGGTCAACGAGCTGCGCCAGCAGATCGAGAGCGCGCTTGCGAAGCGGGAGGCCGCGCTCAAAACGGCTCTGAAGGAGGCCCGGCTGCAATCCGAGACGCTCGACATCACCCTGCCGGGCAAAGCCGGCAAAAGCGGGGCCCTGCACCCGCTGAGCATCGTGACCAACGACCTGATCGACATCTTCGTCTCGATGGGGTTCGACGTGGTGGACGGCCCGGAGGTGGAGACCGACCACTATATCTTTGAGGCGCTCAACGTGCCGAAGGACCATCCGGCGCGCGACATGCAGGACACCTTCTATATCACCGACGAGCTGCTGCTGCGCACCCAGACCTCCTCGGCCCAGGTGCGCACGATGGAGTCCCGCAGGCCGCCGATCCGCATCGTGTGCCCCGGCCGGGTGTACCGTGCGGACGAGGTGGACGCCACCCACTCCCCCGTGTTCCACCAGATGGAGGGGCTGGTGGTGGACCGGGGGATCACGATGTGCGACCTCAAGGGGGTGCTCGAGCAGTTCGCCCGCGAGATCTACGGGCCGGACACCAAGGTGAAGTTCCGTCCCTCCTTCTTCCCGTTCACCGAGCCGAGCGTGGAGGTGGACGTGTCCTGCTCCGCCTGCGGCGGCAAGGGCTGCCGGGTGTGCAAGGGCAGTGGCTGGATCGAGATCCTCGGCGCCGGCATGGTGCATCCGAACGTGCTGCGCGGCTGCGGGATCGACCCGGATGTGTATTCCGGGTTCGCG
>DXWE01000147.1 GCA_019417045.1 Oscillospiraceae bacterium
CGCGCTGACCACGTTCCCGTCCTTGTCGTACGTATAGCTCTGCCCGTAGTTCTCCTTGTATACATAGGCTTGTGTGAAATACGCTGTGTTTACATTATAGCCGTAGTCAAAGTCAATCTTTACAGACGCATAGTCGCTCGGCGCGATCGCCTGCCCGCCTGCAATCTGCCAGCCGAATACCCCGAAATTGAAGTCGGCTGTAAAGGTTCCTCCCTCCAGTTCTTCATTGTTGGCGTTCAGAAATACAAACCGTGCGCGGAAACTCGTCACACAGTCCGAAACGTCATAGTTCTTACCATATAGCGGCACCCCGCCGGTGGTAATCGACCCCGCTTTCGCCCAGCCGCCGAAGCTGAACACATCGCCTTTCTTCCCGCTGGTCAGAATGTGTTGCTCCAAAAGCTGCTCGGTGTCGATGTCGCCCGGCACTGTCAATGCAGCCTTGCCATCCACCGTGGTACGCACGGGCGTCACACCACCCGGATACCAGTGCCAGCCCGCCGTGCCATCTTCCAGATACGCATTCTTAACAAGGTTGACGCGGTTCGCCACTTCTCCCGGCTCCAGCTGCTGGCCCGAGATCCAGTACGTCCCCGTCGTCCCCTGCGACCCGATGTGCATCCGCGGAAACTCGTTTGCTGCCACCGTGAACGTCACCGATACCCGCGTCCACTCGCCCGCCTCCGTATGGCTCACCACTTCGCTGCTCACCGACCGCAGCACCGCCCCGTCCGGGTCGCTCTTGCTGCGGATGTCCACGCTCACATACGCGCCGCTGCGCCCCAGCGTCGCCCCGTTTGTGCTGATATATGCAGACGCCGTGTATGTCCCCGCAGCGATGTTCTCCACCCCTTGATGCTGCCAGAACGGGCCTCCGCTGGCGGGACAGGTCACTTTGGTCGTCGTCAGCCCGTTCCACTGGTAGGCCGTGTCCGTCACAAATGAGTTGCCCCCACCGTAGTACACAAAGTCGCCAAGCAGGTTGTTCACACTGCCCTGCGTCTTCGACGCGTTGAGCAACTTGTTCTCCTTCCCCTCGTTTTCCTCCTTCGACGGGTCGGGTGCGCCAAACTCGAAATACTGCGCCTGCCCCGTCTGCCGGTTCACTACCCCCACCGTCTGCCCGTAGTTGTTGAACTGGTACGTCACTATCCGGTCTGCCTGATCGGTGATGTCCGTCTCGTTGTGGTGGTAGGTAAACGTATACGACGTGTTCTCCGTCTCATCGCTGCCATAGTATGACAGCGTCTTCGCCCGGCCGCCCTCGTAGTGCACCTGCACATACCGCCTCGCCGCGTCGAATACATGCGTCAGCGGCCCCTCGTCATACCGGAACTCCGTCCTCACCCCGCTGCTGCTCGCGCTCCGGTTGTCGTTGTAATAGATATATTGCAGGTTGTAATCGCTGTACCCCAGCTGTGTCCACTTCCCGTCCGGACCCGTGATCTTCGTCAGCCGCCGGTCGCTCCCGCTGCCGTAGCTGAAGGTGTATTCCCTCCCCGCGCCGTCCGTGATCTTCGTAATCCGGCCTTTATCCGCACCGTTTTCGTAGGTGACCTCGATCTGGTTCCCCTTCGTGTCCTGGTAATACCGCAGCCACCCGTCCCCGGTAAACACAAACCGGTTGCCCTCTTTGTCCGTGAGGTAGTACCCCACCGTCGGATACTCCTCCGTCGTCTCCCCGTGGTTCACAAACGCAAACGCATACCCGAGCCCGTCCTCGTCCTTGCCCCGGTTCGCACTGTAGCTCCCGTCCGCGTTCTGCTCCATCCGGATATAGTGGTCCGTGCCGTCCGCGTCGATGAAGTAGAACTGGTATCCCTTCGACTCCAGTGCAGGGCCCGACCACATGATCCGCATGTTGTAGTTCGTCCGCCATCCCCGCGGCAGGCCGGTATCCGCTTCAAAGTCGATGATCGTGTTGTTCGGCCCCACTATGGTCTTGTCGCTGTAGGGCGCCGCGTTGTACACCAGCTGGATCCCCACCGGCAGACGGTTCCCGTCCACCCCGGCCAGCTCCTGCACGCTCACCACGTTCCCGTTGTAGTTGTTCACCGACACGCTCCCTGCGCGCCCCGCGTCCATCCCCGTGAACGTCCACTGCCCCTCCACGCCCTTCGCGTCCCGGTAGGTAATGACATAAAACGGGTCGGAGTTCGGCAGCCCGTGTTCAGAGGAGAAAAACCGGGCGAGCGTCTCTGTGTTCTCCGGCAAATCTTTGGCCTGCAAACGGATACCGCGGTTCAACTCACCGTCCAGCCAGCCCTGCGCTGCTGCGGTGATATCGAAGACAATCCGCCTGCCGTTGATGGTATATTCCTCATTCTCCCAGCTCACGCCGTCGTTGACATACACAGCACCCACTGCCTGCTGCAAATTCGCGGCGGGTGTTTCGCTGTATTTCAGGGTATTCCGGGAGCCGGGATCCGCCCAATTCCCGGTGATGGGATACGCTTCGATCTCCATCCCGTCAGGGCAGGTGTCTATGTTTGCCCGGTAGTAGTAGAGATTCAGATTGGCGTTTACAATCCGGCTGGAGGCGGTGATGCACGACGGGATCGCAATTTTCACCACCGTTACCAGGTCGTAATACCGGTAGGTAGTGGTGCTCGCCGGTTTGTACATCATCTTACCCACATAGAGATAATTCCGTTCTCCGCCCGTGCCCAACTGATATTCCATCAGGGAATCGGAATAGGTGATGTTCGACAGCGTGCCGGTCGCGTCATTGACGCTGAGCATGGTATGAGGTGTGTCGATGGTGGGGTCGAGGGTGACGGGGTACACACGCCCGTCATCCGTCAGCCAGGCGCGCGAGGGGGTGAGGGTATACAGATACCCGCCTTCCGTCTCAGCCAGCGCCACCTCGATTTCGCTGCTGGTCGCCCCCGCCGCGTCCCACATCACCGGCGATGCAATCTCAAAGCGCACATTCCCCTCGCTGTCCCGCAGCTCCACGCGCCCGTCCGAAAGCAGCGCGGGCACCAGCGCGCCGCACGCGATCTCAAACGTGTACGATTCCGCCGCCGGGATCCCCGGCAGAATCAGGGTCTCCTTGATCCCCGTGCCCGTCAGCGCATAGCTCACATCTACCCCGCCTGGGAGCGCATCCTCATAGCTCACCTGCGAGCTGAGCTGCGGCACCTTCATCCATTCATTTTGCACCGCCTCGAACACCGCCACCGCATCCATCGCCGCAATGTCCGGATCCAGCGTCACCGCCGCCGCTTCGGCGGCAGCCTCCGCCAGCACGCCCTGCCGCTCCAGACTCTGCCGCAGTCCCGACAGTGCCACCCGTTCGCTCTCTGCCATCCCGGCGCTCTCCGCCACCTGCAGCAGCTGCTGCGCTTTCGCCTCCAGCTGCTCCATCCGGCTCTCTTCCGGCTGTGTCACGGTTGCCTGCACCGCCTGCTGCCCTTGCAGCGTGAAGCGCACCTCATACCCGTCCTGCTCCACCACCACCGGCGACCCCGCCGCCTGCGGCACCTGGATCCCGACGCTCCCCGCCCTGTTCTGAAGGTAGGGGACAGCGGATTGTCCCGCCGCCGCCGGGGCTTCGATCAGGGTGTTGTCGATCTCCCGCCACTCGCCGTCTTCTTCAAAATGCACCGGCTGCGCGTAGGTCGCCGCGATGTACGACCCGTCCGACTGCCGGAAGTATTTCACGTTCTCCTCGCGTTTCTCCGTGTCCTCGCCCACAATGTACGGCTGCGCCTGTAAGGATTCCAAAGTTACCTGCTCCGTGGGAGACGTCTGCACCGCTGCGTCCCCGGTTCCTGCGCCCTCCAGCGCGCCCACCGGGACGGCTCCCACCAGAATTGCCGCACTGCAAATTGTCGCCACTAGCCGCAATATCCGCTTCACACACTTCTTCATCGTTACCCCTCCAGCCCTTTTGACACAGTCCCCAGTTTTTCCCAGTTTCCTGCTTTCAGTATATCACATGCCTTTTTGTTGTCTATTGATCATTTCCCCAAACTTCATCCAAAAAATATGTCGATCTGCACGACGAATCCTGTCGATCAAGCACAAAGAGTGAG
>DXWE01000148.1 GCA_019417045.1 Oscillospiraceae bacterium
TTGTACACGTAGTAGTACGGCGTCCCGTTGTACAAAAACCCGTACAGCTGTCCGCCCCCGTCATACAGAAACTGCAGCACACTGCTTCCCTGCTTCTGCCCGAGCAGCAGGCCGCCCTCCACAAAGTACTCGGTCACCGTGCTCCCGACCGTCTTCTTCGTCCGGATCCCGCTGTCGTTGTACGTATAGCTCGTGGTCACGCCGCCCTTGCTCAGCGTCGAGAGCCGTCGCCCGTTCACCCACGTCATTGTGTACGCACTGCCGTTGTAATAGCTCAGCGGGTTCCCCGACGCGTCATACGTGAACGTCTGTCCGTTCCGGCTCGTCAGCTGATCCTTCCACCCATTTGTGGCCGCATACGTGTATGTCTCCGTCGAGTATGCATACTACCGTCACTCATAGGCGGCCCGGATTTCTTCTGGGTATAAGGAAATCATATCAATCAGATGGCAATCGGGGTTGAGAGGCTCCACCCGTTTGCTGGCCGGGATCAAAACCAGGCAATCCTGACGCGCCAAAAATGGCAAAAATGGAGAATAGATCATTTCTCTTAAACTCGCACCGCCGATCCAGGGATAGACGTATATCCTTTTTTTCTGTAAAAATCCCAGGGAAGCACAGAATCTTGCCGTGTGGTGGCCCAACTGAAATGGTTTTCGGTTCCATAAGTACTCCGGCACATCAAATAGCGAGGCAATTTCCTCCCGGGTATAGGGGGCGCCGAATCGGCGAATTGCGGCATCCCAGAGGGATTTGACACTTCTCCCCAGCGCTATACTTCCCAACCGTATTTGCCGCCCGACAGAGGGACTGTCCATATAACAGGCCATATGCCGGACCTCCTCGATGGAACACGCACGACCGTCTATCGCGAGTTGGGTGAAACAAACCACTGACCGTTTTGCAACCGGAGTCAAAGAGTAGGCAAAAGGCCATGCGCCGCAGTCAATTTCTCCCTGTAAAAAGTAAATGCCTGATGGAAAAGTGTATGAAACCGGTGCACAGGTGCCAGTATAGTATTTCTCAATCTGCCCACTTTGGCAGACTGCGGACGCATCGAAATCCCGTATTGTCAATTCCATAGTATCACTCCTTTCTCACATTAGAAATACCATACAATCCGAACATTTTTCACTTTCAGATCTCCGGGAATGAGTGTTCTTACCGGGTCGTATGCGAACGTAAATCTTTTGTCTATTGTATTATCTGAAACAAATGATGCCGAACTGTCAAATGCAATGATTACATTCCCTCGTCCTGCATATCTTGCCCCCGAATGCATGACTGCCTGTTGAGAGGGCTGATGTTTCCAAGCGTATACATAGCCGCCTTCCCCCGCTGTAATGGTGGAAGTCGCCATAATTTTACTGGCGTTTACCAAAGAGGTTGCATGATAATATGTGGTGGTATTATTGTTATTAGAATTACTCGTCTTGGTATTGGCCTGTGTATTAGAAAAAGCACGGGAAAAAGCATCGGAGATACTCCTAAATGTGTTCTGAATTGACTGCCACAGGCCATCCATTCCCTTTTGAACAGTAGGTGAATTTGCTGCCGCTCCAGCAGCAACAGCCCCTGCCACAGCGCCAGCAGCCACACCAATAAGCAACGCTGCCAGCAGGTCATCAACTACGGCAATCCTACCTGTCGGATCGGCAAAATTGACGGGATTGCTTCCGCAGTAGGCATAGAGGTTAGTGCCGGACATGTCCGCATTGATCTGTCCATCCGCATTGATAAATCTTCCGGTTTTGGGATCATAATACCGGCTCTGGAGGTAGTAGAACCCGCTCTCGATGTCGTAGTAGTATCCCCGGTAGCGGATGGGGTTGGTGTCCGCCATGCTGCCGCTGCTGCTCGTGAGGTTGCCCCACGCGTCGTACAAGTAGGTCGCCACCGTCGTCCCCGCACCGTTCAGGACGCTCACCACGTCCCCCTGCCCGTTGTACACGTAGTAGTACGGCGTCCCATTGTACAGGAATCCGTAGATGCTGCCCCCCTCATACAGGAACTGCATCACATTGCTCCCCGTCTTCTGCCCCAGCAGCAGGCCGCCCTCTACAAAGTACTCGGTCACCGTGCTCCCGACCGTCTTCTTCGTCCGGATCCCGCTGTCGTTGTACTCATACGACACCGGCGAAATGCCGCCCGTGAACCCGCTCAGTTGCCGCCCGTTCTCCCAGCTCATCACATACCCGTAGTACCGCAGCGGGTTCCCCGACGCGTCATACGTGAACGTCTGCCCGTTCCGGCTCGTCAGCTGATCCTTCCACCCGTTCGTGGCTGCATACGTGTATGTCTCCGTCGACGACTGCCCTCCGCTCACCGCCTTCGTCAGCCGGTTCCCGTTGCTGTCAGGTTTAGTATGCACAGTCTGGCAAGGCACTACTCAGCAATACATATCAGGCCGTGGCTACTTATTGCTGGTTATGGCCCGCTTTTACGACTCGCGAATATTTTTAAAACATGTATTACAGTACCATGACCAGTCCGTGTCATTAAAAACACCTGGTACCAATTTATCATCATAATCCATTTTCGTTGGATCTGAAACCCATCGCCCACATCTTAGACATATTCCCGCATTTTCAAAATATAAATCTGGTAAAATTTCATCCGATAAAATCTCCAATTCCCGCCATTCCTTAGACTCTAAATCAAAAAACAAAAGATATAGCCTATATTTATTACCATCTTCCAGATAAATATCGACATCTAAACACTGAGAACCTATTGACGGATTATCATCTGCCAGTATACGATAATTGACAAATGTCAATTGTTTTGTATTGGATAGGGCATTATGCGGGTTAAAGACCAGAATAAGATTGGATTGTACAGAATACCTTTTAATCAGAATGGCATCATGCATATCGAGAGCTAAACGCAACTTTGGCGATAGTCTATTTTTAATACTGTCATAGTATTTTTCGTAAGTGGAGCGTACTTTTGGGTCATAAAAAGATTCTTTTCTATTCAATTAGCTGCACCTGCCTTTTTTAATATCGTATTCCTGTTGTTCCGAAATAAATATGGGATTCAGGGGCCATATTGGGATGATAGTGCCATGCATTTCTTTTGTTTTTCCCCTGTTCTGCTCTTCTTATAGGCCCGCCTAAACACATTGCAAGCCCCAGAGCATCAGATTGAAAAATAGTCCAGACATTACCGCCTCCCTTGACATATTCTGCGGCCTTCTTCCAAGTCATTGGCAACGCATAGATTACCCTAATACCAGGTTTCATCGCCTTTACCATGTAGAAAACCGATCTATCATCTGGCTTATCGGGATTGTTTGTCAGGGTTCCGGTATCCGGCAGGGGACCCACAACAATTTCCTTGTCGGGTTCTGAAGGACGGTTTGGAAACGGCACGATATTATCTGGAATATCATCGACGCCATCCCGTACATTCAGTGCCGCATTTCCGTCAGATGGATAGGAAATAGTCGGAAGGAGTCCAACGGCCACTTCCGCCAATACAAATATACAGAAGACTCCAAACGCGATTACTATATCATCTACTATAGCTATGAGGCCCGTCGGATCCACATATCTTACCGGGTTATTTAAACAATAGGCAAACAGGTTTGCACCCGAAGAACTCGCATTGAGAAGACTATCCGCATTGATAAATCTTCCGGTCTGGGGATCATAATACCGGCTCTGGAGGTAGTAGAATCCGCTCTCGGCGTCGTAGTAGTACCCGCGGTAGCGGATGGGGTTGGTGTCCGCCATGCTGCCGCTGCTGCTCGTGAGGTTGCCCCACGCGTCGTACAAGTAGGTCGCCACCGTCGTCCCCGCACCGTTCAGGACGCTCACCACGTCCCCCTGCCCGTTGTACACGTAGTAGTACGGCGTCCCATTGTACAGGAATCCGTAGATGCTGCCCCCCTCATACAGGAACTGCATCACATTGCTCCCCGTCTTCTGCCCCAGCAGCAGGCCGCCCTCTACAAAGTACTCGGTCACCGTGCTCCCGACCGTCTTCTTCGTCCGGATCCCGCTGT
>DXWE01000149.1 GCA_019417045.1 Oscillospiraceae bacterium
CCTCCGCCCTGCAACATACCCCCGTGCCCGCCACCGCCGACCGCACACAGATCTCCCCCACCATCACCTTTGGCGACACGATCGTCTACACCAACACCGACGCGGATTTCCTGCGCCTGCTCGAGGCCCACCGGCAGCAGGTCGCCAGGACGGTGGTCGGCGTCTTCAAACAATTGTAAACTACCCCTACAGTATACCAGTTTTTTTCTGTGAAAGTCAATCCCAACCGGCCCCGCGGAAAACGTGTAAACGCGGGACCACAAATGAAAAGGAGCGTGAATCCATGAACCTATCCGGACACCATTTTGAATACGCCGGACAATCCTCCGTACCCTATGGGCTGTTCATCGGCCATATCGACACGGAAATGCTGCAATCCTCCTGCGGTGCGGTGACCTACCAGACCATTTTCATGAAAAACTCCCGCCGCCGCCACATCGGCGGGATCGACTGGAGCGGCAGCCCTCTGTCCTTTGAGATGGAGATCCTGAGCGAACAGCCGATCCCCCCGCACACGGCGCGTCAGATCCAGAACTGGCTGTTCCACGCGCCCACCTACCAGCCGCTGTGCGTGGCGGAGAAGGAGGACGACGCGGCCGAGCGGGTGGACGGTGTCGTCCGCCGCGTGCACCTCGACTGTGTGCTGTACAACCCGACGGCGATCACCTTCGCCACCGGGCTGCACGGCTGGAAATGCACCTGTGACTGCGCCACGCCGATGGCGCTGCAGGAGTCGATCACCCGCGAATTTGACGCGGACGACCTGAGCGAACCGATCCACCTCTATGTGGACACCGACAGCCACGACTACATATACCCGCAGATCACGGTCACCCTCTCGGACGCGCTCCCCGCCGGCATCCGCAGCCAGTATGCTTACGGGGATATCAACCGCGACGGAAAGGTGAACTCCTCCGATATGAGCCTGGTTATGAAGTACACGATGGGTCTTGTCACCCTGGACGAAGAACAGATCGTGCTGGGGGATGTGGACGGCGACGGCAAGGTCAATACTAACGACTACCGCGCCATTTTGCAATACACTACGGGAATCATCGACAGCTTTGAAGTAGAGGAGAACGGCCCGCCGGTCTACTTTCCGGCGTCGGCAAAGTACGTCAGCCGCTACACCTACGGCGACGTCAACCGGGACGGCCGGGTGGACGAGACGGACGCCGACCTGATCGCCGCGTTTTGCAGAGGGGAGGTCCCGCTGGACACCGAACAGCAGGCACTCGCCCGGGTGACCGCCTACGGCAGCGAGAGCAGTGGAGGAACCGTCTCCGATGCTGACGTCGAGGATATCGTGTATTATCTGAGTGGCGAGCCGAAGGGATGGGCCGGCCACTCCCCCAGCTGTTTCGTCCTCCCCCATCAATACCTGCTCGGGAACCGGACGGACAACACCCAGATGGTGCTCGAGACGGCCATACCCGGTTCCCTTTTACAAATCGACTGCGCACTCGGCACCATCCTGGACGGCTCGGGCAACAGCCGGTATGACCAGCTGATCGGCCGGCAGTTCCTGCGGCTGCTGCCGGGGGACAACGAGCTAATCGCGAGCGAGGTCGTGACCCATCTGACCATCACCTGGACCAACGAGAGGTGGTTGACATGATCGTGAGGTTTGATTCCCTGCACCGGTTTGAGGTGCCCGCGTTGACGTTGTGCAACCCGGACAGCGTCTCACGGCAGACGGCGGACGGCATCCTGCTCTCCCGCTGCATCGGGCGGCTGAACGACGTCGTGCCCCCACGCTCACCCTGAATTTCAACGCATTCTCCGAGCTGTCCTTCACCTGTGCAAAAACGGGCGGCGGGTCTCCTGACCGGGATATGCACGCGCAGTCGGTCTATGCGGCCATCCAGCCGCGGCGATATGTCTACGCCGAGAATTTCGGCTATTTCCTCATCACCTCCGTGCAGGAGCAGTACACCGGTGGCCTGTGGCAAAAGCAGGTGACCGCGCAGTCGTGCGAGAAGGAGCTGTGTTACCGCTACCTGCCGGGCACCTTTCAGGAGGGGACGCAGACGCTGGGCGACGTGCTGGACAGTCTGGAGGACGCCCTCTTCCCGTGGGTGGTGGACCATATAGACGACACGCTGCTCGGCATCTACCGCACCTTTGAGTCGGTGGAGGACAAGTCCCTGTACGACTTCCTGCTGAAGGACGTGCAGGAGGCATACGCGTGCGTGTGCGAGTTCGACGGGCGGCTGCGGCGGATCTCCCTGTTTGACATGGACACCTACGCCCAGTCGCACCAGACCAGCATCCATCTGACCCGCGGCAACGTGATTAACGAGCTCTCGGTGGAGCAGGGCGCGGAGGAGCTGTATACCGTGCTCGATGTGGAGGGCGGCGATGGGCTGAGCGTGCGGTGGGCCAACCCGACCGGTACCGGAAAGCTCTATTGCTTCACCCCGTATCTGCCGTGGATGTCGTCCGCCCTGCAGGACGCTCTCACCGTGTGGCAGGCCGCATACGAGGAGGCAGAGGAGACCTATCTGGACAAGCGCAAGGCGCTTTACCCCGGGGAGGAGGCGCTCTCCTCCCTTGAGCAGGAGCTGGACTGGCGGATCCGGCGGCAGGAGACCTTTCAGACCTGCCTGGACCGGCTGAGCGCGGCGGATCCCCCCTCGGCGTATGAGATCTACCAGATGAACCAGCAGTCGGGGGAGACGCTGATTACCGCCGAGCTGCTTGCACAGGGCCAGCAGGCGCTCTCGTCCAAACTCAGCGAGGAGGAAGCGGCGATCGCCTCGCTTCAGGCGGCCATCCAGGAGCAGCAGAACGCGATGCAGTCGGCACAGGCAGAACTCGAGCAAATCCACGAGCAGCTGGATTTCTCCACCGCCGTGCGGGCGGACGGCACGCCGCTGTTTGATGAGGAGCTGCTGCAGGAGCTCTCCGGGTTCCTGTTCGAAGGGCGGTACGTGGACAACTACATCACCGCGGAGGATTCCGCCTCGCTGCTCGACCAGTCGCAGCTGCTGCTCGACCGCGGGAAACAGGAGCTGCAAAAGCTGTCCACTCCCTCCCGGCGGTTTGACATCGGCACCGAAAATTTCGTGTTTATCGAGTACTTCCGGCCGTTTACCGAACAGCTGGAGAGCGGCTGTGTTGTGCAGGTGGAGACGGAGGACGGCAGGATGGAACCCATCCACCTCACCGCTTTTACCATCGACTACGACAGCCGCACACTCCGCATGACCTTTGGCAGCAAATACGACAAATACGATATCCGATCGCTGTTTGACGATGTGTTCGGCGACATCCGCAAGAGCGCGTCGTCCATCCGGCAATTTCAAAAGCAGGCGGCGACCTGACCGCCCTGTTATTTCAAGGAGGAACATCATGAACAGAACACTGACAGTGGATTTGACCAACGACCGGCCGGTCACCCTTTTCGGCGGGTATGAAAATGAACATAACGCCACCACGCTGCACATCCTTCTGCCGCAGGAGATGCTCTCCGAGGAGGTGGTCTGCTATGTGGTCGACTTTGAAACCAGTTACGGCGAACAGTTGCACAGCGTGCCGATCGTGCGCACCAGCGGCATGGAGGCGGTCGACGTGACACTCTGGCAGCAGCTGATGTGCCCGCGGCAGCTGCTTGTGCAGGTGTCGGCCTACGATCAGAATCTCGGGCAATCCCCCAGCTATCCCCTGCCCGTCTTTGGAAGTGGGGAGACCGACGCGGTACAGTGCCTGCGCAAGACGGCGGTGGCGACACTGCGGATCGAGCCGAGCGCCGAGGGGGACGCAGCGGCCGTCGACCCCTCTTTCTACCGGGTGGGCGAGGCCGTCCTCGAGACCATGGAGGATGTCCGGGCGATGATTGTGGACGCAGAGGAGGCGGCCGAATCTGCCGCAGCCAGCGCCGAGGCGGCGGCCGGGGCAGCCGCAGCAAAGGTCCAAGAGCACGACACGTCCCCAGAGGCACACGAGGAGCTGTTTGCCGAAAAGCTGAATAGGATAGAGTGTACAGGAAGCGACG
>DXWE01000015.1:0-4644 GCA_019417045.1 Oscillospiraceae bacterium
GGCAGCGTCAGATGTGTATAAGAGACAGCCCAGACCGGCGGGATCGGAGAGGTGCACGACCTGCTGCGCAAATACGGCTGCTATATCGTCGGGCAGACCTGGGTGGAGGTGGAGCACTGTCTGATGGCCGCCCCCGGCACGGGGTTGGACGACGTGCGCGAGGTGCTTTCGCATCCGGAGGGCTTCAAGCAGTGCCGCAAGTTCCTGCGCGGGCGCGCGTGGGATCTGACCGCGTGCCGCAACACGGCGGTGGCGGCGGAGACGGTGTCCAAGCGGGGCGACAGGCGCACAGCCGCCATCGGTTCCGCCCGGGCGGCGCAGCTCAACGGCCTGTCGGTGCTGGCGCGCGACATTGCGGACGACAGCTCCAACCGCACGAGGTTTATCCTGATTGCCGCCGCTCCGGAATACGATGAGACGTGCGACCGGGTGAGCGTGATTTTTCGGACAGCGCACCGCGCGGGCGCGCTGTGCGACGTCCTGCTGCCCTTCCTGAGCGAGGGGATCAACATGTCGCGGCTGGAGTCCCGGCCGACGAGCGAGAGCGGAAAGTACTGCTTCTTCTGCGACCTGGAGGGCAACATGCAGGACGAGCGCATGCAGTCGGCGCTCCGCCAGGCGGCGGCCTGCTCGGGCTATCTCGACGTGCTCGGCTGCTACCGCAAGGACACGGAAAAGCGGTGACGATCGGTCGGAAAGGGGCGGTGATGATGAATATCCTGGTGCTCAACGGTCCGAATCTCAACCTGCTCGGCACGCGGGAGCCGGAACACTACGGCACGCTGACGCTGGCGGACATTGAGCGGCGGCTGTGCTCGGAGGCGGAGAGCCTCGGCGTGACGCTCGCATGCCGCCAGACGAACAGCGAGGGGGAGCTCGTCACCTGGGTGCAGCAGGCGGCGGGGGAATACGACGGGATCGTGCTCAACGCCGCGGCGTATACCCACACCTCGGTGGCCCTGCGCGACGCGATCGCAGCGGTGAAGCTGCCGGTCGTGGAGGTGCACCTGAGCAACGTGTTTGCCAGGGAGGAATTCCGCCACCACTCCTATATTGCGCCGGTGTGCAGGGGCAGTATCAGCGGGTTTGGCGCCATGTCCTATGTGCTGGCGCTGCGGGCGCTGGCCGTGGCGGAATAGACGAAAAGGGAACAAAACAGGCGGCCCGGCGCGATAAAACGGAGCAAACCAGTAAAAGAACAATCGAAAACCCCCTGTGCGGCAGCACAGGGGGTTTCTCTGTTATGAAAACAGCTGCCGTCCGGGATCCGCCCGGCGCGGCAACGGGAAGAACGCACCTTTGCGGCGGTGTCCGCCGCGCCGGAGGAGCCGGTCCGGGCGCATCCCGCGGCAGGGGGCACAGGCGGCTCCTGTTTGGCATGCGGCATGCACGTCTCTACAGCGTGCAGCGTGCGCGGATCGGGATTTACAGTATGCACAGCTCTTTGGGCGCCCGGTTGAGCACCTCGCAGCCGGTCTCGGTCACGAGCACGAGGTCCTCGATCCGCACCCCCACCCGGCCGGGCAGATAGATCCCCGGCTCAATGGAGAACACCATGCCGGGCTGTGCGACCGCCTCGGAGGAGGCGCCCACGTCCGGCGGCTCGTGGCAGTCCAGCCCGATGTTGTGGCCGAGCCGGTGGGTGAAATAGGGGCCGAAGCCGGCCTCCTCGATGACTGTCCGGGCGGCGCGGTCGATCTCCCGCAGGGGAACGCCCGGCCGGACGGCCGCGATCCCCGCGAGGTTGGCGCGCAGCACGGTCTCATAGACCTGCCGCTGCTGCGTATCGGCCTCGCCCCAAAACACCGTCCGGGTCATGTCGCACCAGTAGCGGCCGATCGGGGTAAAGATATCCAACGTCACGCCCTGGCCGCGCCGCAGGGTATCGTGGCCGGGCGCATGGTGGGGGTCTGCCGCATTGGCGCCAAAGCAGACGAGCTGCGGCCCGTCCGCCACGTCCGCGCCCCGGGCGGCAAATTCCCGGTTGACCAGCGAGGCGAGTTCCAGCTCGGTCACGCCGTCGCGCAGGGCGGCAATGGCCGCCTGCACCACCTGGTCGTTGATCGCGGACGCCTCCCGCATGGCCCGCTGTTCCGCCGCGTCCTTGCACTGCCGCGCAAGATCCACCGGCGCGCTGCCCACCACGGGGGTGACGTCGCGGCGGTGGGCCATCAGGCCGATCAGGAAGCGGCTGGGCCAGTCCTTATCAATCCCCACGATACCGGGGCGCAGGCACTCCGACAGCGCGGCCACGGGGTCGTCCCCGTCCCTGTGCGCCCGAAATTCCACATCCTCGGGAGAGATGCCGAAGATCTCGTTGCCGAACAGGACGGCGGTGCCGTCGTCGGCAAGATACAGCGCGAGCAGCCGCTCATGCGGCTCGATCCACAGCCCGGTCAGATAATACACCGAGGCGGTGGAGGTGACCAGGATCTGGGAGAGGCGCTGCTCCCGCATAGAGGCAATCACCCGGTTAATCCGCGAGACATTCATCTGCCGCCCCTCCTTTACCGCACCATCATGCACACGAGTATGCAGGGTTTGTCCGTCCGGTTTTCGCACCAGTGGTGTTCCCCCTTCGGGATCAGCGTGGCCATCCCCTTGCCCACCGTGCCGGTGTCCTTCCCGCTGACGGTATACACCTCGCCCTCGAGAAAGTACGAGTATTCATCCGCGTCGTGGAATCCGTCTCCCGTCTCGGGCACCCGCGCACCGGGCTGAATGGTGATCAGGCTGAAATCCACATGGGTATACTGCCCGTCGGCGAGAAAAATCTTGCGCATATCGTACAGCGGCATACCGTGTCCCGGCAGATTGTCCACAGCAATCAGGGTCATACTGAAAACGCTTCCTTTCTCCGTCTATTGAAACACGGCGCAGAGTGCCTGCGCCGTGCCGCTTACAGTTGTTTGCGCAGCTTGGGGTCGAGATAGTCCCGCAGCCCGTCGCCGACAAAGTTGGCGCCGATCGCGACCGTGAAAATCGCAAGCCCCGGGAAGGTGGACACCCACCAGTTCTGGAACGCGGTCACACCGTCGCTGACCATGAAGCCCCATTCGGGTGTCGGCGGCTGTACCCCGAGCCCGAGGAAGCTGAGCCCCGAGAACATCAGGATGGCGTTGCCCAGATCCAGCGTGCCCATGACCACCAGCGGGCCGATGCTGTTCGGGAGGATTTCCCGGAACAGGATCCGACCCCGCGACGCCCCGAGCAGGCGGCTGGCCATCACATAGTCGTTTTCCTTCAGGGAGATCACGATGCTGCGGGTCAGGCGGGCGTAATTCGGCCACCAGATGATCGCCATGGCGAACACCGAGTTGATGATGCTGGGGCCCATCGCCGCCGCGATGACCATCGCGAGGATCAGCGGCGGGAAGGACTGCACCATCTCGCTGATACGCATCATGACGTCGTCCACTATGCCGCCCGCGTACCCAGCCACCGCGCCGTAGATCATGCCGATCAGGAAGGAGAAGATCACCGTGATCAGACCGGCGGTGATCGAATACTGGCTGCCGACCAGCACCCGGCTGAACACATCCCGGCCGAGGCTGTCCGTGCCGAACCAGTGCTCCGCGCTCGGTGGCTGGAACCGCTGGCCGATATCCTGCGCGAGCGGGTCCATCGGCACGATCCAGCGGGCGCACACCATGACCACGAGCCAGGCCACACAGATGACCAGGCCCACTTTAAACATGAAGTTCTTCTGTTTCCACAGACTGCGGATCATTGCGTCTCACCATCCCTTTCCGTCATCTTCCGGCCGCCTCACTGATAGCGGACGCGCGGGTCGATGATCCCATACAGGATATCGATCACGAGGTTGATGACGACATAGTTGACGGCGATCAGCAGCGACACGCCGCAGATGGCCGGGAAATCCAGATTGGTGGCCGCCTGATAGGCATACTGGCCGATCCCCGGCCAGGCGAAGATCTTCTCCACGAACACCATACCGCCGAGCAGGTTGCAAAAGCCCATCCCGGCCACCGTGATGACCGGGATCAGCGCGTTTCCGAGCGCGTGACCCGTCACCACGCGGCGCTCGCTCATGCCCTTGGCGCGTGCGGTGCGGATGTAATCCATCGACATGGTCTCGAGCAGGTTGCTGCGGGTCTGGCGGGTGATCAGCCCCATCGTGAAGAAACCGAGCACCAGCGCCGGCAGGATCAGGTGGGACAGCGCGTCGCCCACCATGGCCCAGTCCCCTTTGAGCAGGCCGTCGAGCACGTACAGGCCGGTCCCGCCGGTGGGGGTCTCGGCACGGCTGTTCAGCCGGCCGCCGCCGGGGAACCATCCGAGCTGGGTGGAGAAAACGGACAGCGCGAGCAGCGCAAACCAGAAGCTCGGGATGGACACGCCGGTGACCGAGACCGCACGCAGCGCCTGGTCGGCCGCCTTGTTGCGGAACACGGCCGAGATCACGCCGAACAGGATCCCGAGCACGATGGCGATCAGCATGGCGAAGATCGACAGCTCCACGGTGGCCGGGAAGCACTGCATCAGCTCCTGCATCACCGGCTGCCCGGTGCGGATCGAGGTGCCCATATCCCCTTTGAGCAGGTTGCCGAGATAGATAAAATACTGCTGATACAGCGGCTTGTCCAGCCCCCCTTTCGCCTCAAACGCCGCCACGACCTCGGG
>DXWE01000015.1:4654-12635 GCA_019417045.1 Oscillospiraceae bacterium
GACCTCGGGGTCGGACTGGGCCGTCTGGCTCAAATTCGCCGCCACCGGGTTGCTCGGAACCAGGTGGGAGATCAAAAAGACCAGCAGCGACACGCCGAACAGGAGCAGAATCATCATGCCCAGCCGTCTGAGAATATATCGCCACAAACCGCAGCACGTCCTTTCTATTGTCCGGTATTCCCGAAAACCGGACGCGGCAGCCGGCCGTCCGGCTTTCGGGAATACCAGCCCGGAGAGTGGTCCGTTCCCGGGGGACCGGCAGAAAGCCGGTCCCCCGGAAGGGGAAAAACAGATTTATTTCACCGTCAGCTCCGCCAGCTGGATTTTGCTCAGGTCGTTATAATGCACATTGTCCAGCGTGGTGCGGGAGGCGAACACCTGCGGGTGCTGCAGCAGGAACGCATACGGGCTGTTCTCCGCCATCAGCTCCTGCAGCTCGCCCGAATACTGGGCGCGCTTGTCCTTGTCCGACTCGCCCTTGATCTGGTTGCCCAGCGCGATCATGTCCTCATGGCCCTCCGCGCTCCATTTGGCGCGCTCGCCCACGACGTCGCCCGGCAAAAACGCCAGCTGGTTGTTGATGTCGAAATAGTCGGGGCTCCAGTGCATGAGCAGGAACGGCAGCTCGCCGTTGCGGTAGGGATCGAGGATCACCGCGAACTCGCTCGTCTTGATCTCGACCGTGATGTTGATCTGCGCCAGGTCGCTCTTGATCTTCTGGGCGATGTCCGTCCATTTCATACCGGCGGTCTCGTAGTTCGCGGCGGTCAGCTCCACCGTGAACCCGTCCGCATAGCCGGCCTTTTCCATCAATGCCCGGGCCTTCTCGAGGTCCTGGTAATTCTCGTCGCGCGTCTTCGCACCCGTGAAGCCCTGCTGCACAAAGGACAGCGGCAGGCTGGCGCCCTCCCCGCACAGCTCCATCAGGCCCTTGTAATCGATCGCGTACCGCACGGCCTGCTGCACGTCCGGATTGGACATCTCCTTGCCGATGGCCGGATCATTGTTCATGATGAGGAAGGTCATCTGCTCGGTCAGGGCCCGCTGTACGTTGATATCCGCATTGCCGTCCAGCTGGCCGACGTTGTCCTGGTTCAAAGAGAGCGCGATGTCGATCTCGCCCTTCTGGAGCATCTGGATCTGGGTGTTGGCGTCCGGGATCTCCTTCAGGATGACCTTTTCCACGTTGCCGGTCTCGCCCCAATAGTTCGGGTTCTTTTCAAGCACCAGCTCGGTGCCCTTGGTCCAGCTCTTCAGGATAAACGCGCCCGAGCCCGCCGACTGCTGATCAAGATAGGTCTGTGCGGTGTCGGCCTCGCTGGCGTTCTCCGCGTCGGTGCCGCCGTGCTGCTTGAGCAGTTCGCTGTCCAGCACGCAGAAAGCGTTGGAGGCGAGCTTGGTCAAAAAGGAGGCGTCCTTCTCCTTGAGTGTAAATACCACCGTGTAGTCGTCGGGCGCTTCCACCTTCTCGATCCCGGCCACGTGCGACGCCGTGTTCGACTTCAGGTTCATCACCCGCTGCACCGACCACACCACGTCCTTGCTGGTCAGCGGGTTGCCGCTGGTGAACTTGACGCCCTGCCGCAGCGGGAAGGTGTATACCGTGCCGGTCTCGTCCAGCGTCCAGCCGTCCGTGACAAGAGACGGCTGGGGATTCTCGATGTCATCCCCCACGATCCGGAACAGCATGTCGTAGGTGGCGTAGGTGATCATGTTCGCATAGACCTCATACGCCTTGCCGGGATCCAGCGTGGTCAGGTCGGTGGCCGCACCGATGATGACGGTCTTGGACGCACCGCCGCCCGATGTGTCGCCCGGGTCGCCGGCGCAGCCCGCGGCCGTACCGAGCACCAGCACCGCAGCCAATGCCAGGGATAGGGTACGGAACCAAAGCTTCTTCATGTGTTTTCCTCCTCTGTTGGTTGATGGTATAGATGGCAGGCCACAAAATGGCCTGTTTCCTCCTCGTGAAGTTCCGGCCGGACACGCCGGCAGACCTCCGTCGCATGGGGGCACCGGGTGTGGAACGGGCAGCCGGCCGGCACATTGGACGGGCTGGGCAGGTCGCCTTTAAGCAGGATGCGCTCGGTTTTTTCCCCGTCCACGGACGGGATCGCGGAAAGAAGCGCTCTCGTGTACGGATGCAGCGCCCGATCATAGATCCGGCCGGCGGGGGCGATCTCCACCAGCCGCCCGAGATACATCACCCCGATCCGCTGGCAGCAGTGCTTGACCACGCTCAGATTGTGCGAGATAAAGAGATAGGTCAGCCCGAGCTGCTGTTGCAGATCCTGCAGCAGGTTGATGACCTGCGCCTGGATCGACACGTCGAGCGCCGATACCGGCTCGTCGCAGACGATCAGCTGCGGGTGCAGCGCCAGCGCGCGGGCAATCCCGACCCGCTGTTTCTGGCCGCCGGAGAGCTCGTGCGGGTACCGGGCAAGATAGGTGTGGGACAGCCCCACCCGGTCGCACAGCTCCTCGATCCGGTGGCCGCGCTCGGCCTTGTCATACAGCCGGTGGATCTGATACGGCTCGGCGAGGATGTCGCGGATCCTCCGCCGCGGGTTTAAGCAGGAGGAGGGATCCTGGAAGATCATCTGCGCCTGACAGCGGAACTGCTTGAGCGCTTTGCCGCGGATGCGGGAGATGTCCTGCCCGTCGAACAGCACCTGGCCGCCGGTCAGGGGATTCAGCCGCAGAAAAGCCTTGCCGAGCGTGCTCTTGCCGCAGCCGCTCTCGCCCACCAGCCCAAAGGTCTCCCCCCGGCGGATGGCAACCGAGACGCCGTCCACCGCCTTGACCAGCGCCTTGCGCCCGCGGCTCTTCTTCACTTGGAAATATTGCTTCACGTCCACGGCTTCGGCCAGAACGTCCGGGCCTTCCGAAGGCGTTACGTCCGGCGGTTCCGGGCCGCGGACAGCGGTCACGGTCGTCGTCTCCTCCTCGGCAAGACCGGCATAGACGCCGGCTTCCAGACGGGCCTCCCGCTCAAGACGCTGTTCGGATTGTCTCTCCTGTTCCTGATGGTTGTCAATGGACATGGTTTTCTCCTCTCGGGGACCCGGGGTTTGCGGCGGTATCGCCTGACGGCGTTTCCGCCGCGATCCCGGCCTCCTCCAGCACCTTGAAGCAGCGCACACAGCGGCCGTCACCTATCTCAGTCAGCGGCGGGGCCTCCTGCCGGCACCGCTCCACCGCATAGGGACACCGGGGATGGAAATGACATCCCTGCGGCATCTCGCCTGCGTCGGGCACCATCCCTTCAATGGCCTCCAGCCGTTCCACATCCTCGCTGATTTTGGGAAGGGCCCGGATCAACCCCTGCGTGTAGGGGTGGAGCGGGCGGGCGAACAGCGCCTCCACCGGGGCGCTCTCCACAATCTGACCGGTATAAAAGATCAGCACCCGGTCACAAAAATCCCGCACAATCCCCAGATCGTGGGTGATCATCATGATGCTCATGGACTGCTGCCGCTTGATGTCTTTCATCAGCTCGAGGATCTGTGCCTGGATGGTCACATCCAGCGCGGTCGTGGGCTCGTCCGCAATCAGCAGCTGCGGGTGGCAGGCCAGCGCCATCGCGATCATAACCCGCTGGCGCATTCCGCCGGACATCTGGTGCGGATATTCGTGAAACCGCTGCTCGGGGTCCGGGATCCCGCACAGCCGCAGCAGGTCGACTGCCTGCTGCCGGGCCTCTTTTTTCGAGAGGTGCCGGTGCAAAAACATCGGCTCCATAATCTGCTTGCCGCAGGTCTGGATCGGGTTTAGCGAGGTCATGGGCTCCTGAAAAATCATGGACAGCTTGTTGCCGCGGATCTCCTGCAGCTGTTTGGGCGGCAGGGAGAGCAGGTCCTCGCCGTCGAGTATCACCCGGCCGGTCACCTGTGCCGACTGCGCGGGAAGCAGCCCCATGATTGCCAGGGAGGTCACGCTCTTGCCGCTGCCGCTCTCGCCGACAATCCCGAGCGTCTCCCCCTTGTTCACGGAGAAACTCAGATTGTCGATGACGCGGACGGACTGCCCCCCGTTGGAAAATTCGACCGATACCTGTTCTACCTGCAAAAGCTGTTCCATCGTCTCCACTCGCTTCTAGCTGGTTTTGCGCAGCAACGCGTTAAACCGACAGGAAAAGGGAATCCCCTCTTCGGAAAACACGCGGGATGGCCCGTCCCGGCCGCCGGCTGTCCCACAAACCTGCAAATAATACACATAAGTATAGCATATTTTTCTCGGTAAGGCAATTGGTTTCGCAGGTTTTCCGCAAATATACCGTAGGGGAGAGAACATCGAAGGATCCGCCTTCCCCAGACAGGCTTTGCTGCCGCATACCGTCGGAGGTGTCGTATAAAACAGACAAATCTTTTATGCCTCCTGCCTGTTTCCAGGAAATGGGCAGGGGAAACCTTGCCGGACAGTGTACCTGATAGCCGGTGACGGTACGTAAATCCTATATAACCTATTATAAATAAAGCACAATAAAGAGAGGCCCCGGCCGTTTCGTCCACAGAGCAGAAAATCAAGCCAATTTTATCGGCACTAAAATTTTGACAAAATAATTATATTTTCTATTGACATAATTAAGAATGTATATTATACTTATTGCGAAAGACAAATCAAAATATAAAAGCAAATATTAGTCAAAAAGTTTACAAACGCGATCCATGCAGAGCTTAATTATATCAAGTATTGTTGTATATAGCCTTATATAACTACAGAAGAGAAAGGATGACAGTGCCAATGAAGGCCAGTATGCAGTTCCATCCGCATTTCCAGGTGGGCAAAATTGATGACCGTCTGTATGGCGCTTTTCTGGAGCACATGGGTCGGGCAGTATATCACGGGATCTACGAGCCTGGTCATCCCGAAGCGGACGAGAGAGGATTCCGTAAGGACGTGATCCGGATGGTGAAGGATCTGCGGGTGTCTCTAATCCGATATCCCGGGGGAAATTTCGTGTCCAATTATCGCTGGGAAGACGGGGTGGGCCCGGTGGAGCAGCGCCCCCGAACGACAGATGCCGCCTGGCAGTCGGTAGAGCCCAACCTGGTGGGCACCGACGAGTTCCACCAGTGGGCCGAAGCGGTGGGTTCCCGAGTGATGATGGCGGTCAATCTGGGAACCCGCGGCCCGGAGGATGCCAAAAACCTGCTGGAATATTGCAATTTCCCGGCGGGCAGCCGTTATGCGGACTGGCGTATACGCAACGGGCGGCGGGAGCCGTATAACGACCGTGTCTGGTGCCTGGGTAACGAGATGGATGGGGACTGGCAGGTGGGCCAGCGGACGCCGGAGGATTATGCCGACATCGCCCGCAAGACGGCTCTGGTGATGAAGCGGATGGATCCCTCGCTGGAGCTGGTGGCCTGCGGCAGCGCCAACTATTATATGCCTACCTTCGGCAGGTGGGAGGCCGCCGTTTTGGAGGCTGCCTACGATTCCATCGATTATCTGTCCCTGCATCAGTATTACATCAATGAGGAGCAGGACACCGCTTCTTATCTGGGAGCCACCCAGGATATGAACCGCTTTATCAGGGCAGTGACGGCCACCTGCGATTATGTCAGAGGCCTCAAACGCTCCTCCAAGGAGATCCATCTCTCGTTTGATGAGTGGAACGTGTGGTCTGCCACGCATAAATGCGACAATGAAGAGGGCCTGTGGACGGTGGCGCCCCGGCGGGAGGAATACCTGTATTCGATGGAGGACGCGCTGGTATTCGGCTGTATGCTGATCACCCTCCTGAAAAACTGCGACCGGGTCAAGATCGCCTGCCTGGCGCAGCTGGTCAATGTGGCGGGGCCGATCATGACGCTGGACGATGGCCCGGCCTGGGCCCAGACCACCTATTATCCCTTCCTGCACGCCTCCCGGTACGGCCGGGGGACAGCGCTGCAGCCCAGCGTGCAGTGCGATACCTATGAGACGGCCAAGTACGGTACCGTTCCCTATGTAGAGGCGGTGGCGGTGCTCTCGGATGACAACCGTTCGCTGACCGTCTTTGCGGTCAACCGTTCGTTGGAAGAGCAGACGGAGCTGGAGTTGGATCTGCGGGACTTTCCGGGCTTTGGGGTGCGGGAGCATCTGGTGCTGGAGAGCGACGACATCCACGCCTGCAACACCGCGGAGGAGCCGTTTCGTGTGGTGCCCCATACCGGCGGTCGGACCGCGGTGAAGGGGGACAAAGCGACGTCGGTTTTGAATCCGCTTTCGTGGAACGTGATCCGGCTGGTCAAGGAGTGAGGAGGGTCGGCGGCAGTGAATAAGAGGGCGAAAAGCTGGCTGGTCCGCGGCACGGCCGTTCTCTCCGCCGTGGCGGTCGTCACGGTGGGTATGGTGATCTTCCGATCGGACGACCGGGTGCCGCAGGATTATAACCACGGCGTGACGGTGGAGGCGCTGGACCTGCGGACCGAAGCCAGCTATCGCGAGGTGGCTGCCGGGTATTCTCTGCCGGCCTATGCGGGTGGGGATATCCCGGTGGAGGTCGCGGCGCTGTTTCCCGAGGCACAGCCGCTGTTCGGCAGCGAAACGCCGGCGGTACTGATCGACCAGGACGGGCAACAGGTATTTTCCTTTGAGGTGCCGCAGGACGGCCTGTACTGTATTCAGGTGGAGTATTACGACGACGGGGACAGCGTGGCCCAGACACAGGCGCAGATCCAGCTGGACGACGGATATCCCTTCTATGAGATGCGCAGCCAGGTGTTTCCCAGCCGGTGGGACTACAGCGGGCAGGAGATCCAGCTGGATCGCTACGGCAACGAGATTGTACCGGAGTCCGTCAAGGTGAAGGCGTGGTCCAGCCGGTATCTTCAGGATGCCTCCGGCATGACGCAGGAACCCTTCCGGTTTTCCCTGAAAGCGGGCGGTCATACGCTTGTCATCCGATGCGAGCAGGGGTCGCTCGCCATTCGCCGTCTCATTCTGACGGCGCCTCCCGCAGAACAGGAGGGGTTGCCCACCGGACAGCCGGCGGGCAGTGAGATTCAGATTGTCGAGGGGGAGGACATCGCCTACAAAAACGATTCCACCGTGCGCCCTGCCGGGGAGTACAACACCCAGCTGACCCCCTATAGCTCCACTAAAATTGTGATGAACATGCTGGACGGCAACTCCTTTTGCCAGGGGGGTCAGTCGGTCAGTTATACCTTCCGGGTGGAACAGAGCGGGTATTTTTATCTCGGATTCCGCTATTGCCAGAGCGTGGTGGTGGATTTCCCGGTTTTCCGCACGGTCTCTGTGGACGGCGTGGTACCCACCCCGGATTTTCGGGCGGTGGCTTTCCCCTACACCCGGAAGTATGACACCCTGACGGTGTCGGATCCGTCGGGACAGCCCATAGGGGTCTATCTGGAGGCGGGGGAACACACCCTGACACTGACCGTCACGCTGGAGCCTATCGCCGCCATTCTGGATGAGATACAGCAGATCAGCGACGAGGTGAACACCCTGTCGCTGCAGGTGACCAAAATTACCGGCAACAATGCCGGCAAATACCGGGATTTTGATCTGCTCACCTACATACCCGAGCTGCGGGACATCCTGCTGTCCTGGGCCGACCGGCTGGGGGAGATCTATGACCGTCTCCATGCGTTTAACCCCGAGGTGCGGGAGGTCGGCGCGTTTTCCTCCCTCCTGGTGAGCCGCAAGCAGCTGATATCCCTGGCGGAATACCCGAACCGGCTTCCCATGCGCCTGTCCGAGCTGTATCAGGGACAGAGCTCGGTAGCGCAGTATCTGGCCGATGTGATGGAGAGCATGACCAACAGCCCTGCCTCTCTGGATTCGATCTATGTTTACCAGAGGCAGGAGGATCTCCCGAAGTCCATGGGATTTTTTGAAAAGCTCTGGGCTGGAATCGTCCGGTTTTTCCACTCCTTTACCGCCGGCGACTATGAGGCAGACGGCTCCCGAAAGCAGGAAAACACCCCACAGGAGACAGGAGAGGCCCCGAGCCTTCAGATCTGGGTGACAC
>DXWE01000015.1:12645-23353 GCA_019417045.1 Oscillospiraceae bacterium
GGTCCCGGCTGTATGCGGAGCTGCTGCAGAAGATGGCGGATGAGAGCTTTACGGCAGAGACCGCGGGGTTTACGGTAGATGTTTCGCTGATGCCGGACCCGCAAAAGCTGGTGCTCGCCAATGCTGCGGGCAGTTCGCCGGATCTCGCGCTGGGGGTAAATTCCTCCCTGCCGTTCGATTTGGGCATCCGGGGAGCGCTGAAGGATCTGACCGAATACCCGGACTGGGAGGAGGTCACGGAGCGTTTCTTCCCCGGGCTCCTCACGGTGGGGCAGATCCAGGATCACCTGTATGCCCTGCCAGAGACCACCAATTTCTTTGTGCTCTTTTACCGCACCGATATCCTTGATAATTTTGGCATGTCGGTACCGGACACGATGGAGGAGGTGAAATCCCTCCTGCCCCAGCTGCGCAGCCGGGGAATGAACTTCTTCTCCCATATTGCCGGTTCCATCGGCTACAAGCCGTTTGGCGCCACTGTCCCGCTGATTTATCAAAACGGAGGCAGCCTGTACGGCGAGACCGCCCTGGATATCGCTGTGGATTCGGATCAGACGCTCGACGCCATCACCGAAATGACCGAGCTGTTCACCGTGTACGGCCTGGATTACGAGGTGCCGAACTTCTACCAGCACTTCCGCAACGGCACGTTGCCCATCGGCGTCAGCGATTTCGGCACGTATAACCTGCTGATCAACAGCGCCCCGGAGATCGCGGATTCCTGGAGCATTGCGCCGGTCCCCGGCTACGTGGACGAAAACGGGGAGGTGCAGCGCTGGATGACCGGTGCGGCGGAGTCCGCCGTTATCTTTGAGAGTACCGCCCTGCCGGATGAGGCGTGGGAATTCCTGAAGTGGTGGACTTCTGCCGACACCCAGCTGGAGTATGCCAATACCCTGCAGGTGTCCTACGGGCAGGAGTACATGTGGCCTACCGCCAACCGGGAGGCGTTCCCCCAGCTTCCCTGGAAGGAACAGGATAAGCAGGTGATCCTCTCCCAGCTGGAATGGCTGTTTGAGATCCCGCGTGTCCCCGGAAACTACATGACCGAGCGGGAGCTGAGCAATGCATTCCAGGAGATCGTCCTGGAGGGGGAATCGGTTCGTAACGCAGTGGACACCGCTACCCGCAACATCTCCGCTGAGGTGGAGCGCAAACTGCAGGAGTTCGGCTATTGGGACGGCTCCAACTGGATCGAGCCGTATACGCTACCCGCGGATCCCAGGGAAGATTCTCCGTAACGGCGTGAGAGGAGTGATTGCATGAGACGGCACAAGCTGGTCCCCTTTCTGTTTTTGGGGCCGTACTATCTAATGTTCGCCGTTTTTATCGTTGTTCCGGTCACTGTTGCCATCCTGCTGTCTCTGACCGACTTCAACGCTGTGCAGTTCCCCGAGTTTGTGGGATTGTCCAATTATATCACCCTGTTTTTACAGGACGACGTGTTCATGCAGCACGTGGTGCCCAACACCCTGATTTTTGCCCTGGTTGTGGGACCGGGAGGCTATCTGCTGTCCTTTTTTGTAGCGTGGTCGCTGTCCCAGCTGTCCAAGGGCCCCCGCACGGTGCTGGCGCTGATCCTGTACTCCCCCTCTCTGACCGCAGGTACCGCGATGGCGGTGATCTGGCGGGTACTGTTCAGCGGGGACCAGATGGGGTATATCAACAATCTGCTGATGCGGATCGGGCTCATCACCGAGCCGATCATCTTCCTTCAGTCGGCGTCGTTCCTGCTGCCGGTGATGATCCTGGTGGGGCTGTGGAGCAGCATGGGCGTGGGATTTCTGGCCATGCTGGCCGGGGTGCTCAACGTGGACCGGAGCCTGTATGAGGCCGCCATGATCGACGGGATGCGCAACCGCTGGCAGGAGGTGTTTTATATTACCATCCCCTCCATGAAGCCGGAGATGCTGTTTGGGGCGATCATGGCCATTGTCTCCGCCTTTCAGCAGGGGGCCATCGGCGTTCAGCTCAGCGGGGTCAACCCGACGCCCCAGTATGCGGGCCAGCTCATGGTCAACCATGCGGAGGATTTCGGGTTTATCCGGTACGAGATGGGATATGCGTCCGCGGTATCGGTCGTGCTGCTGGTGTTGATCTATCTGTTTTCCAAACTGGCCCAGCGGGCCTTTCGAACCAAGGGGGAGGAATGAGACGTGGCCTTTCGGACTACCCACGTGGACCCGCCGAAATTTGAGCGGAGCCAGATGAAGATTTATCTGTACATTATACCGCTGGCAATCCTGACCGGATTACCCATCGTCTTCATCTTCAACCAGGCGTTCAAGCCGCTCAATGAGCTGTTTGCTTTCCCACCCCGCTTTTTTGTGGAGCGACCTACCCTGTCCAATTTCGACGGCCTGCTCACCTCCACCCTGACCTCTGCAATCCCGCTGAGCCGGTATATCTTCAACAGCCTGCTGGTCACAGGGGCGGTGATGCTGCTGATCGTGCTGGGATCCACCATGGGAGGCTTTGCCCTGTCCAAGATGCGGTTTAAGGGGAAAAAGGCGCTGATGGAGCTCAACACCATCGCCCTGATGTTCGTGCCCATCACCGTGTCCATCCCCCGGTATCTCCTGATCCAGTTTCTGCATCTGGACAACACCTATCTGGCGCACATCCTGCCGTTGCTGGCCCTGCCGGTGGGGCTGTTCCTGGTCAAGCAATTCATTGACCAGGTACCGGACGCCCTGATCGAGGCGGCCACCATCGACGGGGCCGGGGAGTGGACCATTTACCGGCGGGTGGTGATGCCCCTGATCCGCCCGGCGGTGATGACCACCTGTATCCTGGCCTTCCAGCTGGTGTGGAACAATGTGGAGAGTTCCAACTGGTATATCAACAGCGAGGGCATGAAGACGCTGGCGTTCTACATGAATACGCTGTCCTCCAGTACCAACAACGTGGCAGGGCAGGGGCTTGCCGCCGCCGCGTCTCTGGTGATGTTCGTACCCAATCTGCTGCTGTTTGTCCTTATGCAGAAAAACGTCATGAGCACGATGGCGCGGTCGGGGATCAAATGACGACAAGGGGGAAGCCGCATGAAGAAGCTGGTGGGGCGATTGGCTGTGGTGCTGCTGTTGGCGTTTGTTCTGGCTACCTCTCTGGCCGCCTCCGTGTCGGCCGACGCCGGATCGAAAACGCTGACCACCCTATATGACCAGTATTATTACGAGACCAAGACGGCCTATATGCCCTCGGGTATCATCCGGGGCTTTGGAGGAGAGACGTTCAGCGCTCCGTCTGACCTGAAGGTACAGGACGGAATCCTGTATGTGTGCGACACCAAAAACGCCCGAATCCTCGCCGGTACCCCGGAGGGAGAACTGGCGGCGATCATTGGGGAAGGGGTGCTGGACACCCCCAGTGGGCTGTGTATCGCCTCCGACGGCCATATTCTGGTGGCGGATAAAGGACTTGGCCAGGTGGTGGAATTCGATGCCGGGGGCCAGCTGGTGCAGACTTTTGGAAGGCCGGAGGAGCCCCTCTATGGGCAGGATAACGCCTTCCTGCCGCTGAAGGTGGGCATCGACCGCTCCGACAACCTGTACGTGCTCAGTGAGGCGAATACCAATGGATTGGCGCAGATCTCCCGAAAAACCGGGGAGTTCGTCGCCTATTTCGGCGCCAACGACACTCCGGTGACGCTGTGGACGGTGGTATCCAGCGTGCTGTACACCGATGAGCAGAAGAGCCGGGCCAACCGCAACCTGCCTCCGTCCTCGGTGAACCTGGCGGTTGACCGCCAGGGGCTGGTGTACACCATCACCGATGCCAAGACCACCTCAGCTTACCGTAAGCTGAACTTTTCGGGCGAGAGCATGCAGAAGAATCCCTTTGCATTTTCCGATCAGGCCAGCATCACTCTGACGGGGATCTGCGTGGGGGATGTCGGAAACGTGTACCTGTGCTCCAAAGACGGGTATATTCTGGAGTTCACCCGGGAGGGGGAGCTGCTCTTTGTGTTTGGCGGCCTGGACGACGGATCCCAGCGCAACGGGCTGTTTGCCTCCACTTCCGCCATCGCGGCCGACGGCGGCAACCTGTATGTGCTGGACGACAGCAAAAACGTGATCCAGATGTTCGACCCCACCGTGTTTGCGCAGACGGTGCACGAGGGGCTCTACCTGTACCAGCAGGGCAAATACCAACAGAGCGAAGCCCTGTGGCGGGAGGTGGCACAGATGGACAGCATGTTCTTATATGCCAACAAGGGCCTCGGCGCCGCCTATTATAAACAGGATAAATTTGTCGAAGCAATGGAGAGCTATCGGCTGGCGCTGGACCGGGAGGGATATTCCGACGCCTTTGTCGAGCTGCGCAACCGCTGGGTGCGCGAAAACATCGGCTGGCTCCTCGGCGGAGTGCTCGGCGTGGTACTGATAGCCCTGCTCTATTCCAGGCTGCGCCGCCGTGTCCCGGTGCTGGCGGGAATCCACGAGAGGGCACGGCGCATCAAAAATCTGCCGCTGCTCGCTCAGCTCGGGTTTTCCAAGCGGGTGCTGCGCCAGCCGGCGGACGCCTATTACGGTATCAAACACGAGGGAAAGACCTCCCCGCTTTCGGCGACCATCCTCTACCTGCTGTTTTTCCTCTGGTTTGTGCTCGGGAAATACTTCCAGGGCTTCCTGTTCTCCGGCATCAATGACGGCCGGTTTGACGTGTTGTTAGACGCGGGCATGGTACTGGGGGCCTTCCTGCTGGTCAACGGCTGCCTGTACCTCGTGTGTACCGTCACCGAGGGGGAAGCGCATTTCCGGGATCTGTACAGCGGCATCATCTATGCGATGGCCCCTTATCTTTTCCTCAAGCCGCTGGCAGTCCTCCTGTCCCACGTGCTCAGCCAGAACGAGAGTTTTCTGATCTACCTGCTGGAGGTAGCGGCCATCGCCGCGTCGGCGGTCCTGCTGGTCGTCATGGTGAGGGAGATGAACAACTACACCTATTCCAAGACCTTCAAGGTGCTGTTTCTGACCCTGTTTGCACTTGTTATCGCTGTGGCGGCGCTGTTTGTGCTGTATATCCTGTTCCAGCAGTTTGGGGAGTTTATCTTCCAGCTGATGAAGGAGGTGCGCTACCGTGTCCGCATATCTTAGGCGCCTGACAGCTGTGGTCGCGTGCTGTCTGCTGTTGGCGGGCTGCTCCCCCGATCCGGGGCAGCTGCTCCCCGTCTCTGACGGCGACGGGGTCGCCCGTTCCATCGTTCCCGCCAGCGCGACCCTGCCGGACGAGACGCTGGAGGAGCACCGGCTGATCGCGAGAAACGGACGGTTCTCCCTGTTCCTGCGGGAGGACACCCTGTCCCTTCTGCTGCGGGAGGAGGAGACCGGTCGTCTGATCCGATCGGCGGTGGATGTGCCGGATGAAAACGACCAGCCCGCGTGGACCAACTTTACCCGGTCGGGGGTGGCGATTGAATATTACATTGAATCCGCCACCACACCGCAGCGGGCCGACATGCTGACCAAAAGCCCGCAGAAGACCGTAACCCGTACGGATACCGGATTTGCTGCCCAGATTGTCTATACAGATCTCAACATCCGGTTTGACCTGTTTGTGGATCTGACCGAGGACGGCCTGACCGTCGAGGTCCCCCAGGCCTCCATACAGGATCCGGGGCGCAACAAGCTGGCGGCCATCTATCTGTATCCGTTTATGGGCTACAGCTTCCGGGGGGAACGGGAGGGCTATATGGTGATCCCCGATGGCTGCGGCGCCCTGATTTCCCTGGAGGATCACCAGGGGAAATACGTCCAGCCATATACCTCCCGGATCTACGGCGAGGACTATGGCATCGAGGCCCCCTATGAGGCGGCGCAGTCCTTTGACGCCGTGGCGTCCACCTATTTGGCGCCCCGGCAGGTCACCGCTCCCGTATTCGGTATGGTGCATACCGACGAAGCTGTGGGTTTTCTGGGGGTAGTGGAAGAGGGGCAGTACAACGCGGAAATCGTGGCGTATCCCAATGGGGCGGTTACCCAATACAACTGGATCACCGCCAAATTTCTCTATCGCCAGACCTATATCTATCCCACCACCCGCACCAGCGGTATCACCACGGTGCAGGCGGATCGGGGAACCTTTGACATCCGGCTGCGCTATCTGTTCGTCACAGGGGAACAGGCCGACTACACCGGATTGGCGCTGGCATATCGGCAGTACCTGCAGGAGAAGGGAGTCCTGCAGTCCGGCGCGGCCAATCAGGCGCCGATACAGCTGGATTTTTTTGCCGGGGATGTCGAGGAGTCCGCGTGGGGGTATTCCTTTGTCTCCACCACCACTCTCGAACAGATGACCGCCATCTGCGGGAAGCTTCGGGACGAGGGGATGGAATCCGCTCTGGCGGTATATAAGGGATGGCAGCCACAGGGGATTTACGGTGCGTTTCCGGAGGGAATCCGGCTGCAGTCCTCGCTGGGAAGCCGCAAACAGCTGCAGCAGGCCGGGCAGGCGCTTACAAAGGACGGTGTGACGCTGAAGCTGTACAGCGACCCGGTCAACACGTACAGCAACAGCCGGTACGGCTCCGGCAGCTACCTGTATGGCCTGTATGAACGGTCCCTCAAGCTCTCGACCCAACTCACCCTGCACCCGTACCGGTATCAATATCCCCCGCAGAGATCCCTTTCCCTTTTACATAACCAGTGGGAGGAGGCGCAGGAGCTGGGCCTGTCCGGCCTGGCGCTGGACGGCATCGGGCACACGCTCTCCTCCAGCCTGCAAAGCGGTCGGTTTCTGTCCCGCCAGCAGGCCGCATCCCTGTATGTGTCGGGAGTACCGGAGAAAACCGCCCTCTATGCCCCCTGCGATTACCTGTGGGGAAGCACCGCGCAATATCTGGATTTCCCGATGGAGACCTCCAACTATCAGTTTGTCAGCGAGGAGGTCCCTTTCCTGGCCATCGCCCTGTCCGGCGGCATGGAGCTGTATGGCAGCTATGTGAATTTCCAGGCGGATCAGGACAGCTATTTGCTCAAGCTGCTGTCGGTGGGTGTGTTTCCCTCCTTCCTGCTGATGTGGGAGCCGTCTTCGGCGCTGCTGTATACGGATTCCCGCCAGCTCTCCTCCTGCGGCTATGAGGAATATGCAGAGGATATTCTCCGCTTTTACCAAGCCTTTTCGGAGCTCAAAGCCGCCTCAGACGGCACCGGAATTGCCGATTACCGGATGGAGAACGGCGTCTCGGTGACGAAATTTGAAAACGGCTGCCTGGTATACGTCAACCATTCAAATGACGCTGTTGTCACAGACGGCGCGGACCTGCCGGCCCGTTCTTATCGCATCGAGGGGGATTGCCCATGAAAAAGCTGTTTCGCCGCCATTCCCGGATCCGGGACTCCTGGACTGTGGGCTATCTGTTTCTGCTTCCCTGGCTGATGGGGCTGGTGATATTTGCCCTGCGGCCCCTGTGCGTGTCCCTGTACTATTCCTTTTGCAACGTCAAAGCCGTCCCCGGAGGCATGGAGGTGACCTTCAGCGGATTTGACAACTATGCCGATATCTGGGTGCGGGACATCTTCTTTATCCGCCGGGTGTTGAATTTCCTGCTGACCACCGTGCTGCAGGTGCCCATCATCGTGGCGTTTGCCCTGCTGATCGCCCTGCTGCTCAATGTGCGCCTGAAGGGAAGGGGCCTGTTCAGGACCGTCTTCTTCCTGCCGGTCATTGTCATCAGTGGGCCGCTGATGGACAAATTGCTGGCGCAGGGGGCCACCACCGTGCCGATTATGCAGGAGCAGGGGTTTCTCACGACCCTGCAAACGGTCCTGCCGGACTGGCTGGCCGAACCGGTGCTGGGATTGTTTTCCCGGCTGATTCTCATTCTGTGGAGCGCCGGCATCCCGATCCAGCTGTTTCTGGCCGGCATCCAGAGGATGGATCCAAACATGGTGGAGGCGGCCAGGATCGACGGGGCCTCCGGGTGGGAGATCTTCTGGAAGATCACCCTGCCGAACATCAAGCTGCTGATTCTGCTCAACGCCGTGTATACGCTGGTGTTCCTGGCCAACGCCGACAACAACGACGTCATCGTCCTGATTAACAACAATATGTTGCAGCCCACTCGGGGCTACGGCTTTGCGGCTGCCATGGCGTGGATGTATGTCGTCGTGGTCATCCTGTTGCTGGGCGTCACCTTTTTGCTGCTGAGGGAACGGGACGGTTCCCGCCGCAAGAGGAAGGAGGAGTGAGGGTATGGTTGTCAGGCAGATCCAAAAGGCGGGATGGAAAACGGTGCTGCGCCGGTTGTTTATCGGGTCCCAGGAGAAGAGGGGAATCGTCACCACCGTGGCACTGTACGCCATTCTGATCGTGTTCTGCTATGTGTTTTTGTATCCCATTCTGTACATGTTTGTCACCAGCATCAAATCCCTGCCCGATCTGATAAACGAATCGGTGGTGTGGATCCCGTCCCGGGTGGATTTCTCCAGCTATGCCTCCGCCCTGGAGGTGATGGACTTTGCCGGTAGCCTGTTGGATACCCTGCAGCTGACCCTGCTGCCGGCGCTTTGCCAGGTGGCGACGGCAGCCCTGACGGGATATGCCTTCGCCCAGTACCGCTTTCCCCTGCGCCGGCTGCTCATCGGCTTGTTGATCCTGACCTTTGTGGTACCCCGGGTGGCGACGCTGATGCCCACCTACCTGATGTATAAACAGATGGATATCCTGGGGACGCTGGGAGCGATCGTGTACCCGGCCATCCTCGGGCAGGGGGTCAACGCCGCAATCATCACCCTGGTCTTCTACCTGTTTTACCGACAATTGTCGGTCTCCATTGTGGAAGCCGCCCAGCTGGACGGCTGCGGACACTGGCGGGTGTTCACCCGGATCGCGCTGCCCACCGTCCGTTCTGCAGCGCTGATCGCCTTCCTGTTCTCGTTTGTGTGGTACTGGAACGAGACCACCCTGGTGGGGACCTTTGTTACCAATACCGCTTATGGCAGCGGCTCTTCCATGAGCACCCTGCTGATCAACCTTCAAAATTTCGAAGCCAATTATAAAAACATGTTTGGTGCGGAGAATGCCGCCAAACTCAATGAGGCGGTCACCATGGCCGGATCGGTCTTGTGCATCAGTCCTCTGTTGTTGGTGTATTTTGCTCTGCAGCGATTCTTTGTGCAGAGTATGGATATGGTGGGAATCAAGGAGTAATCACGAATGGAGGTATGGTCATGAAGAGAAAACTTTGTCAGCGGATTGCGTGCGGGTGCATGTCAGCGGCGCTGCTGCTGTGCCTGACGGCCTGCGACGGAGGTGGGGGCAAAACACCCACGAAGACCGACCGGCCGATCCAGCTGACCTGGGCGAGCTGGCAGGATCCCAACGTAGATGCGGCGCTAATTGAAAAATTCATGGAACTGCATCAGGATATCGAAGTCACCCAGATCACGATGGCCCAGGATTCCTGGGACCAGGGCCTGTTCAACCTGAATTCCACCGGCGACCTGCCGGACGCGTTCACGACGTTTGATCTGGCCAGCGCCACGGCCAACGGCTGGACGCTGGACATCACCGAAATGTACAATGCGGATCCGTATACACAGCAGATCCCGGAGGGGATCCGGCAGGCCGGGATATACGACGGCGTGCGGTACGGGCTGGCCACCTGGCAGTTCCCCTGTGTGGTGTTTGTCAACAAGACGCTGTTCGACTCGGTGAACGAACCGCTGCCCGCTGCCGACTGGACGATCGAGGAAATGGTGAATATTGCACGGCGGCTGAGCAACCCGAGCACCTATACCTTTGGGCTCAACGAGCCGAGCAATTACGATGGCACCGAATGGCTCTACCGGGTGTTCCCGGTGGCCACAACCGACAACCTGTATGAATGGGGCTTTGACCCCGCGGCCGGCACGTTTGACCTGACCAGCTGGGCGGAAGGGTACGATCTGGGCAAGCAGCTGGTGGACGAACAGGTCATGGGCAACTGCCTGACAGACGAGCAGCGGGAGATCGCCTACGGCAGCGCGGCCACGCCGTTGGTGGAGACGGGGAAAATTGCGATGTCCCTGGACTGGTTCTGGACCTGCGCCTACATGAAGTCGGAGGTCATGACCAACAACGGGATCGAATGGCTGGTATACCCGCAGCCGACCGATTCGGGACGGATCCAGTCGGTCATCGACCTGGGGGCGGTATCCGCCACCACCGAGCATCCGCAGGAGGCGTATGAGCTGCTGCGGTTTATGACCTTCTCGGCAGAGGGCTGGGCCGCCAAGCTGGACTATTGCCAGGAAAACGGGCTGCTGCCCGCGATGCTGCCGATTGCCGACGACGAAGAGGTCTGGACACGGGTAAAAACCTTCTTCCAGGGCGAGGACTATGCCGCGGTGTTCGACACCCTGCCCCAGTGGGTAGCGGAGGCCCGAAAATGGACGCCCGGCTACGGTACGTTCTGGGATTGGACCCACGGGCAGGACATGTTCACTCAGCTGATCCAGGGCGTGCTGCGGGCCAAAGACCTGGTCCCCCAGTTCAACAGCGCCTTTAAGCAGTATTACGACGAGTGCATGGTCCTCATCGGGGATCGGAAATCATGAGCGGGGGCCGCCTGCGGCGGACCGCCGCCGCTTTAGCCGGCGCATTGCTTTTGACGCTGTTTCCCGGCTGTAGCCGGGAGACACCGCCGCTTACCGACGGGGCGGTCTATAAAATCGTCTCGGCGGACAGCGGCCGGGTGCTGGGCGCCCGGGATTTCGGGATGATG
>DXWE01000150.1 GCA_019417045.1 Oscillospiraceae bacterium
CTTTTGGCCTGTCCCACCCGGCAAACCCGGGCCGCCCGGGAAATCGGGATTGCTTTTTGGCGCTTTTTATACTATAATAATACGTATTCCCCCAAGAAACGGAGGCCGTCGCATGTCCAAACCCATCACGGAAAAAGACCGCCGTACCTTCCGGCTGCTGGTCGTCGTGTGCACGCTGCTCCAGCTGGCGCTCGCGTTTGGCCTGTTTGTGACCTCGGCGCTCTCCCCCGTGTTGTGGGGGAGCCTGCTCGGGCTGCTGGCGGTGCTGCTGCTTCTCTCACTGCTCTGGTGGAACCGGCGGGCCGTGCGGGTGATCGGCCGCGTGCTGTGGGCCCTGCCGGTCCTGACCGGGATCGTCGGGATGCTGTTGCCGGTCTTTGCCGGGCTGGTCACCACCGAGACCGGGCTCGAGTACCTGACTACCTTCGTGATCGTGCAGCACCCGCTCCTCCTCTTTCTGCTGCCCGGCATCGCGGCAGCCGCCGCCAAGGGACGCCGGTTCGACCGCGTGTGCCTGTACGTCGGCGCCCTTCTCAATGCTGCGATGTCCCTGTTTCTCAACGCGTACGAGTATTACTATCTCGAGAAGCTGGTGCGCACGATGGAGAGCGTCGCGTTCAACACACTGTATTCCGTGGTCTCCGTTTTGCTGGTGGTCGCGGTGTTTGTGGCCGATCCGCCGCGGCGGCGCAGCAAAAAGGGCGGCTGAACGCCGCCCGAAAGTCCGTGATTCCTATTTTTGCAGCCGCGCCTCGGCGCTGCGCAGAAGGTTGAGCAGGCTGGAGGCAAACAGCGGATACTCCTTTTGCAGGTTGTCCGGCAGGATGTCAGGCGCCTTGTCGGCCGGAAGCCCCGGCTCGTCGCCGACCGCGTGGCCGCCCGTAATCCGCGTGATGTTCGCGGCGGTCATCGCCAGCTCCCCGATCAGGGCCGGCTGGAACCGGAACGCCGGCACCGAGAACATGGCCTCCGGATTTTTGGGGTTGGCCGCGTACAGCTGCCGGAACATCGCATACACCGCCAGCATCAGGTAGGCGGACACCTCGCCCGTCAGCGCCTTGTTGTTGCACCGTTGCAGCAGGTCGAAGAGGATATTCAGGGAATTGAACAGCAGCTTTTTGTTCAGCACGGGCAGCACGCTGCCGCGAAACCGGTTGTCCGGCCCCGCGGCCTCTGCGTCCGGGATCTCCTCGACCGCGATGATGGCGCCCGATTTGTCCGCCGTGCGGCCGAGCAGGTAATCGCACGAGACGTTATAGTACTCCGCAACCTTGACGACGAACTCCAGCCCGCATTGCCGGATCCCCTTCTCATAGTGGGAGAGCAGCGCCTGCGAGACCTGCAGATCGGCTGCCGCCTGCTTCTGGCTGATGCCGCGCTCCTTGCGCAGCAGCGTGAGAATGCGGGAAAACGTGGTGTTCATGTCCCTATAACGCCTCCATATTTTTATACGGTACGTTATATTATACCTCAGTACGTTACGGTTTGTAAATTGGAGAAATTGTCAGATATACAGAGGAAAATTCATGAAAACCTACAAAATTCACCTGCTCCGTCACGGCCGGACACAGGATGCCGGCGAGGGCCGCTATATCGGCCGCACCGACCTGCCCCTGTCCCCCGAGGGGTTTTCCGAGCTGTTGCAACTGCGCGGGAGGTTTACCTATCCGTCGGCGCGCCGGTTCTTCACCAGCCCGCTCACCCGCTGCCGGCAGACGCTCGAGCTGCTCTACCCCGGCTCGCAGCCCACGCTGGTAAAGGGGCTGTCGGAATGCGATTTCGGCGAGTGGGAGGGAAAATCGGTGGCCGAGCTGAAGGCCGACCCGCGGTACCGCGACTGGATCGCGGGCAAGAGCGGCGAGATCCCCGGCGGCGAGAGTGCGGCGCAGTTCCAGCAGCGGGTGATGGCCGCGTTTGAGGGCGTGGTCGAGCAGCTGCTGCGGGAGGGAGAGACCGAGGCGGTCGCGGTGGTGCCCGGCGGGGTGATGATGCTGATTATGACCGCCTATGGCCTGCCGCGGCTGGAGATGCGCGAGTGGGCGGCGGAGGCCGGGTGCGGGTTCACGCTGCGGATCACGCCGGAGGTGTGGATGCGCGAGCCGGTCGCGGAGGCGCTGTGCGCCATCCCCTGGCTCGAGCAGGAGGCTCCCGGCGAAAACTAGAGATTTTTCAGGAAAGGTTGTGGTGGTATGAAACCGTCCTATCAGAAATATGTGCCGTTTACACAGGTCAACATCCCCGACGACGTGACCATCCAGGTGCTGGTGCAGGCGCGCGAGCACCTGATCCGCAAGACCTTTGAGGCGATCCGCGGCGCGAAAAACGTCATCGTCCATTTTTACAATTCCACCTCCACTTTGCAGCGCAAGGTGGTGTTCCACACGGACATGGACGGGGTCATCGACATCGCGGTGAACGGCGCCCGGCTGATTCGGCAGCTGGTCGACGAGTACGAGGGCGACACCCACATCCGGCTCGAGTATTCGCCCGAGAGCTTTTCCGGCACCGAGCCGGACAACGCGGTGCGCATCTGCGAGCGGGTGATGGAGGAGGTCGGCGCCACGGCGGAAAACCCGATCATCCTGAACCTGCCGAACACGGTGGAGATGTGCACCCCCAACACCTACGCCGACCAGGTGGAGTATTTTATCCGCCACCTCCCCCACCCGGAAGCGGCCATTATCAGCATCCACCCGCACAACGACCGCGGCACCGGCGTCGCGGCGGCGGAGCTCGCGCTGCTCGCCGGCGCACAGCGGGTGGAGGGGACGCTGTTCGGCAACGGCGAACGCACCGGCAATCTTGATATCGTCACGATGGGGCTCAACATGTACACCCAGGGGGTGGATCCGCGGCTGGATTTCAGCCATCTGCCCCAGATCCGCGAGCTGTACGAGCGGTGCACCCGCATGCACATCGGGGAACGCCACCCGTATGTCGGGGAGCTCGTGTTCACCGCATTTTCCGGCTCGCACCAGGACGCGATCAACAAGGGCCAGGAGTACATGCAAAAGACACACAGCGACTATTGGGAGATCCCCTATCTGCCGATCGACCCGGCAGACGTCGGGCGGGAATACGAGCCGATCATCCGTATCAACTCCCAGTCCGGCAAGGGCGGCGCGGCATTTGTCATGCAGCACTCGTTTGGCTACCATCTGCCCAAGGAAATGCACCCGGAATTCGGCGCGCTCGTGAAGGCGGCGTGCGACAAGGCGGGACGCGAGCTGTCCGCCAACGAGGTGCTCGGCGTGTTCACGACCAACTACCTCGAGATCCCGCAGCGGTACCGGCTTGTCAGCCACAGCCTCGTGGAGCTGTCCGCGCTCGAGGGCAGCGACGTGAAGTTTGAAGGGGTCGTCGAGAAGGACGGTGTGGAACACGCGATCGAAGGGGTCGGCAACGGCCCGCTGGACGCGTTCTATACCGCTCTGCGGCAGCTCGGCATCTCGGGATACGAGTTCGTGTCCTACCACGAGCACGCGATCTCCAAGGGCTCGGACTCGCAGGCGATCGCCTATATCGGCCTCAAATGCCCGGACGGGCAGACGCGCTTCGGCGTGGGGGTCGCGCACAACATCAACCGCGCGTCGATGAAAGGCGTGCTGTGCGCCATCAACCGCGCCGAACGGGAGATGAGCAAGTAAGATATCCGTGCAAAAAGAGGGGGAAACCGGTTAGGCAACGTCCCATAAGGAAGTAAAAAGAATTTTGGTAGGAACCGGCGTGTCAAGTCACGCCGGTTCCGATTCGTTTAAGGACTCCCTTCCAATCTTCAAAGGAATGCGGATTTGCCCCACATAGGTGAAGTACAGGTCGATTCGCACCTGCTTTCTCCCGTTCTCCTTTACCGGGCTGTGTACCACGATCTTGCTCACAAGCTCATTGAGAATGGCGGCGTCAAGTTTCGGAATATCCAGGTACTTGTCCACCAGCTTCAGAAACTCGTTCACATCGGAAACC
>DXWE01000151.1:0-758 GCA_019417045.1 Oscillospiraceae bacterium
TATTCCAAAAATAATTTGCAATAATGGTTGCATTTCTTGTCTTTTTGGTATATACTGTTAGCAGAACACAGACGAACCCCGCACGGCGCGGGGCTTGTTTTCTGTAGAATGACGGGTGTTCCGCCAGGCGGCGGGAGGCCCCCTCAAAGGAGATTCAGCGCATGTGTGGTATCATTGGCTATAACGGAAGTGAGGACGTCTTTCCCCGGCTGCTGACCGGGCTCAAATCGCTCGAATACCGCGGGTACGATTCCGCCGGCGTTGCCGCCGTGTGCGGCGGCTCGATCGTCACCGTGAAATCGGTCGGGCGGATCGCGATGCTCGAGGAAAAGCTGGCCGCGGCAAAGCTCTCCTCCCACTGCGGTATCGGGCACACCCGCTGGGCCACCCACGGCGCGCCGTCCGACCGCAACGCCCACCCGCACAGCACCTCCCGGCTGTCGCTCGTACATAACGGCATCATCGAAAACTATGCGGATCTCAAGCGGCTGCTGGAGGAGAAGGGCTATACCTTCGAGAGCGAGACCGACACCGAGGTGGCGGCGAAGCTGCTCGATTCCAAGCTGGCGGACGGGGCCTCCCCGCTCGACGCGCTGCGGGAGGCGCTGACCGAGCTGCGCGGGTCGTTTGCGTTCGGCATCCTGTTCGCGTGCGACCCCGGCCATCTCTATGCCACCCGCCGCGGGTCGCCGCTGATCGTGGCCCAGGCGGAGGACGGGTGCTACATCGCCTCGGATATCACCGCCATCCTGCGGTAC
>DXWE01000151.1:768-3963 GCA_019417045.1 Oscillospiraceae bacterium
CGAGTATTTCGAGCTGCAGGAGGGGGAGATCGCGGTGCTGTCCGACCGCGATATCGTGGTGTGGGACGAGGCGCAGAATCCGGTGGAGAAGACCCCCACCGTCGCCAACTGGGACTACACGGTGGCGGAAAAGGGCGGGTATCCCCATTTTATGCTCAAGGAGATCCACGAAGAGGCGCAGAGGATGATCGACACCGTCCGCCCCCGGGTGCGCGGCGGGATGCCGGATCTCAGTGAGACCATCTCGGATGAGGCGCTGTTGCGTGTCCGCCGGATCCACATCGTCGCCTGCGGCACCGCCATGCACGCGGGGCTGATCGGCAAGGCCGCGATCGAGTCGCTCTGCCGGCTGCCGGTGAGCGTGGAGATCGCGTCCGAGTTCCGCTATAACAACCCGATCCTCTCGGAGGACGACCTCGTCGTCATCATCTCCCAGTCGGGGGAGACCGCCGACTCGCTCGCCGCGCTGCGGCTGGCGAAGTCCCGCGGGATCCACACGCTCGCCGTCGTCAACGTGGTGGGATCCTCCATCGCGCGGGAGGCGGACAGCGTCATCATCACCCATGCGGGCCCCGAGATCGCGGTGGCGAGCACCAAGGCGTATATGGTGCAGGTGGTGACCATGTACCTGCTGGCGATCAAGCTCGCGGCGCTGCACGGGCGGCTGGAGCCCGCGCGGGCCGCCGCGCTGCTCGACGAGCTGGTCGAGCGGGTGCCGGCCTGTGTGGAACAGGTGGTGGAGCGGGGAGACCATGTCCGGGAGGTGTCGGGCACCCTGTGCCAGGCGGACGACCTCTTCTTCATCGGCCGCGGGATGGACTACCCGCTGTGCCTCGAGGGGTCCCTCAAGCTCAAGGAGATCTCGTATATCCACAGCGAAGCATACGCCGCGGGCGAGCTCAAGCACGGCACGATCTCGCTCATCACCGAGCAGACGCCGGTCATCGCGGTGGCCACCTGCGACGCGCTGTTTGAGAAGATGATCAGCAACATCAAGGAGGTCAAGGCGCGCGGGGCGCGGGTCATCCTGCTGTGCAAGGCGGGCGCCGAGGTCCCGCAGGACGGGGCGGATATCATCCTCCGCCTGCCGGAAGTCAGCGAGCTGTTCATGCCGCTGGTCGGCGTGGCCGCACTGCAGCTCATCGCGTACCACACCGCCGTACTGCGCGGGTGCGATGTGGATAAACCCCGCAACCTCGCCAAATCCGTGACGGTTGAATAAACCAGCCCCGGGATTAAACCAGCCCCGGGATATCGCGCGATATCCCGTCTCGATTGTGAGCCGGCCGCTCAGAAAGCCCCCTGCCGCAGGACATCGTCTCGGCAGGGGGCTTTGTATGCAGAGTTGGCCGGGAAATACGGCCGGGCAGAGCCAGTCGGGGAAAGCGGCGGGAAAGTGGCCGGGAAGAGCGGCCGGGCAGGGCGGCCGATGGAAACGGTCAGAAATACATGTACAGGGTGCATTTGAGCATGCCGTTATAGAGCTTCCGGCGCCTGCTCGCCGGGCGGCCAAACAGGGTCTCAAACGTCTCCTCCGGGCTGATGATTGCGTAGCTCCAGCCGGGTTTCGGCGCGAACACGCGCCCCATCTCCCGGATGAGGGACTGTGCGGCCCGCCGGTCGAGCAGCCGCTCGCCATAGGGCGGGTTGCACAGCACCACGCCGCTGTCCCCCTCGGGGACAAACCGGCGCAGCTCCTGCCGCGCGACGGTCAGGCAGTCGCCGAGTCCGGCCTTGTGCGCGTTGCCGCGCGCCAGCTCCAGCGCGGCCGGGTCGATGTCCCCGCCCCAGAGGGAGAGGGGCCGATCGGCGAGGATCTGCGCCTGCGCGCGCTCCCGCTCGCTCTCCCAGATGCCGGCGGGCAGCGACGGCCAGTCCTCCGCCGCAAACCGGCGGTGCAGCCCCGGCGCGATCCGCCGGGCGGCCAGGCCCGCCTCGATCAGCAGGGTGCCCGAGCCGCAGCAGGGGTCGCACACCCGCGCGGCCCGGCGCACCCGCATCACGTCCCCGATCGCGGCCGCGAGCGTCTCCTTGATCGGTGCGCCGCCCGCCTCCCGGCGGTAGCCCCGTTTGTGCAGCCCCGGGCCGCTCGTGTCGAGCAGCAGCGTGGCCTGGTCCTTCATCAGGGTGAACTGGATCTGGCAGAGCGCGCCGGTCTCCTCCAGCCAGGACAGGTGGTAACAGGAGGCGAGCCGGTCCGCCACCGCCTTTTTCACGATCGACTGGCAGTCGGGCACGCTGTGCAGCGCGGAGTTCAGGCTCCAGCCCTTGACCGGAAACCTGTCCGTCCTGCCGATAAACCGCTCCCACGGCAGGGCCTTCACCCCCTGGAACAGCTCTTCAAACGTGCGGGCGGGAAAGGCGCCGAGCAGCAGCTGCACCCGCTCGGCATACCGGGAGCCGATGTTGACCCGGGCGAGCAGCGCCTCGTCGCCGGAAAAGAGCACCCGGCCGGTCTCGGGGCGCACGTCGCAGGCGCCCAGCCGGCGCAGCTCGTCCCCGAGAATGCCCTCCACCCCGAACAGGCAGGGCGCGCAAAATGAAAGTGTCATGTCGTTTTCCTCATCCGTTTCAGAATTGCCCCTATTGTACCGCAGTTTCTCTCTGCGCGCAAGGAAAAATTCCGAAAAAAGGGCTTGCCAAATCGGAAGGATTGGTTTATAATATCTGTTAGTCTCCTCAGAGGGGACAGACATCCGCTCGTGGCGAAGCTGGATATCGCAGTGGATTCCGATTCCAAAGGACGGGGGTTCGAATCCCTCCGAGCGGGCCAGGCCTGCGGCCGGCAATCCTTACGGATTGCCGGCCGCTTTTTGTATCGTATGGGTTGCCGGCCGCTTTTTGTATCCTGTCGCTCGACCATAAGCGGGGTTCGCTTTGTCTCGCCCTTTTACGCCTGCGGCGCGCCCTTTGCGCGCCGCAGGGTTTTCTTTTTTGGTTTTGGGCCTGCGTGTGAGGTGGTATCTTTTTCGCAGCGCCCCAGACCGGCGTCCGGCAATTCGGTTGGAATTGCCGGACGCTCTGTATTTGCTGCGTGGCCGCCGCGCTGTCCCGGTCCGGGCCACCGGCCGTGCGTATGGCACCGGCTTCCCGATCCTCCGTCTGTCGGCCGCCAAAAGCGGGAGGAAAACGGCGGCTCAGGCGTCCGGGAACAGCGGGACGAGCCGCTGGTTGTCCACGTCCACGAGCCCCAGC
>DXWE01000152.1 GCA_019417045.1 Oscillospiraceae bacterium
TGCGGCAGACGCCTTGCCAAAATAGACTTTTGTGGGATAAGAGTACACAAAATCGTTCATAAGACAATACCTCCTTATCTATCGTGTAAAGTTTGTCAAAACCTTGGGATTCTCCGGATGTTGCAGTCCGTTTTCCTTTCCGAGCGCGATGCACTTCAGCATCCATGCCATATTCTTCCCGATGTTATACATGGTCATCAGCCCTTCTTTGTCCTCTTGGACCTCCTCTGGCTGCTGACCGTATACATGATTCCAATAGGCAGAGGACACCACCGGCATGGAACAGATGGTGAAATACTTGTTGATGACATCGAAAGAAGCGGTCGTGCCCGCCCGCCGTGCGCTCAGCACCGCCGCGGCGGGTTTGTAGGCAAACGCATCGCCGCCCGAATAGAATGCCCGGTCCATAAAGGCCAGCAGGCGGGCGCTGGGATGGGCGAAATAGACCGGCGAGCCGAAGACAAAGCCGTCCGCGTGCCGGGCCTGCCCGACAAACCGGTTGACCGCATCGTCAAACACACAGCGGCCGGTTTCCCGGCACCTGCGGCACCCGGTGCAGTCGGGCAGCGCTTCGTTGCCGATGAAGAACGCTTCGGTTTCCACCCCTTCCTCGTGCAGCGCCCCGAGGATCTCCTCGCACACCGCCCCCGCATACACGGGCGGGTAGTGCAAAAATACCGCCGGGCACAGGCCGGTCGCTTTCGCAGCGGCGATCGACGTGCGCAGCCGTCCCACTTCGCGATTCACGATCTTTTTGTCCACGTCCGCCTCCGCGTCGTAAAACCCGCCGCGGGTCCCGCATACGGCCCACCGACCGTCCACCGGGACAGCGTCATTGTGCACGATGCGCAGCGTGTCAAAGCCATTCTCCTCCAAAAAGGCATCCATCTTGCGCCGGGTGCTCCACCAGTAGTCGTGGTTGCCCTTGAGCAGCAGTTTGCGCCCGGGCAGCGCGTGTAAAAATGCAAAATCCGCCTTCGCCTCCGGCAGGCTCATTCCCCAGGAAATGTCCCCCGCAATGACCACCGTATCCTCCGGGCCCACCAGCTCCCGCCAGTGCTTTTCCAGCCGGGCGGTATAGTTCTCCCACCCGCGGAAAACGTCCATCGGTTTGTCCGTCCCGAACGAGAGGTGCAGATCCGCGATCGCATACAGCGCCATGACGGCCTCCCCTATTCGGCGATGCCGAGCAGGCCGAACACCACCTGCCGCATGCCGTCGCGGTCGCACACCTGTGTAAAGCGGGGGGACTTGCCGCGCAGGCTCGCCAGCGGCGCCGGAATCTGCGTGCCGGTGAGCACCTGCAGCCGCTGCGCCTTCTCGAACTCATCCCAGACCGGGTTGTCTCCGCCGAGGGCGTGCAGCACGCTCGCCGGGAATTTATACGGGTTCGCTGTCGAGGCGATCACCGCCGGCACGCCGTCCCCGGCGCGCTGCCGGTACTCCTCATACACGTGCACCGCCACCGCGGTGTGGGTGTCGAGCAGATACCCGTATGTTTCATAGGTCTCCCGGATGGTGCGCGCGGTCTGTTCGTCGTCGCACCAGCCGGCGTCAAACAGCTCGGACAGCGCCGTCCTGACGCTCTCGGGCACCGTGTATTTTCCGGTCTGCCGCAGGGACTCCATCATCCCGCGCACCGCCCCGTCGTCCTCACCCGACAGGTGATACAGCAGCCGCTCGAGATTCGAGGAGATCAGGATGTCCATCGACGGCGAGGTGGTCGTGTAAAACGGGCGGTTGCGGTCGTAAGTCCCCGTCTGCAAAAAATCGGTCAGCACCCGGTTGCGGTTGGAGGCGCACACGAGCTTGCGGATCGGCACCCCCATGCGTTTGGCATAATAGGCGGCGAGGATGTTGCCAAAGTTGCCGGTCGGGACCACCACGTCGATCTCGTTGCCCCAGCTCACCCCGCCGTTTTCCACCATGCCGCAATAGGCGGAGACATAGTAGACAATCTGCGGTACCAGACGGCCCCAGTTGATCGAATTCGCGCTGGAAAACTGCATCCCGTGGGCGGCAAGCGTCTTTGCCATCGCCGGGTCGGTGAAGATCTGCTTCACCCCGGTCTGTGCATCGTCAAAATTGCCGCGGATCGCGCACACCGCGACATTTTGCCCCTCCTGCGTCACCATCTGGAGCTTCTGCATCTCGCTCACGCCGTTCTCCGGGTAAAACACGAGAATGCGGGTGTGCGCGGCGTCCCGAAAGCCCTCGAGCGCGGCCTTGCCGGTGTCGCCGGAGGTGGCGACCAGGATCACAATCTCCCGGCCCCCCGCCGTCTTTTCCGCCGATACCCGCATCAGGTGCGGCAGGATCTGCAGCGCCATGTCCTTAAACGCGCAGGTCGGCCCATGCCAGAGTTCGAGCACCTGTGCCTCCTCATTCAGCGGGTGCAGCGGCGCAATCTGCGGCGAACGGAACCGCTCTTTTGTGTAGGCGCTGTCCACGCACGCGGCCACCTCCGCCGGGGTAAAATCCGTCAGGAACTTGCCGAGTACGGTCCTGGCGATCTCCTGATAGGGCTTTCCGACCAGAGCGCGCAGCTCGCCGTCCGCAAACTGGGGCAGCTCGGTTGGCACAAACAGCCCGCCGTCCACCGAGATCCCCTGTGTGATTGCGTGCGCGGCCGTCGTCTCGACCGCGCGGTTTCGCGTACTGGTATAGCGCATGTGTTCCACATCCTCTTATCTCTACTAATTTAGGGAACATTTTAAAATCTATTGTAATATACTCCATCCTCTTTGTCAAAGCGCGGAGAAAAAATCAGAGCAATTACTGAAAAACAGGCGGCAGAGCAGCGCTTCCTCGTAGTTTTTGCGACATAGATAGTCGTACAGCCGGGGCATGACCTCGATCCCGCCCCATTCGGGCGGCAGGTCCGTGCCGTCCAGGTCGCAGCCAAACGCCACTGCGTGCTCCCCACCGAGCGAGAGATAGTGGTCGAGATGGCGCTCCACACACGCGAACGTCTGCTCCCCGAGCTGGCTGCCGGCCAGATTCAATCCGCACAGTCCGCCACGGCGGCAGATCTCCAAAAACTGCCCGTCACTCAGATTGCGCGGATGGACGTGAACCGCGGCCGAGAGAGAATGACTGGCGATCACGGCCCCCTCGGCCAGCTCGCACACGTCCCAGAACCCACGCTCGTTCAGATGCGACACGTCCGGCAGGATCCCCTGCCGTTCCAGTTCCCGCACCGCGGCCCTTCCGAACGGTTTCAGGGGGAGGTTTTTGTCACAGCCCGCGCCGTAGCCGAGCTCATTTTCTCCATTCCATGTCAAGGTTAATATCTTTACATCTCTTTGGGCCAGCTTCTCTATCTGCCAGAGATCGCCGCCCAGAGCCGAACCGCCCTCCACCGCCAGAATGGCGGCCGCGCGGCCACTGTTCCATATATCGTGAAGGGATCTACCTTTACGATATATGGCAATCCGATCCGTGTTCTGCCTCAGTTGATCCACCGCGAAATCCAGTATGCGGCCGCATTCCTGTACCGCCGCCTCCCCGCGCAGCGAATCCGGCATCCACACGGCAAAGACCTGCGCATACCACTCAAACACGGAGGCACGGCGCAGGTCCACATGCAGGGAATTGCCGCAAAGCGGCTGTCCCCGGTGATAACACTCATACAGGGTATCGCAGTGCAGGTCAAAAAGCCGCATGCAGGTCCCCCGTTTCATACGCCCCCTGGATATGGTCCAGCTCGAGCGCCGTCATCGGAGACTGCTGTAAGGTGCGCACTTCCACCACATCAAACCGGGGCTGGAGTTCTGTCGGATGGTGCTGCAAATAGAGCAGCGCCGTGCGGATGATCCGTCTCTGCTTTTGCAAGGTGACCGCCTCCTTCGGGGTGTACAGCGCATTTTCGCTGCGGGTCTTGACTTCCACGAAGGCAATATATGGTGCTTTCTCCGCGATTATGTCAATCTC
>DXWE01000153.1 GCA_019417045.1 Oscillospiraceae bacterium
TTCGTCCGGCGGTGGTGTGCACCGCCGGGAAAGAGGCCACCTGACTGTGCGGCAGGTCACAGCGTGGCGGCGAGCCCCTTCAGGTACGCCGCGAACTCCTCCCGCAGGTCCGGCCGCGACAGCGCGACCTCACAGCTCGCCTGCAAAATCCCGAGCTTGTTGCCCATGTCGTACCGCCGGCCGGTGAACGCGACCCCGGTCATCCCCTCGCTGCGCGCGAGCGCCTTCATCGCGTCGGTCAGCTGGATCTCGCCGCCCGCGCCCGGCGGCGTGCGCTCCAGCAGGTCAAACACCGCCGGCGGCAGCACGCACCGCCCGAGGATCGCAAAATTCGAGAACTGCTCGCCCGGCCCGGGCTTTTCCACCATGTCCGTGATGTCATACAGCCCGTCCTCCCGCGGTTGCAGCTGCATCGAGCTGTACCGCGCGATCTGCTCGTCCGGCACCTCCCGGATCCCGACAACGCCCCTGCCCGTGCGCTCGTACGCCCGGCACAACTGTCCGCACGCCGGGTCCTCCCCGACGATCACGTCGTCCCCATAGAGCACCGCAAACGGCTCGTCCCCCACAAACGGGCGGGCGCACAGCACCGCGTGCCCGAGGCCCTTTGTCTCGTGCTGGCGGGTATAGACGATGTGCGCGAGGTGCGAGATCGCCTCCATCTCGCGCAGCAACCCGGTTTTTCCCGCCTCCCGCAGCCGGTCCTCCAGCTCGACCGAGTGATCGAAATGGTCCTCAATAATGCCCTTGCCGCGGTTGGTGACAATCAAAATCTCCGTGATTCCCGACCGCACGGCCTCCTCCACGATATACTGGATGGCCGGCTTGTCCACGATCGGCAGCATCTCCTTGGGCATGGCCTTCGACGCGGGCAGCACCCGCGTGCCAAGCCCCGCCGCCGGGATAACCGCCTTGCGGATCTTCCTTTGCATACCTTCGCCCGTCCTTTCCACATCCCTCTATGTCTTCCGGCGCACAGCCGGGGTTTACAGAAACACAACCAGCATGCTCGCCATCTGGCACACGAAATACGCGAGAACGGCCAGTACGAACGACACGCCGCCCACCGCCGGCAGCTGGCTCTTATAGTCGTCGGGATGGTCCCGCCGCAGCCGCTTCACCCGGTTGACACAGGTGCTCATGTACAGCGTGTTGCCGAAGATGCCGAACACCACTTGCAGCACCAGGTTGAGCACCGACAGCCCGAACAGAATCCAGAAATACAGGCGATGGCTCGGGCTGTTCATCATCGACTGCACGATCTGAAACACCGAATAGTAGGTCGTGTCCGCCGGGATGGCGAGGTTTAAGATATAGTTGATGATAAACGTCTGGATCAGGGTGAACGCCAGCATGAGCGAGCCGCACAGGTAATTCTTGCGGTACAGCAGCCAGTACGGCGTGATCAAAAACGCCGGCCAGTTCCACGACAGCCGGGACGCGCCGCGGTCCATCTTGTAAAACCGCGGCAGATAGTACGGCGTGTTCTGCCCCACCGTCACCGCGAGGTCGGCCACCTCCACGTCCGCGATCCTCTCGTCCTTCGGGACGCCGCCGAGCGGGTCGAACCCCTGCATGTGATACGGGGCGTATTCCCCGTACCCCTGCCCAAACGGGCCATAGGGGCCGTAGCCCCCCGGGCCGTAGCCGCCGGGAGGCGGCGTGCCGGGGCCGTACGGGTTCTGCCCGGGCTGGCCGTTCGAGGCGTTCGCCTGCCCGCCCGGGCCGCCTCCCGCGCCGGGCGCGGCGTGCGGCTCGGCCGCCGACCAGTCGGGCGCCTCCATCGAACAGCCGCAGTGCGCGCAGAACTCCGCAAACTCCGGGTTCTCGTGCCCACACTGCGGGCACTTCTTCATCGCGGCCTTTGCAGCCGCCTGCGACTGCGCCCTCTCGCGCGACCACTGCTGTGCCGTGCCGTGCGCGTCCGCAAAATGGCAGTGGCCCTCCCGCTTCCAGCAGTCCCGATGATGGGGCGCGCCGCACTGCGGGCAGGCGACGATGTCCTCCCCCTCTTCAAACGGCTTGCCGCACACCGGGCAGCTCAGGCCTTCATAAAAAAACATACAGAGAGTGCCTCCCCAGTAGGATTCTTTACAGGATTGTCTTTATATTGTAACGCCTCCCGCCGCGTTTCGCAACTGTTTTATCCATCGTTTATAAAATGTTTACGATTTTGCAGGTTTCGTTTGCACTTTTCCGGAAAATCCCGTATACTATACAGTTGGCAGTTTTGTGAAGAAAGGGACGAGACCTATGACCAAGCAGGTGTCCGATTTTTATGCCTGGGTGCGGGGAAAGCGGGTCGCGGTGTGCGGGATCGGCCGCAACAACCTGCCGGTGATCCGCCAGCTGCTCGCCCTGGGCGCGCAGGTGCGCGCGTGCGACCGGCGGGACCGCGCGTCCCTCGGGGCGGCCGCAAACGAGCTCGAGAGCGCGCCGAGATACCCCTCCCCAAGGCTCGAGAGCGCGGGCGTGCAGCTGTGCCTTGGGGAGGGGTATCTCGGCGCGCTCGATGTGGATCTGATCCTGCGCACCCCGGGCATGAAGCCCTATCTCCCGGAGTTTGAAAAAGCGCGCGCGGCCGGGGTGCCGGTCAGCTCCGAGATGGAGCTCTTTTTCGCGCTGTGCCCCTGCCCGATCTACGCCGTGACCGGGTCGGATGGCAAGACCACCACCACCTCGATCATCGCCGGGCTGCTCCGGGCGGCGGGCAGGACCGTGCACCTCGGCGGCAACATCGGCCGGCCGCTGCTCCCCGAGATCGAGAGCGTGCAGCCGGGCGACGTCGCGGTGGTCGAGCTGTCGAGCTTCCAGCTCACCCGCATGACCCAGAGCCCCCATGTGGCGGTGGTGACCAACGTCGCGCCCAACCACCTCGACTGGCACGCCGACATGGCCGAATACATCGAGGCCAAGCGCAACCTGGTCGACCACCAGAAGGCGGGCGACCGCGCGGTCCTGAACGCGGACAACGAAGTGACCGCCGGGTTTGACAGCGGGATCCCGGGGCGGGAGGTGTGCTTCTTCTCGCGCAAAAGCCCGCAGGCGGACGGCGCGTGGCTGCGGGAGGACGGGTGGCTGTGCATGACCCGAAACGGAGAGACCGCCGCAGTGGTGAGAGCCGGCGAAATCCGCATCCCCGGGGTGCACAATATCGAGAACTACCTCGCGGCGATCGCCGCGGTGTGGGGCGAGGTGGCGCCCGGGACGATCGCGGAGTTTGCCCGCACCTTCCCCGGCGTGCCCCACCGGTGCGAGCTGGTGCGCGAGCGGCGCGGGGTGCGCTGGTACAACGACAGCATCGGCAGCAGCCCCTCCCGCACGATCGCCGGGCTGCGCGCGTTCGACCGCAGGGTCATCCTGATCGCGGGCGGGTACGACAAGCACATCCCCTACGACCCGCTCGGCCCGGTCGCTAAGGACACGGTGAAGGCGGCGGTCCTGCTCGGCGCCACCGCGCCCCAGATCGAAGCGGCGATCCGCGCGTGCAGCGACCTGCCGGTCATCCGCGCGCGGGACATGGCGGACGCGGTGGAGAAGGCCGACGCCCTCGCGGGCGACGGGGACATCGTGTTCCTCTCCCCGGCGAGCGCGAGCTTTGACATGTACCAAAACTTCGAGGAGCGCGGCGAGCACTTCCGGCAGCTGGTGCGCGCGCTGCCCGACTGAATACGGATGCATACGGAAAGAGGGAATGAAAAATGCGGGAGATGTTACAAGCCCTGTGCGGCGCGGCCGGCGTCAACGGACAGACCGAAATTGCGCAACTCGCCGCCGACTACCTGCTGCCGCTCGTCGACCGGGTGGCGGCCGACCCGCTCGGCAGCGTGATCGGGTACCGCTCGTGCGGGAAGCCGGGCGCGCCGGCGGTGATGCTGG
>DXWE01000154.1 GCA_019417045.1 Oscillospiraceae bacterium
GTTCGGTGGCCGGGGGCGGGGTGGGCGCTGTCACCAGAAGAGAGGCCGAAGTCCCCCGATAGGCGACGCCATCGATCACCGCATCCGCAGCGCGGCAGACCACCTCGCCGCCCGTCTCCCCGACCTCGAATACCGCAGTACCGTCCTCCCCCGTGATGGCGGTCAGCACCTGATTGCCGGCAGTGAGGGTCAGTGGATACCCGGCGATCCCCCGTCCGGCCCCGTCCGTCAGATGCGCCGCTATCACCCTGCCCTCTGCCCCCAACGAAAGGAAGGTGGAAACGACGTCCGGGAGGGTTGTAGTCCCGGTGGAGGTGGTGCCGGTGGAGGCAGAGGTCCGGGAGGTGGTCGTCTGTGGGGAGGCGGATGTCTCGGAAGAAGTCGTCTGCGTGGAGGCAGACGGCTCCGCTGACGCCGCAGTGGAATCGGAGCGGGCGGGAGTCTGGGAGCCGGATGAAGCGGGACTCTCCGCAAAGGGCTGCGTCTCCGCCGCCCCGGCCATCCCCGCCAGCAGATACGCAAGTACCAGCAGACACCCGCACACAGCTATCCATCGTCTCATGATCCGTCCTTCCCCTTTCCCGCGTCCCTCTCCGGAGTCGTTTTGTCGCGTTCCAGTATACCATGCCGTTTTCATGAAGTAAACGTTATTCACCAAACTTTCGTTCGACAGAAAGCCCGGAAAATAGAAAAAAGTCCTTGCAATTTGCAGAGGAAAGCGGTATACTATTCCTGTAAATGTCCCAAATGGTACAAAAAGGGGGATTTATCGTGACCCTGCGAAGCAAAGGGATCACAACGGCCATGCGCCGTGCACTGGACAGTACCCCGCTGGTCGCCGGGTTGTCTCCGGAGGAGCGGACAGAGCTGTGGCTCGCGCTGCCCGCACCCGAGTGGTTTGAGAAGGACGCTTCGCTCTATACCCAGCACGCATTCCGGCACGCGCTCGGGCTGATGGCGGCGGGAGAGGCACAGGTGTACCGGGTGGGAACCGACGGCAGACGGTCGGCCATGACCCGTCTGCGGCCGGGATCGCTGTTCGGGGCGGCGGCGCTGTTCGGCGGCGGCGAGAGCTATGTCACCGATGTAGTGGCGAAGACGCGCTGTGCGGTGGTGTTCCTGCCGGAGCCGCAGCTGGTCTCGCTGCTGCGGAGCGACTGGCGGTTGTGCGAGAACTATCTGCGGTTTCTCACCGGGCGGGTACGCTTTTTGAACCAGCGGATCGACGGGTTCACCGGTGGGCAGGCGGAGGAGCGGCTGCTCTGGTTTCTCTGCCGTCACAGCGACGACGAGGGCAGGGTGGAGCTGCCCTGCCCGCTGACCGCACTCGCGCAGCTGCTGGATATCGGGCGCAGCAGTCTGTACCGCTCGCTGCGGGAATTGAGTGACCAGGGCTTGCTTCGCCGGGACGGCAAAACGATCTATATGATGCAAAGGAGAGAGGACACATGAGACAGACATCTATCACGAAAAAGGCGGCGGCACTCGTCTGCCTGGCGCTGTTGTGCACGCTGCTGTTCGGCTGCAGCGCCGGCGGCGATCCGTCGAGCAGCGGGTCCACAACGACCACCGCACCGGATTCGACGACCACCACCGGCGAACCGGCGGATTCAACCACCGCCAACGTGTACGGCCTGGTCGGGCCGACCGGGGTTGGCATGGCGAACCTGATGAAACAGACGGATGACGGCACGGCGGAGGGGAACTATGCGTTCCAGCTCGCCTCCTCGCCGGACGAGGTGGTGGCGAAGATCGCCAAGGGCGAGGCGGACATCGCAGCGGTTCCGTCCAACCTCGCGGCCACGCTGTACCAGAAGACCTCCGGCAACGTAAAGCTGCTGGCGGTGAGCACCCTCGGCGTGCTGTATATGCTGGAAAACGGCGAGACGATCCAGAGCGTGGAGGATCTGCGCGGCAAGACGATCTACTCGACCGGCCAGGGCTCCAACCCGGAGTATGTGCTGCGGTATGTGCTGGCGCAAAACGGGATCGATCCGGATCAGGATGTGACGATCGAGTTTGTGGAGCAGAATGAGGAGCTCGCGACCCTGATGGTCAGCGGCAAGGCCACGGTGGCGATGGTCCCCGAACCGCTCGCCACCACGATCCAGACCAAAAATACAGACGTGCGGGTGGCACTGAGCATGACTGAAGAATGGGATGCGCTCGACAGCGGCAGCCAGCTCATTATGACGGGCGTCATTGTGCGCAGCGACTTTCTGGAGGAGCATCCGTCGGTGGTGGAGACCTTCCTGCGGGAGTATGAGGCCTCCATTGAAGCGACCAAGACGGATGTGTCCGGCAGTGCGCAGCTGTGCGAGGACTATGGCATTATTGCCTCCAAAGCGATTGCCGAACAGGCGATCCCGCGCTGCAACCTCACGTATATTGCGGGCGCGGAGATGAAGGAGAAGATCAGCGGGTACTACCAGGTACTGTTTGATGCGAACCCGGCCTCGATCGGCGGGGCCATGCCGGATGACGCGTTTTACTATGCGGCCTAACTGGAAAAAAGCCGGCGTCGGCGTGCTGGTGGCGGTGTTTTGGATCGGGGTGTGGCAGCTGCTCAGCCTGCTGGTCGGGCAGGAGCTGCTGCTGCCCTCGCCAATGCAGGTGCTCGCCCGGCTGTGGGAGCTGATGGGCACGGCGGACTTCTGGAAGGCCGCCGGGTGGTCGCTGGGCCGGGTGGTGCTCGGATTTGCAGCGGCGGTGGCGGCGGGCTGCGTGCTCGCCGTTCTCACCGCTCGATTCGCGGTGCTGCGCACCCTGTTCGCGCCGCTGCTGCACATCGTGCGCGCCGCGCCGGTCGCCTCCTTCATCATTCTGGCGCTCGTGTGGATCCGCACCGGCTTCCTGCCGGCGTTCATCTCGTTTTTGATGGTGCTGCCGATGGTGTGGGCCAATGTGGAGCAGGGGATCCGGCAGACCGACCGGGGGCTGCTCGAGATGGCGAAGGTCTATCGGCTGGGCGGCTGGAAGACGTTTTGGCGGGTGCGGGTGCCGTCGGTCATGCCGTATTTCCTTGCGGCATGCACCACGGGGCTCGGATTTGCCTGGAAATCGGGGATTGCGGCAGAGGTCATCTGCCGCCCGTCGGATTCGGTCGGCAACTATCTGCAGGAGGCGAAGCTCTACCTCGAGACGCCGTCCGTATTCGCCTGGACCGTGACGGTGGTGGCGCTGTCCGTGCTGCTCGAGCAGGCGCTGCTGGCGGTTGCCCGGCGGTATGGGCGGCGGTATAACCTGTGAGAAAGGGGGAGACGCCGGTGTCCGTGGCGTTTGAGCATGTCTCTTTTCGATATGGCGACAGGCCGGTGCTGCAGGACGTGAGCTTCACGCTGCCAAACCGGGGCGTTGTCTGCCTGTTCGGGGAATCGGGCTGCGGGAAGACGACGGTGCTGCGGCTGCTGTGCGGACTGGAGCGTCCTCAGTCCGGCCGGATCACGGGCCTTGACGGGCGGACGGCCGCCGTCTTCCAGGAGGACCGGCTGCTGCCGTGGGCGAGCGTGCTCGAAAACGTCCGGCTGCCCCTCTCGGGCCCGGATGCGTCCGCCCGGGCCGCCGATTGGGTGGATCGCGTGGGGCTGCGAGAGGTGGCGCAGGCGTTTCCCCAGTCGCTCAGCGGCGGGATGCAGCGCCGGGTGGCGCTCGCGCGGGCGCTGGCAACCCCCGCCGACCGGCTGCTGCTCGACGAGCCGTTCACCGGGCTGGACGCCGGGTGGACGGAGCGGCTGTGCACGCAGATCCGGGAGGCGTACCGGGACCGATTGGTGGTGCTGGTGACGCATCAGCCGGGGGAGGCGGCAGCGCTCGGGGCCCAGGTGTGG
>DXWE01000155.1 GCA_019417045.1 Oscillospiraceae bacterium
GCTCATCGCCTCATCGAAATCCACAAGGTGGCCGTCAAAATCCGGGCCGTCCACACAGGCAAATTTGGTCTCGCCGCCGACCGTGAGCCGACAGCCGCCGCACATGCCGGTGCCGTCGATCATGATCGGGTTCATGCTGACGACCGTCTTGACGCCGTACTCCCTGGTCAGCTGGCAGACAAATTTCATCATGATCAACGGGCCGATCGCGATGACCTCGTCGTAGGTCTCGCCCCGATCGAGCAGCTCTTTGAGCTTGTTGGTGACCAGTCCCTTCTCACCGTAGGAGCCGTCGTCGGTCATGAAGAAGAGCTCGTCGCTCACCGCGCGGAACTCGTCCTCCAGGATCACGAGGTCGCGGTTGCGGAACCCCGCGACCGTGTGAACTGTGGCGCCCTGCTCGTGGAGCTTTTTTGCCACCGGATACGCGATCGCGCAGCCGACCCCGCCGCCGATTACCGCGACTTTGTGCAGGCCCTCGGTGTGGGTGGGGGTGCCGAGCGGGCCGACGAAATCGTGCAGGCAGTCGCCGACCTGCAACCGGTTCAGCTTTTCGGTCGTGGCGCCGACGATCTGATAGATGATCGTGACCGTGCCGCCCGCGCGGTCATAGTCCGCGACGGTCAGCGGGATCCGCTCTCCCTGTTCGTCCACACGCAGGATGATGAACTGCCCGGCCTGTGCTTTGGCGGCGACGGCGGGCGCGCCGATCTTCATACGGGTGACCGTCGGGTTCAGGGCGGTTTTCTCTAAAATGGGAAACACGTTGGTGACACTCCTTACTGTAAAGCGCCGCTCTTTCGCGGCGATTCGACGGCTTTGCCGGCCGTTTCTATTTATTATACTATATATTTGCAAGTTTGTATAGAGGGGACTGCAAATTCCCAGAAACTTTTTTGCTTGCGCGAACAGGCATGCCGGTGGTATACTGCGATATATACTATACGAGGGAGGATGATGGATATGAGTCAATTCCGGGAGATCGCACCGCAGGTGCTGACGGACAACGTGTTCACCCAGGTGGGGAAGGAGTGGATGCTCATCACCGCGGGGGACGAACGGAAATTCAACACGATGACCGCGAGCTGGGGCGGATTCGGGGTGTTGTGGAACCAGAACGTCAGCTTTATCTTCGTGCGTCCCGGCCGCTATACCTTCCAGTTCCTCGAGAGAGGGGAGCACTATTCTCTCTCGTTCCTCGGGGACGAACACCGCCGCGCCCTGCAAATCTGCGGCACCAAGTCCGGCCGGGACACCGACAAGGTCAAGGAGGCCGGGCTCACGCCCGTGTGGGGGGAGGCCGCGCCCTATTTTGAAGAGGCACGGCTGGTATTCCAGTGCCGTAAGCTGTATATCCAGGACCTCGATCCAAAGGGCTTTTTGGATCCGGCGCTCAGTGGCTTTTATGAGAACGATTACCACCGGGTGTATGTGGGGGCGATCGAAAAGGTATTGCGCCGGGAGGACTAAAGGAAAAGGAACCGCGGCGGCGCTAACGCCGCGGTTCCTTTTCCTGTTGGGGGCGTCCCCGTGCCGGCGGGGGAATGGGCCGGCCGGCGGTCAGGGGCGGTCGTGAAAATTGCGGAGGATGAGGCAGATGAGCAGCAGCGCCAGGCACAAGACGGCTGCCGCGGTGACGGCGGCGAAATGTGCCAGCAGGGGAGCGCTGTACGCGGCTCCGACCAGCGCGCCCACCGTGAACAGCAGCAGTCCTGCAAGCAGCGTGCAAATTGCTTTCCAGATCCACCTGCTTTTCATTTTGGGCCCCTCCCTCCCAACGGGGGCACGCCCCCTGCTGCCAGTGTATGCGACAGCGGGGCCGGGTGTGCGGCGGGATGTCCGGGAAAAGTCGTGCTTGCTATTTACCGGAGGATTTGGTAATATGAAAAAGATAACAGGAGGCAGCAGACTGTTTTGCCGCCGGAGGGGGGAGCATTTGTGAAATACCGTTGGGACAAGAAATATCTGTACTGGGGCGTGACGGCGTTCCTCGTCATTGTCGGCAGTATTACGTTTTTCCTGTTGTTGTTCAACTGGCCAACGGTAAACGCCTATCTTGGCGTAGTGGGGGACATCCTCATGCCGGTGATTTACGGAATGGTCATCGCCTATCTGCTGTCCCCACTGTGCAACCTGCTGGAACGCTGGTGCTTCAAGCCGCTCGGGAACAGATGCTTTTCCAAGAGCCCGCGGCGGGCGTTTGCCCTATCGCGCGGATGTACGGTGGTTGTCGCGTTGATAATCGCACTGGCGTTGATCGCTGCATTGTTGTGGTTGGTGCTGCCGCAGCTGTATCTGAGCATCGAGCGAATTATTGCCAATATGTCGGGGTATGTGCAGACGGTACAGGAGTGGATCGAACGCCAGTTACAGGACAATCCGGATTTGGAACAGACCGTATGGAATGTTTTTAACACGGTGTCTACCCATCTTTCCAACTGGCTGGAAAACAGCCTGCTGCCGGAGATGGGCAGTGTGCTGGGCAGCCTGTCGCTCGGCGTGATCGGGGTGGTCAAGGGACTGTTCAACTTCTTTATGGGGTTGGTCATTTCGGTCTATCTGCTATACAGCAAGGAGATGTTTCTCGCCCAGACGAAGAAGGTGCTGTATAGTGTACTGCGCCCGCGGATCACGAATGTGCTGCTGAAAAATGCGGCTCTGACGCATAAGATGTTTGGCGGCTTTCTGACCACCAAGATCATCGATTCCGCCATTGTGGGCGTGATCTGCTATATTGTGCTCCTGATTTTGCGCATGCCGTATGCGGCACTGATCAGCGTGCTGGTGGGGGTAACCAACATCATTCCGTTTTTCGGTCCGTTTATCGGCGGGATTCCGAGCGCCCTGCTCATCCTGCTGGAGGATCCGATGAAATGCCTGATTTTCATTGTGTTCATTGTCCTGCTCCAACAGTTTGAGGGTAACATCCTGGAGCCGCGTCTGATGGGAAACAGTATGGGGCTCAATGGCTTCTGGGTCATGGTGGTGCTGGTGGTGGGCGGTGGCCTGTTCGGATTTGTTGGAATGATCATCAGCGTGCCGATTTTCGCCGTGCTCTATACACTGCTGCGCAGCCTGTGCGCGGGGGCTCTGAGGAAGCGTGACCTGCCGGAGGGCACGGAGGCATACCGGAACCTGCAGTATATCGATCCGGAGACCAGGGAGCCGGTCTATCGCCGGGAGCCGGAGCGCGTGGCGAAAAGGCCCCGCCGGCGAGGCGGAGCACCGAAGGAATCCGGGGAGAAGCCGAAGGCGGATGGCCAAAAGCCCTCGCGGCGTTCCTCTGATTGGGAGAAAAAGAACTGACTGCAAAAAGCGGGACGCACGGCCGTGCGTCCCGCTTTCGTTTTTGCCTCATCCGATGTGGATCATCCGAATATCAACCCGTACAGCCATAAAAACAGCGGTACGAGGAAGATGGCCGGTACGTAGTTCATCACTTTCAGCTTGGTGATCCCGATCATATTCAGCGCAAGCCCGATGATGATGACCGATCCGACGCAGGTCATCATCGCGATCACCGGGTCGGTCAGCAGGGGAGAGACCCACTGCGCGAGCAGGGTGATGGCCCCCTGGTACACGAGCACAAACAGCGCGGCAAACAGGACGCCGAACCCGAGCTGGGAGGCGAAGATGATCGCCGCCACGAAGTCGAGGCAGGACTTCATATAGAGCATCTCGTGGTTGCCGGTCAGCCCGCTCTGGAGCGATCCGACAATGGCCATCGCCCCGACGCAGAACAGCAGGCTCGCGGTGACGAACCCCTCGGCAATCGAGACCCGCCCGCCCGCGCGCTCGCCC
>DXWE01000156.1:0-2049 GCA_019417045.1 Oscillospiraceae bacterium
AGCATAACGGACGCGCTGGGGAACACGGTGGAGTACGGGTACGACGTGGACAGCGAGGAGCTTCTGCGGGTGACGGACGCGAAGGGGAACGAGACCGGGTATGCAGATGTATAAATATCTGTGGATCAATGATTTTGAGGGATGGGGAATAAAAACGGTATCTGAGATCTATTTTTAAAGGAGATGGATCACCGGCACCAATATGTACGCCTATTGCGCCAATAACCCGGTGAACTTTGTGGATCCGAGCGGAGAGTTTTTAGGAGCTTTAATAGGTGGTATTATAGGGGGAATCGGCGGAGCAATTGCCGGCGGCATATCGGCAGCGATAAAAGGTGAAGATATTTTGGCAGGGGCTGCTTCGGGAGCGATTGGTGGAGCCTTTACAGCGGGACAGCGGGGACGTTTTCCGGTGCCTGCTCGACAGATTCCGGAGTTTGTAGTATACTGGTGCCATACTGTGGAAACGGAGGTGCTGCCGATGACGACCATCCTGCTGGTGGAGGACGACAGGAGCATTGTTCAGAACCTGACCGAGTTTCTGGCATCCGAGGGATTTGCGGTGGAGGCGGTCGGCGGCCAGCAGGCGGCGCTGCGCCGGCTGGAGGAAAAGGCATACGACCTGCTGCTGCTCGACATCTCCCTGTCCGACGGCAACGGCTACGCGGTGTGCGCGGCCGCCCGGTCGAAGAGCGACATTCCGGTCATCTTCCTCACCGCGTCGGGCGACGAATACAGCGTGGTCGCGGGTCTGGACATGGGGGCGGACGACTATGTCCAAAAGCCGTTCCGCCCGCGGGAGCTCGTCTCGCGGATCCGCACGGTGCTCCGCCGGCGCGGCCGGGGCGGTGCGGTGATCGAGTGCGGCGGGCTGCGGGTGGATCCCGAGCGCGGCACAGCCGTGAAAAACGGGCAGGACCTGTTTTTGTCCGCGCTCGAATACCGGCTGCTGCTCGTGTTTTTGAACCACCGCGGGGCGGTGCTGTCCCGCAGCCGGCTGCTCGAGGAGATCTGGGACGTCGGGGGAGACTATGTCAACGACAACACGTTGACCGTGTATATCAAGCGGCTGCGGGAGAAGATCGAGGACGACCCGCAAAACCCGTCCCTCATCGTCACGGTGCGCGGGCTTGGCTACCGGATGGAGGGGTGAGATGGGCTTTTTTCGCAACCCGGAGATCCGGCGGGCGGCGCTGCTGCTCTCGCTGCTGACGGCGGTGCTGGCCGGGACCGGCGCATGGCTGTTCGGCGGCCGCGGGGCGGCGGCCATGGGGGGCGCGTGCCTGCTGCTGTGCGGCGTGTTTTTCCTGTTCACCTACCGGCGCTACCGCCGGCTGCGGGAGATCAGCCGCCGGATCGACGGCCTGCTGCATGGGCGGGAGGCGGTGGATTTCCACGAGTTCGCGGAGGGCGAGCTGTCGGTGCTGCAGGACGAGGTGAGCAAGCTGACCGTCCGGCTGCGGGAGCAGGCGGACACGCTTTTGCGGGACAAGCGCTATCTCTCGGATGCGCTCGCCGACATCTCCCACCAGCTGCGCACGCCGCTGACCTCGATGAACCTGATCGTCACGCTGCTGCGCTCGCCGGACACGTCCGAAGAGCGCCGGCGGGAGCTGCTGCAGGAGCTGACCCGCTCACTCTCCCGCGTCGACTGGCTGATCGACGCACTGCTCAAGATGTCCAAGATCGACGCGGGCACCGCCGGGTTTCAGCGGGTGCCGGTGGCAGTGGAGCCGCTGCTGCGGCAGGCCGCCGATCCGCTTGTCATCCCGATGGAGCTGCGCGGCCAGCAGCTGAGGCTGCAAGTGGAGGGGGAGCCCCGGTTCCTCGGCGACCCGCTGTGGTCGGTGGAGGCGGTGGGCAACGTGCTCAAAAACTGCATGGAGCACACCCCAAACGGCGGGCAGATCGAGGTGACGGCGGCGGAGAACGCGCTGTATACCGAGATCGCGGTGCGCGACACCGGCGAGGGGATCGACCCGCAGGACCTGCCGCACCTGTTTGAGCGGTTTTACAGAGGGAAGAACGCGGGGGAGCAGAGTGTGGGGA
>DXWE01000156.1:2059-3753 GCA_019417045.1 Oscillospiraceae bacterium
CCGCCCGGAGGGCGGCGCGCAGTTTGCCATCCGGTTTTATAAGAGCGCGGTGTGAGCCGCGCGCTGCTGCGGGACGGCCGCCGGCCGTCCCGCTTTCCGTGTGCCGGCTTCTCTCCCACGCGTCCTGCCGCCGCGGACAGGCCCCCTTGCTGTGCGCCCCGGCGCCGCGGACAGATTCTCTTCCCGCGCGTCCGCACCCGGCGCCGCGCGCGGACTGCTTTTCCCGGCGCCCTCCGCTTCCCGCAGGGCCCGCCTTCTTTTTCGCGTGTGACGAAATTGTCACCGGGAAGTCACCGCCGCGTCATGTGGGCGCGGTATCCTGAGAAGGCAATCAGGAGGTGACGCCATATGATACGAAAGTCCTGCGGGTGCCTGGTGGTCTCGCTCGTCGCCCTGGTCGGCGTGGTCGCGGTGGGCGCGGCGCTGCTCTTGCGGCCGGACATCCGTTTTGCGGCCGGGCAGTGCCTCTCGCGGCTGACCGACGGCGTGGAGCTGCAGCAGGTCTCCTATTCCGCAGACCAGCTGACAGAGCGCACCCTCACAGACCTGCAGTCGGATCCCGCGGTCGTGTGCGACCGGTCGCTGCTGCTCGTGAACGGCACGTATCCGGTGGAGGCGTCGCTGCTGCCCGAGCAGGGGGAGTACCGGGACACGGGCGTGTGGATGGCGGCCTGCGCGATGGACGCCTACCATTCGCTCAGCGAGGCGGTGAAGACGCAGACCGGGCAGGACCTGCTCATCAGCAGCGCCTACCGCAGCGCGGCCGAGCAGCAGGAGGTATACGCAGAGGACAGCAGTGTGGCGGCGCTGCCGGGACAGAGCGAGCACGAGACCGGGCTCGCGCTCGACGTGTACGTGCCGCTGTTTGCGGGGGACGGCTTTTTGAAGTCGGACGCCGGGCAGTTTGTCAACCGCGAGTGCTGGCGGTACGGGTTCATCATCCGCTACCCGCTGTTCAAAAAGTCCGTGACCGGGATCCGGTTTGAGCCGTGGCACCTGCGGTATGTGGGCGCGCCGCATGCGGAGATCATCACCCACAACGGATGGGCGCTCGAGGAGTATATCGGGCGGCTGCAGCCGGGGATATACTATCAGGCGTGCGGATTTGTCATCACCCGGCAGGCGGGGGACACCCTGGCCCTCCCGGACGGCCTGACCGGCCTGACCGTCTCGCCCGACAACACGGGCCATATCATCGTGACCGGCCGGCTGCCGGCGGACAACGGATAAAGGAGTGGGAACACATGGAAATTCTGCGTGTACAGCACCTGAGCAAGATCTATGGCAGGGGGGACAACGAGGTCCGTGCGCTGGACGACGTCTCGTTTTCGGTGGAAAAGGGCGAGTGCGTCGCGATCATCGGGCCGTCGGGATCGGGGAAATCCACCCTGCTGCATATCCTTGGCGGGGTGGACACCCCGAGTTCGGGGAAGGTCTATATGGACGGCAAGGACGTCTACGCCCAGAATGACGAGCAGCTTGCGATCTTCCGCCGGCGGGAGGTGGGGCTGATCTACCAGTTTTACAACCTCATCCCGGTGCTCAACGTGGTGGAGAATATCACCATGCCGGTGCTGATGGACGGCCGCAAGGTCAACGAGCAGCGGCTGGAGGAGCTGCTGCGGTTGCTGAACCTGAAGGGGCGGGAGAAGCACCTGCCCAACCAGCTCTCGGGCGGCCAGCAGCAGCGGGTG
>DXWE01000157.1:0-2342 GCA_019417045.1 Oscillospiraceae bacterium
GCGACCGCCGCAAGGAGATGCTGCAGGATATCGCCATCCTGACCGGCGGCCAGGTGATCTCGGATGAGCTCGGGCTCGAGCTCAAGGAGACCACGATGGATATGCTCGGCCGCGCGCGCCAGGTCAAGGTGCAGAAGGAGAACACCATCATCGTGGACGGCGCCGGCAACCCGGCCGATATCAAGGCCCGTGTGGCGCAGATCCGCGCCCAGATCGAGACGACGACCTCCGAGTTCGACAAGGAGAAGCTGCAGGAGCGGCTCGCGAAACTCGCCGGCGGCGTGGCGGTCATCAAGGTCGGCGCCGCGACCGAGGTCGAGATGAAGGAGAAGAAGCTGCGCATCGAGGACGCCCTGTCCGCGACGAAGGCGGCCGTGGAAGAGGGCCTGGTGGCCGGCGGCGGCGTCGCGATCATCAACGCGTCCGTGGTGCTCGACAAGATGCTTGAGACGGCCGAGGGCGACGAGAAGACGGGGATCAACATCGTGCGCAAGGCGCTCGAGGATCCGGTACGCCAGATCGCGCTGAACGCCGGTCTCGAGGGCAGCGTCATCATCGACAAGATCCGCAACGCGGGCAAGAAGAACTACGGGTTCAACTTTGCAACCGAGGAGTATGTCGACATGTTCGACGCGGGCATTGTCGACCCGACCAAGGTCACCCGGTCCGCGCTGCAGAATGCGGCGTCGGTGGCGGCGATGGTGCTCACCACCGAGTCGCTCGTCACGGATATCAAGGAGCCCCCGGCAGCGGCCCCCGCGGCCCCCGGCGGCATGGACGGCATGTATTGATCGGTTGTTTTCAAAAAAACGGACCCTCCGCTTCTCAGGGAGCGGGGGGTCCGTTTTTGCAAAAGAAGTCCGGAGGGCAAAAGACTGCCGATACACCGTGCCGATACACCGGCGCGAAAAGGGAGGCCTGCTGTCGTGCGGGATCCGATCGATGGTTGGCGGCGGTTTTTCCCACAGAGAGGAAAACGGCCGATCACAAAAGGGGACGGGAGACGTCTGTATAAGACGGCAGCCGGAAGACGGTTTCCCGTGGAATGACAGATAGATCCACGGGGGACACATCCGGAAGGGGAGCTGAGATCACTCCTGTCGATTTTGCAACCATTGCTCCTGATTTTCCAGCGAAAATTTGCAGCACTGCAATACGAGCAGATTGACGGAGATGTTGCTGTTCTGGGCCAGTGTATTCAGCTCTTCAAACAGGTCATCGGTAAAACGAATGGTGCGGGGATGATTGGTATCTTTATACTCCTTGTCTATGACAAACACCCTTTTCACCTCCTCTCGTCCGGGGGAGCAAAGCCGGATCCGGACCGCGGCTACAGCCATTTTTCCCCTTTGGTAGACGTTCTAGTAAAATAATACCATATCCGAGCTCGCTAGACAATAAAAGATTACTTCTGACGTTATATTCCGTTGCAAATATGGCAACAACTGTCTACGTCTGCTATGATGAATGCCATACCAATCTTATTTTTAGGAGGAGTGTGTTCGTATGATTCGCTTCAAACTGGCGTCCCTGCTGGCAGATCACAAGATGAAACAGAACAGACTGGCAGAATTGACCGGAATACGTCCCGCTACCATCTCCAAAATGTATTATGGCGAAGTCAAACGGATTCAGGTGGACCAGATGGATAAAATCTGCAAGGTCTTTCATTGCAAGCTGACGGATTTTGTGGAGTACATTCCGAGCGAGGACCAATGACATTCATCTAAAGAGAGACAGGCCGTCGGGAGACGGCCTGTCTCTCATGAATTTGGCCGGAGAAAGCGGTGGGAGCGGGGATCAACGGGGAATTTCCCCGAACAGGAAGACGCCCCCGGGATCCCGGGGGCGTCTGCTGGTCAGTCAGCCGATTAGAAGTTGTAGTCGTTCTGGTTGAAACGATTCTGGGAGTTCTGGTTGTTCTGCTTGTTCTGGCTGTTCTGGCTGTTCTGCTTGTTCTGGGAATTCTGCTTGTTCTGAGAATTCTGCTTGTTCTGCTGGTTCTGTCTGTTCTGGGAATTCTGGTTGTTCTGCTGGTTGTTCTGCTGGTTGTTCATCCTGTTTACCCTCCATCGCCCGGTTTTCCGAAGAAACCTCACCGGAAAACCGCTGCATGATTTCACCGCAAAACCGCCACAGATTCTGCGGCGATTTTGCAATTCTATTTTTTGCAGGGCGCGGCGGGATATACAGAAGGAAAGCATGGTAAATATTTATCAAAATTCAACGTTTATAAATGACGCCGCAGGCGATTTTGGCGCCGGAATCACCGGCGGGCTGGGTACGGAAATCGTCCGGGTGGTCGTGGAGAACGACGGTTTTCCCGAGTATGTCGGAGATGG
>DXWE01000157.1:2352-3751 GCA_019417045.1 Oscillospiraceae bacterium
CGCATACGCGCGCCCGCCGGCGAAGAGCAGGGGCGGCAGGTCGCCCGCGTGCTGCGGATGGGGTGAACCGGCGGGATTATAATGGGTTTTGGCGCCGGCGAACGGGTCGGACGCGTCGCCGGTGCAGGCGGTGCCGTCATGGATGTGAAGGCCGAAGAAGCCGTCCGCCGTTGCCGGCAGGCCACGCACCTCGGTGACGACGAGCACACCTTCCGGGACGGGGAAGAACGAGACGGTGCCGGTGAGTTCCGGGTACGCGGGGCTCCCGCGCAGGTGGGCGACCGCCTGCGGCGGGGATTGCAGCATGTATTTGGCATAGCGTTTATAGCCGCCAAGCAGAAAATTCATATGGGTTTCCCTCCTTTCCTGTGCCAGTATATGCGCCGGCAGGGCAGTTGGCCGTTGACTTTTTGGAGGGATGTTGTATACTGAAAGGGTAATGATTTTGACCGGAAAGGAAGCGGATCAACATGAAACTGAGCGTATTGACCGTACCGCTGTACGGGATGCCGGCCGAGGAGGCGTTTGCCTATCTGCACTCCCTGGGCGTGCAGCAGGTGGAGCTCGGGTGCGGCGGGTATCCGGGCACCGGGCACCTCGACCCGAAGCGGTATCTCGGGAACGACAAGGCGATCGCGGAGCTGAAAGAGAGCCTGGAGAAAAATGAGCTGTCGATCAGCGCGCTGTCCTGCCATGGCAACGCGGTGCACCCGAACAGGGAGATCGCGGCGGCCTATCACCAGGATTTTGTGAATGCCTGCCAGCTCGCAAAAGCGCTGGATGTGCACACGATCGTCACCTTCTCCGGCTGCCCGGGCGACTGTCCGGAGTCCCAGCGCCCCAACTGGGTGACCTGCGCGTGGCCGACCGACTATGCCGAGACGCTCGAGTGGCAGTGGAACGAGGTGCTCATCCCCTATTGGAAAGAGGCTGCGGCGCTCGCACAGTCCTACGGCGTGGAGCGGATCGCGTTTGAGATGCATCCGGGCTTCTGCGTCTACAACCCGAAGACCATGTGGCGGCTGCGCGAGGCGGTGGGGGAGATCCTCGGCGCGAACTTCGACCCGAGCCACCTGATCTGGCAGGGGATGGACCCGGTCGCGGCGCTGCGGGAGTGCAAGGGCGCGCTGTACCATTTCCACGCCAAGGACACGAAGGTGGATGCGCAGAACACCGCGAAATACGGTGTGCTCGACACCACCCCGCTCGATCGGATCCCGGAGCGCAGCTGGGCGTTTTGCACGATCGGCTACGGCACCGATGTGTCGGTGTGGAAGGCGATGATGTCGGAACTCGTGAAGCTCGGATATGACGGCGCGGTGAGCATCGAGCACGAGGACGGGCTGATGACCGGCAAGGAGGGGCTTGAGAAGGCGATTCGCTTCTTGCAGGATATCAT
>DXWE01000158.1 GCA_019417045.1 Oscillospiraceae bacterium
AGCGGCCCCGCTGTCTACTCTACCGTATACAGATCGCCCGGCAGATCGGATGGATATTGCCCATGGATATCGCTCGCGGCCGCGAGGCAGCCGGTGGGGCCCCTTTCTACCTTATAGATAGGATAGATATGACCCGATAGTATATGACCCGGCCAGAGGCGGCCGCGTTTGTCACGCCGTCCGCAGAGCGCTCACAGCCGCTGCAGCCGCGCAAAGTTTGCCATCAGCTTCTTCACCCCCACGCCGTCAAACCGGATGGTGAGCAGCGTGTCGTTGCCCATCGGGGAGAGCGCCGTGATCGTGCCCTCGCCGAACGTGCGGTGGGACACGCGGTCCCCCTCCTTCCAGCTCTGGGGGGCGGGAGCCGACGCATCCGGAGCGGCGGACGCCCGCTGCCGCTCGAGGAACGAGCGGGCGATCGGCCCGCTGCCAAACCCGCTTCCCGCGCCCGGCCGGCCGGAGGCGCCGCCAGAGCCGGATCCGGCGCGCGCCGCCGCGCGACCCGGAACCCCCGCGTGCTCCCAGTGGCCGCCGCGGGAAGTACGGTCATCAACCCCCCATTGGTTCCCGCGCTCCCGGCGGCCGCCGAAAGCACGGCCGCCAGACCCGCTCTCCCCGCCCTGCCAGCCGCCGTCCGCAAAGCGGCGGCGCGGCATCGACAGATCGGTGCTCTCCACGAGCTCTTCCGGGATGTCCTGCAAAAACCGGGACTCCCGGTTGTGCCCGGTCGTGCCGTACAGCATCCGACTGCGGGCGTTCGTGAGATACAGCCGCTTTTTCGCGCGGGTGATCGCGACATAGCACAGCCGCCGCTCCTCCTCCACCTTCTCCGGCTCGTACCACGTCTGCATGCCCGGGAACACGCCCTCCTCAAACCCCGGCAGGAACACGGTCGGGAACTCGAGTCCCTTCGCCGCGTGCATGGTCATCAGCACCACCGTGTCCGCCGCGGCGTTGTAGTTGTCCACGTCGGTCATCAGCGCGGCCTCCTCCAAAAATCCGGCGAGGGTCGGGGTCTCCCCCTCCATCTCCTGCTCGTAGCTCTTCAGCGAGGACTCGAGCTCCTTCAAATTCTCCACCCGGCCGGCCTCCGCCTCCCCGGCGAGCTCCCACATCTGCAAATAGCCGGTGTCCGACAACATCCGGTTGTACAGCTCGGGCAGGGAGGTCTCCCCGTCCTCGCTGAGCGCGCGCAGGCCGTCGATCATATCTGTAAAGCCCTTCAGCTTGCCAGCAGAGCGGGACAGGGCCGGGTACTCGTCCGCATGGGAGAGCACCTTATAGAGCGTGATCCCAAGCTCATTCGCAATCCCGGCTGCACGTGCGATCATTGTGTCCCCGATGCCGCGCTTTGGCTGATTGAGGATGCGGGTGAGGGCGACCGCGTCCGCCGGGTTGTGGATCACCCGCAGGTAGGCCATCGCGTCCCGCACCTCCTGCGTGTCGAAAAACCGGTGCCCGCCGATGATCCGATAAGGTCCCCCCGCCTTGACCAGCGCACGCTCGATCGCATTCGACTGCGCGTTCGCGCGGTAGAGCACCACGAAATCCCGCAGCTTGGCCCCGGCCGCGACCCCGTCCAGCACCGTGTCCGCGATGAACCGGGCCTCCTCGTCCTCATTCTCAAATGTAAAGTGCTGTATCTTGTCACCCCGCGGGTTCTCGGTCCACAGCGTCTTGCCCTTGCGCTTCTCGTTCTGGGCGATCACGGCGTTCGCCGCGTCCAGGATGTTGCCGGTGGAGCGGTAGTTCTGCTCCAGCCGGATCACCCGGCAGTTCGGGAATTCCTCCTCGAAGCTCAGGATATTCTCGATCGTGGCGCCCCGGAACTGGTAAATGCTCTGGTCGTCGTCGCCCACCACGCACAGGTTGCCGTGGCCCGCCGCCAGCAGGCTGATGAGCTGGTACTGCGCGTGGTTCGTGTCCTGGTACTCGTCCACGAGGATATACCGGTACCGCCGCTGGTACCGCTCCCGCACGTCCGGGCAGGTGCGCAGCAGCTCGACCGTGCGGGAGAGCAGGTCGTCGAAATCCATCGCGTCCGCCTCGAGCAGCCGGCGCTGGTACAGCTCGTACACCGCGGCGAGCTTTTTCAGCCGGAAGTCCGCGCCCGCCTCGGCCGCATAGTCCGCCGGGCTGCGCAGGCTGTCCTTCGCGCGGGAAATCTCCGCCAGCGCCGATTTCACCGGCAGGATCTTCTCGTCGATGTTCAGCGACTTCAGGCAGTCCTTCATCAGCCGGCGGCTGTCGTCGGTGTCGTAGATCGTGAAGTGGGAGGAGTAGCCGAGCCGCTCCCCCTCCCGCCGCAGGATCCGGGCGCAGAAGCTGTGGAAGGTGCTCGCCATGACCTCCTCGCCTTCCGGCCCGAGCTGGCGGATCAGCCGCTCCTTCAGCTCTCCCGCAGCCTTGTTTGTAAACGTGATCGCGAGGATCCGGTACGCCGGGCACGGGTCGACCGCGCACAGCGAGACCACCCGGTCATCCAGCGGGGCCTCCCCCGCGGCGCACGCGCTAAGCAGCGCCCACTGCTCTTCTGACAGAGCGGCGGGCGCTGCAACCTCCTCATACGCGCGGCCGAACATCACGAGATTCGCGATGCGGTTGATCAGCACCGTCGTCTTGCCGCTGCCCGCGCCCGCCAGGATCAGCAGCGGGCCCTGCGTGTGGAACACGGCCTCCCGCTGCCGGTCGTTCATGCGGGAAAACGCCCGCTCCATCACGGCGCGGCGCAAAGCGGTGAAATCCGCCGGTGTATTGGCGCTGGTTGTCATTGTGTTTTCTATCCCTGCCTTTTCGGCCTTATCCCTTCCGGAAAGGCGCTCAGTTTCTCAGAAATTATGGCCGTTGAAGCCCCAGTGGGCCGTCTCCTCATACTGCACGTACACCCCGTCGGGGTCGATCCCGAGCGCGGAATGGAGGATCCCGGTGATCTCCCCGGTCAGCTTCTCATACGCGTCCGCCCCCGCGCGGCCGAACAGCCGCACCGACACAAACGCGAGCGGCCGGTCGGACCTGCCCCGAAAATAGAGCTTCCCCTCCGGCTCGATCTGCACCATCAGCCATCCCTCGCTCTTCCCGATGCAGGTCACCGCCTGCCCGAGCCGGGACTTGACCGTCTCCTCCTGCGCCGGGGTCACCGCGAGGTTGGTCTTGACATCGATATACGGCATCTCCGCTTCCCTCCTCAGCGCGCGCTATCCTGCCCGATCCGGTCGACCAGCTCTTCCAGCGACAGCTTCTCGGGCGCGTCGTCCGAGAGGTACCAGTCGTCATAATAGCGGTCCGGATCGCGGAAAAAGTCATCGGTGTTCGTGTCATAATAATACACATAGATATCGGCCACCGCGACCAGGATGGCAACCGTCGCGATCAGCCCGAGCGCGCCGGTCACGATGCCGCTGACCCCAAAGCCGCGGTTCTTCTTGACCACGGCGATGATCCCGAGGACGATCGCCACGATCGCCGCCGGGATGGACAGGAAGAAGATCCAGCAGGTCAGCAGGCTGACGATCCCGAGGATCAGCGCGGCGATCCCGAACCCCTGGCCCGGCTGCGCGGGCGGGACGGGCGGCTGATAGGGCGAATAGGGCGGCTGCCCGGGCTGGTAGGGCGGATAGGGCTGGTAGGGCGCATACGGCGCCGAGCCCTGCGGGGGCTGCTGGCCCGCCGGCTGCCCGAGCTGGCCGGGTG
>DXWE01000159.1 GCA_019417045.1 Oscillospiraceae bacterium
TGGAGGTGTGCGGGCGACATGTGGGGCGGGACAGGCGCAAACCGGCCCGCCGCTGTGGCGAGCGGTTATCGCGTGCCATTGCAGAAGTTGCACGCGGCTTGGAGGTGTACGGGGAGGACGCGGCCTTGTCCCCAGGGAAAGGGGCAGGGATGAGTGGCGGAGTTGCCCTCGCGGCCACCCGCGTTTTGGCGGTCTGTGCAGAGACCGGGCCCGGACAGAGATCCGCGTTTTAGCGGTTTGTGCGCCATTCTCGTTACGTGGAGAAGGGTGCAGGGGCACGGCGGCGTCGGACTGCGGCAAAGAGAAAGGCCGAGACGGTGGGGAAGGCCCCCTTTGTTCTCCGGTGCCCCCCTTGACGCATGGCGAAAATTGGTGTATTTTATACAGTTGGGGCTGTGCGTATGCACCGGGGACTGTGTGCTGGCCCGGGGTTGCCTGGGGCTGTGTGTATGCACCGGGGACTGCGTGCTGGCCCGGGGCTGCCTGGGGCTGTGCGTATGCACCGGGGGCTATGTGCTGGCCCGGGGCTGCCTGGGGCTGTGCGTATGCACCGGGGGCTATGTGCTGACCCGGGGCTGCCTGGGGCTGTGCGTATGCGCCGGGGGCTATGTGCTGGCCCGGGGTTGCCTGGGGCTGTGCGTATGCACCGGGGGCTATGTGCTGACCCGGGGTCGCTTAGGGCTGTGTGTATGCACCGGGGGCTATGTGCTGACCCGGGGTTGCCTGGGGCTGTGCGTATGCACCGGGGACTGTGTGCTGACCCGGGGCTGCCTGGGGCTATGCGTATGCACCGGGGACTGTGTGCTGACCCGGGGTTGCCTGGGGCTATGCGTATGCACCGGCAGCCCGCCTGACTGGATGTAAAGGAGTTTTCGCCTCTCATGATTACGGATCTGACCGTCGGGCGCCCGAGCCGGGCGCTGTGGAAATTCACCCTCCCGATGCTGCTGAGCGTCGCGTTCCAGCAGCTCTATACCATCGCGGACAGCGTGATCGTCGGCAAGTTTGTCGGTGAGAACGCGCTCGCGGCGGTGGGGGCGTCCTACCCGATCACCATGCTGTTCATGGCGGTGGCGTTCGGGGTGAACATCGGGTGCTCGGTCGTCATCTCGCGGCTGTTCGGCGCGAAGGAATACACCGAGATGAAAACCACCGTCTATACCTCGTTTTTGTCCTCGCTCGTGATCGGTGCGGCGCTCACCGCGATCGGGCTGCTCATCAGCGCGCCGCTGCTGCAGCTGTTGCAGACGCCGGACAATGTGTTTGCGGACGCGGTGGTGTACCTCAACATCTACCTGCTCGGCTTTCTGTTCCTCTTCTTTTACAACGTGTGCACCGGCGTGTTCACCTCGCTCGGGGATTCCAAAACGCCGCTGTGGTTTCTGATCGGGTCGTCGCTTGGCAACGTGGTGCTCGATCTGATCTTCGTGATCCCCTGCGGGTGGGGGGTCGCGGGCGCGGCGTGGGCCACCTTCCTCGCGCAGGGAATATCGGCGGTACTGGCGTTTTTCGTGCTGCTGCGCCGGCTGCGGAAAATCCGGACCGACGAAAAGCCCGCCCGGTTCTCGAAGGAGAGCCTGCGGGAGATCGTGCGGATCTCGATCCCGAGTATCTGCCAGCAGAGCTTTGTCTCGGTCGGCAACCTGTTTATCCAGGGGCTTGTGAACAGCTTCGGATCCTCCGTGATGGCGGGGTATTCCGCCGCGCTGCGGCTGAACACGTTCGCGATCACCTCCTTCAACGCGGTGGCGAACGCGCTCTCGAGCTACACCGCGCAGAACATCGGCGCCGAGCGGGTCGACCGGGTCAAACAGGGGCTCAAGGCGGGCGCGGTGCTTGCGGTGTGTATCGCGGCGCCGTTTATGGTGGCGTATATCGCGTTCGGAGAGAGCATGACCGCTCTGTTCCTGGATACCACCGCGGACGTGGCGCGGGCGCTCGCCGTCGGCAGGCAGTTTCTGCTGATCGTCGCGCCGTTTTATCCCGCGGTGATGATTAAAATCGTCGCAGACGGGGTGCTGCGCGGCACCGGTGCCATGCGCGCGTTCATGGTCGCGACGCTCGCGGATCTCGTGCTGCGGGTGGCGTTTTCCTATCTGCTCAGCCCGCTGTTCGACGAGACCGGTATCTGGATGTCCTGGCCGTTTGGCTGGGTGATCGGGGCGGTGCTGTCCTGCTGGCTGCTGCGGCAGGAGCTGAAGCGCCGCGAGATGGAGCAGTGGCGGTGAAAGGAGCTTGCCATGTGGTACAGGTATGAGATGCATCTGCACACCAATCTGTGCAGCGCGTGCGCGCGCAGCACGCCCGAGGAGATGGTGGAGGCGTATCACCGGGCCGGGTACGCCGGGCTGGTGGTGACCGATCACTTCTATTTCGGCAACACCTGCGTGCCCCGGTCGTGGCCGTGGGAGCGGTTTGTCCGGCAGTACGACGAGGCGTACCGCCGGGCAAAGACGGCGGGCGAGCGGTACGGGATGGATGTGCTGTTCGGGCTCGAGCACCACTACGGCAGCGGCAAGGAGCTGCTCGTTTATGGGATTGACCTTGCGTTTTTGCTGGCAAACCCCGATCTTGTCCGGGTCCCGGTGGACGCATTTGTCGACCGGGTGCACCGGGCGGGCGGCTACATTGCGATGGCGCACCCCTACCGCGACCGGGACTATATCGACAGGACCGTGAAGCCGCGCCCCGAGCTGCTCGACGGTGCGGAGGTGTACAACTATTTCAACACGCCGGCCGAAAATGCGCGAGCGGAGACGCTCGCACGGGAGTTTGGACTCGGGCGGCTGTCCGGGGCGGATGTGCACGAGGCGCGCTCCGACAGCATCGGGCAGGCGGGGCTCGCGTTCCCCTGCCGGGTGGCGGACAACCGGGCGCTGGCAAAGGCGCTGTTCGCGGGCACGGGGCGCTTGATCATCGACGGCAGGATAGAGGGGGAAGCATGATGGAGACGCAGGATGTGCTGCTCAGAGGGCTGGAGGCGGCCGCCCGCCGGGCGGGGGAGATCGTGCGCCATGCCGAGCGGGTGGAGGACGGGATGAGGGAAAAGGCGGGAACCGCCAATTTCGTCACCCGCTACGACGTGGCGGTGCAGGAGCTGCTGCGGCGGGAGCTGCGGCAGTTGTTGCCGGGCGCGAAGTTCTACGGAGAAGAGGACGCGCAGCACGACGACCCGCTGTCCGGCGCGTGCTTCATCGTCGACCCGATCGACGGCACGACGAATTTCATCTGGGATCTGCGCCACAGCGGGATCTCGATCGCGCTGGCGAAGGATGGGCAGGTCGAGTACGGCGTGATCTATAACCCGTATCTTGACGAGATGTTCGCGGCCAAACGGGGCGGCGGCGCAACGCTGAACGGCCGGCCGGTCCGGGTGAAGGAGCGGGCGCTGTCCGAGTCGCTCGTGTGTTTCGGCACCGCGCCGTACTACCGCGAGACCGCCGACGAGACCTTCGCGCTGCTGCGGCGGGTGTTCGACCGGGTGGTCGATGTCCGCCGGTGCGGCGCGGCCACCCTCGATCTGTGCGACATCGCCGCCGGGCGGTGCGACCTGTTTTTCGAGGCGCGGCTCTCGCCCTGGGATTTCGCGGCGGGGGCGCTGCTCGTCGCCGAGGCGGGCGGCGAGATCGGGACGCTCGACCGGCAGCCGCTGCGGCTGGACGCGCCCTGCTC
>DXWE01000016.1 GCA_019417045.1 Oscillospiraceae bacterium
TGGATCGCCTCGCGGAATATGAGGATACGGGCCTGTCGCCGGAGGAGGTGCTGGATCTGCGGCTCACGAGTGATGACATGGACTACGCGGCCCGCTGCGGATCCTGCCTATGGTTTAGCACATCGGGCTATCTACTGGCAGACGAGGACATGCCGGAGCTGCAATGCGGGTATTGCAGGTTTTGGAGACATGACGTGCAGGCTCTTGATTTTTGCAGCAAGTACGGGGCCAGGAGGTGACCGCCACGAAACATAGATACGTATGTACTCGCAAGCGGTGCGAGTGGCGCAAGCAAGGCGAGATCCTGTGCATCATGGCGAGCAAGTGTCCGTATGGCGAGAGGTATCTGGTGAGGATCCGGGAGGGTGACGATGAGAGATTATCAGCCGACAAAGCCTAGAGTATATTGGTTGCCCAAATCGGTGTACCACAGAGCAATGGGTGTCGTAAGAGATTATGATCGCCAAAAAGCTCGATATAACGCCATATTATCTCGATCTGCTCCTCCTAGTGACGGCCAACCTAGAGGCAATGGAGTTAGCAATCCGGTAGAGCACACCGTCATTATCCTGGACAAGATATCAGATGAGCTACGCGCTGTGGATCTGGCATTGACTATGGTGCCACAGGTCTATCAGGAGGCAGTGCTTTGCAAGATCAAGACCGACCACTGGCCCAAAAATTTACCGGTCGGCAAGAATACTCCATCATATTGGAGAGCACGTTTTCTGTATTTCGTCGCTAAATACCTTGAATTGATCGAATAATAGGGACACGGGGAAAAAATCAAGTGGTATAATGAGTACAGTGGCAATCTATAGAGAGGGCGTCCCGATCGTCGGGGCGCTCTTACTATAAGCAAAAGAGAAACCGCCCCGAAGGGCGGCTCAAATAAGTTGTGCCGGGTCAATACCAAGAGCATTTGCAATTGCCAGCAGATTTTTGGCCGTCAGGTTGCCGGCGTCTGATGTGCCCAGCTCGACCCGTTGTATCTGTCGTACATTGACGCCGGATGCCTCAGACAGCTGTAACTGGGTCATTTTTGCGGTCAGTCGTGCCCACTCAAGCTTGGTGATGGGTCGGTTGTGGCAATCTCGTCCATAATTGACGAGCGCGCAAAGAGTGCAATTGCCATCATCGCGCTGGCAGTCGCCATACTTACGCCTCATTTGCGTCCACCTCCCAGGCTCCGCCGTTGTGGTCGTCCACCGTGTTGGTGATCTCCTCATAGCAGACCTGAGGATCCTCCTCGCCGCCCTCCCAGCAGTCGGCGATAGGATCGCCGCCACGCTTGAGCTCATCAAGGGTGTCAAGCACGAGACCCCGGTCATTATCTGCGAGATAATAGACGCAACGATTGTCATTGTCCAGTACGGCTAAGTGCAGGCCACCAGCATTGTCTTCATAGAGCTTGTAATTGTACGTCATTTTGATCGTCCTTTCTGTTTTCCCTTTGTTGTGTCTATATTATACGCTATTATTAGCGTTATGTCAAGAGGTTTTTCAAATATTTTTCAAAAATTTTTTTGGTGCCGGACATAATAGCCGGCGGTTGGGTCGGCGGGATCATATCTACAGGCGGGTGGTGATTTGGCGAACGATAAAAATCTGATACCTCTCAACAAGCGCTCAAAGAGCGAACAAAGACAGATACAGTCTATGGGCGGCAAGGCTTCCGGCAAGGCTCGGCGTACGCAGAAGACCATGCGAGAGTGCGCGGAGCTGCTGCTCTCCCTGCCTGTAACCGATCAGCGCAAGGCGAACAAGCTCGCTCGTATGGGGGTTGACCCGGAGGGGATGGACAACAAGATGCTGCTTGTGGCCGGATTACTGGCGGCCGCCTGTAATGGCAATGTGATGGCAGCCAAGGAGATCCGCAATCTGATTGGGGAGGACATGCCTGTAGTGGATACGGATGGCGGAGGCGTGATCGAGATCGCCGTCGTGGAGCCGAGGGCAGAGGATGAGGGGTGACGTGGGATGGCGTTATGGACGCCGCAGCCAAAGCAGGCATTGTTCCAGGCGCGGCCGGAGTATGAGGCTCTGTATGGCGGTGCGGCCGGCGGCGGCAAGAGCGACGCCCTGCTTGCGGAGGCGCTGCGGCAGGTGCAGATCCCGCACTACCGTGCGATCATATTCCGCCGCACCTATCCGCAGTTGACCGATCTGGTGGACCGTAGCCGGGAGCTGTATGGCCGGGCATTTCCGGCGGCCTCGTATAACTCCACCGCGCACTGCTGGACATTTCCGTCGGGCGCAAAAATCTATTTTGGCAATCTGCCTCGGGACGCGGATCGGCTAAATTATCAGGGCAAACATTACGATTTTGTCGCATTTGATGAGCTGACGCAGTTTTCCTGGGAGCAATACAGCTATTTGCTCTCCCGCAACCGGCCAAACGGGCCTGGTACGCGGGTATATATCCGCGCAACCGCCAATCCGGGAGGCATCGGGCACGGGTGGGTCAAGGACAGGTTTATCTCCGCAGCGCCGCCGATGACCACCATCTGGGACAGCTACGAGGTGATCTCTCCGGCGGGGGAAAAGATTACGCTGCGGCGGGATCGGATCTTTGTGCCCTCCACCGTGTTTGACAATCAACGGCTGCTGAGCAACGATCCGCAGTATCTCGCTAACCTCGCCATGCTGCCGGAAGCCGAAAAGCAGGCGCTGCTCTATGGATCGTGGGACAGCTTTGAGGGGCAGGTGTTCCGCGAGTGGTGCAACGATCCCGCGCACTACGATGATCAGCGATATACGCATGTGATACGGCCGTTTCGGATCCCCGCCCATTGGCGGATCTACCGCGGGTTTGACTTTGGGTATGCCAAACCGTTTTCCGTCGGCTGGTACGCCGCCGACGAGGACGGGCGGCTCTATCGGATCCGGGAGTATTACGGCTGTACAGGCACGCCCAACGTGGGCGCAAAGCTCAATCCGGCGGAAATCGCACAGAAGATCCGGGAGATCGAGCAGGAAGACGACAATCTGAGGGGGCGGCATATCATTGGGATTGCCGATCCCTCTATTTTTGACGAGTCCCGTGGGGAGAGTGTGGCCGCCATGATGGCACGGCATCCCTACAACGTCTATTGGACTGGCGGGGACAACACGCGGCTGCCCGGTAAGATGCAGTTCCACTACCGGCTGGCGTTTGACGAGGGCGGCCGGCCCATGCTGCAGGTCTTTGACACCTGCAAGCATTTTATCCGCACGATTCCCACGCTGGTGTACGACGAGAAAAACGTCGAGGATATCGACACGGATCAGGAGGATCACATCTATGACGAGTGCCGGTATGTCCTCATGGAGAATCCCATCTCTCCGCGGCCGCACACGCCGCCGCCCGCGCTTGGCGAAGACCCGCTCGATCTGCGGGAGAGACGGGACAAGATGGTATTTTACCGGATCTGATATCTGATACAGGAGGCAGGTATGTTTGGCTTTGGCAGACGAAATGACAATCCCGATGTGATGGCCGCAAGAGGGCCAACCAGTGGGGCCGTGGGTGGCAGGACAGGTCCCTCTGTGGGCAAAGAGCAGATCCGGGAGGCGATCCAGACCTTGCAGGAGTACAAGAGGGGCAAGGCAAATCTGGAGAGCCGCATCATCGAAAACATGGAGTGGTACAAGCTGCGGCATTGGGAGCTGCTCCGCCGGCAGACGGATGACAGGCCAGAGCCGGTGTCCGCCTGGCTGTTTAATTCGCTGGCCAACAAGCACGCCGATGCGATGGACAATTATCCGGAGCCCAACGTGCTGCCTCGCGAAGAATCCGACAAAGAGGACGCGAAGCAGCTCAGCGCTATCCTCCCGGTGGTGCTCGAAGAAAATGAGTATGAGCAGGTGTACTCCGACAAATGGTGGTATAAGCTGATCTCCGGAACCAGCGTGGAGGCGGTGCTGTGGAACCCGCAAAAACAGGGAGGACTTGGGGATATCGAGGTGCGGCAGGTCGATTTGCTCAACATCTTTTGGGAGCCGGGGGTGCGGGATATCCAAAGATCCCGCAACATCTTTACGGTCGAGCTGGTTGACACCGACCTGTTGCGGCAGCGGTATCCGCAGGCCGACCTTGAGGATGGCCGAGGGCTCATTGATGTTGCCAGATATGCACATGATGAGTCGATAGACACCACCAAAAAGTCGCTGATCGTAGACTGGTATTACAAGCGACAGGAGGGCGCTCGTACCGTGCTGCACTACTGCAAATTTGTGGGCACAACGGTCCTGTATGCCTCGGAGGATGATGAGACATACAAGACGCGGGGGTTCTACGACCACGGCGAATATCCGTTTGTGTTCGACACGCTCTTTATCGAGGACGGATCGCCCGCCGGGTTTGGCTATGTGGATGTGATGAAATCCCCGCAGCTGTATATTGATAAGCTCAACCAGCTCCTGCTCTCCAACGCGATGATTGCCGGACGCACCCGGTACTTTGTCCGCCGTGATGGGTCGGTGGATCCGAAGGTGTTTTCCGACCTCTCCGTGGATTTGATTCCCGTGGAAGGGAACGATCTCGGCGAAAACAGCATCCGCGAAATCAATGTACAGCCGCTGGGATCGCAGTTTACGAATCTGTTGCAAATAAAGATCGACGAACTGAAGGAGACCTCCGGCAATCGGGACTTTTCACAGGGCGGCACCACTTCCGGCGTGACAGCGGCCTCCGCCATCGCGGCGCTGCAGGAGGCAGGCAGCAAGCTCAGCCGGGATATGATTAAGTCCGCCTACCGGTCGTTCACTCGGGTGTGCTATTTCTGCATTGAGCTGATCCGGCAGTTCTATGACGCGCCGCGGTGCTTCCGCGTGACGGGGGAGGATGGCAGCACCCAGTTTGTCGCCTACGACAATGCCAGGATCCGGCCACAGGCACAGGGCGAGGCATTCGGCGTGCAGCTCGGGGCACGGGTACCCGTGTTTGACATCAAGGTGCGCGCGCAAAAGAGCAATCCCTTCTCCAAGATCGCGCAGAACGAGCTGGCAAAGGAGTTTTACGGCATGGGCTTCTTCAACCCGGCGATGTCCGATCAGGCGCTCGCCTGCATGGACATGATGGATTTTGAAGGCAAGGACATGGTGATGCAGCGGGTGGCGCAAAACGGCACGCTCTATCAGATGGTACAGCAGCTCCAGCAGCAGATGCTGCAGATGGCGGCGATCATCGACAGGCAAAATGGGACCACCCTGTCGCAGGGGTTGCTGGCTACCGGCGGCGTGTCGAGCGAAAGTCCTGCGGGCGCATCCGGAGGATCCTCAGGCGTGGAGACCAACCCGCTCGGTGAGGCATACGCCAGCGCAACGGGTAACACCGCGGAGACAGCGGCTCTGCGGGCCTCCCGCAACGCGACTCCGTCGTGAGGATCACACATGATACAGATCCGATATGTTGAGACCGGGGACTCCCGATCTCTGCTGGTGGAGGGGCATGCGGGGTATGCTCCTGCTGGCCAGGATATCGTGTGCGCGGCGGTGTCCGTGCTCACCTGTACCCTCGCGCAATGTCTGCAAGAGATAGAGCGCAAAGGACATATACGGCTGGATACCCTGGCGATGCTGCCGGGGGACACAGATATGCAATGGACAGTCATCGGGGACAAGCAGGAGTCTCATGGCCTGCTGCACGTCATATGGACAGGATACGTGTTACTGGCCCGCACGTATCCCAACCATGTGACCGTATCCCCCAACATAACAGACTAGGGCCTGAGAGACACACGGGAGAGACCGCGAGAAGGAGTACAGTATGTCAACAAACACATGGGAGCTGGATCTGTGCCTGTTCGGCGAGGGAGCCGCGGGTGCGGGAGATGTGGGCACAGGAACCAGTGCCGCAACGGGCGAGATACAGGCAATCCGTTCCGACGCCGGGAGCGGGAAACGGGCGAATCCTCTGGAGAACGTGGTGTACGGCAAACAGCCGGAGCCGCCGTTCGCAGAGGAAGCAACAGAAGGCACTCAGGACGCCGCTGAGAAGAGCAAGACGGCCGAAAAGGCCAAACAGACGCCGGAACAAAAACGCGCCGAGTTTGAGCGTCTGATCCAGGAGGAGTACAAGGACGAGTTTGCACAACGCACACAGCAGTTGATCGACAGGCGGTTCAAGGAGACGAAATCTCTGCAGTCCCAGCTGCAGGCGCTGTCCCCGGTGATGCAGCTGCTCGCGGAAAAGTATGGCGTTAAGCCGGGAGATGCCGCGGGATTGGCAAAGGCCATCGAAGAGGACAGCTCTTACTATGAGGATGAGGCGGTCGAAAAGGGCGTCACCGTGGAGCAGCTGAAAACCATGAAGCGCATGGAGCGGGAAAACCGCGCGCTGAAAGAGGCCGTGCAGAAGCGGGAGCAGCAGGAAAATGCCCGGAAGGTCTATGCCGACTGGATCCAGCAAGGCGAACAGCTGAAAACCATTTACCCCTCCTTTGATTTTGAGGCGGAGGCGCGAAACGAACAGTTTTTGAGCCTGCTGAAAAATCACATAGACGTGCGCACCGCCTACGAGGTTGTCCACCGGGACGAGATCCTCGGAGGAGCGATGCAGTACACGGCGCAGCAAATACAGCAGAAGCTGGTAAACGGCATCCGAGCCAACACAGCCCGACCTGTGGAGAACGGGTTGTCCGGGCAGGGCGCAGTTGTTACCAAAACCGACGTCAACTCCCTCACCAAACAGGATAGGGACGAAATCGAAAGACGCGTATTACGCGGGGAGAGAATCCGTTTTTAACGGGTCTCTCCTTTTATTTTGGAAAGGAAGAAGTAAATTGACAAACATGCACATGGACGTGTGGGGGGCGGCTCTGAACCTGCAGCTGTTTGCCACCCAGACCACTACGCTGAACGCCGAGGGCAACGATCTGTCCCCGGAGATGAAGACCTTTTACGAAAAACGGCTTCTGGACAATGCAGAACCGAATCTTGTGCACGACCAGTTCGGCGACAAGTATCCGATCCCGGCTGGCGGCGGCAAAACCATCGAATTTCGGAAATATTCCCCGCTCGACAAGGCGACCACGCCCATTACCGAGGGTGTGACGCCGGACGGCAATAAGCTCAATGTGACAGCGTCCACGGCAACGATTGCCCAGTATGGGGACTGGATCCAGCTGTCGGATCTGCTCGATCTTACTGCCATTGACAACAACGTGTTGCAGGCGACCAAGCTGCTTGGCGCCCAGAGCGGCCGGACGCTTGATACCGTGACTCGCGAGGCGCTGGCGGGCGGCACGAATGTGATCTATGCGCCCAAGGTGGGGGCGGACGGGACAAAGACGCCGGTTACCTCGCGATCTGCTCTCGATGCTACCGCAAAGATCGACGTGGATCTGATCTTCCGGGCCGCGCGGGCGCTGAAGACCATGAATGCGGACAAGATTGATGACAGCTATGTAGCGATCGTACACCCGGACGTCTCTTACGATCTTATGCGCAGCGAGGAGTGGATCGACGCGCACAAATACGCCACGCCCGACAATATCTATCAGGGGGAGATCGGCAAACTCGGCGGCGTCCGATTTGTGGAGTCCACCGAGGCAAAAATCTGGTGTGGCGGCAATCTGGCCGGAAACAGCCGCACGCTGACCGTGAACAATGCCAGCGGCTATTCGGGCGCGACCAGCGTCGTGTTTGATGGTGGCACAGTCGCAGAGGACGCTCTCATCGGTCGCTATGTCATCATCAACGGTACACGGGCAAAGGTGACGGATAACACGACCACCACCCTCACCCTTGACACGGCCGTGACCTGCGACGACAATGCCGTGATCTATCCCGGTGAGGGCGGCGCGGAAGGGCTGGCAGTATATGCGACTCTCGTACTCGGCGCGCATGCCTATGGATTGACTGAGGTGACCGGCGGCGGGCTGCAGCACATTGTCAAACAGCTCGGGTATGGCGACGATCCGCTGAATCAGCGCAGCTCCTGCGGCTGGAAGGCAACAAAAGCTGTCAAGCGGCTGGTGGAGGAGTATATGGTGCGCATTGAGTCGTGCTCGACCTTCTCCGCCACCGCAGCCGCGAATTAAGGAGGGAGTACCTTGCGGAAAACCGAAAAAAAGTTGGTTAAAATCAAGCTGTTTAAAGACGATCGGGACTATAAGGACGATGTGTTTGTGGCCGTGAACGGAGAGCGGTTCCTGATCCAGCGCGGAGTGGAAGTCGAGGTGCCGGACTATGTGGCCGAGGTGATTGATAATTCCGCCGCACAGGATCGGCGGGCGAGCGAATACGTGGCAAAAATCGAGTCTACTTACAGATCAAAGAGTAAATGACCCGTGCCGGGGAGCGGGCGAATGTGGAATCCCGCTCCCCGGCCACCCCTTCAGGAGGCCGTTATGACCATACAAGAAGTATTGCAGACCTGCGACAGGTTGAAGCCGAATGCCTATACCGAAGAGGATAAGATTCGCTGGCTGTCACAGCTGGACGGCATAATTAAGCAGGAGATTCTCGACGCCTTTTCCGAACAGGAAGGGGTGTCGTTTACAGGATATACCGTGGATTCGGATCCGGAGACAGAATTGCTGGTACCGGCGCCCTATGACGAGGTATATCTCAAATATCTGTTTTCTCAGATCGATTTTCACAATGCGGAATATACCCGGTATAACAACAGCGCGTCGGCGTTCAACGCGGCGTATCTCCAGTTCGCCAACGCCTACAACCGGACACACACGCCAAAACTCAGCCATTTCCATCCTCTATAAGGAGCGTCGTCTTATGTATTTGCCATCTTTGCAGACGTCGTCAGCCAGTCGAGAGATCCAGACTATATTCGCCGGTTATTCTCACACACTATCTCCCTCTGATAACCAGTTTTTTGAGATGAGCAATATGACAGGTGCGTTTTATCCGCTACTGTCTCCGCGCGCGCTGCGGTCTCGGTTTCATTCTCTGCAACAGCCGCATGGCATGCTTGCGCATGACTCCCTGTGCTGGGTGGATGGCACGTCCATGTATTATGATGGAGAGCTTGTTGGTTCCGTGTCGGACACCGACAAACAACTGGTTATGATGGGGGCCTATATCCTGGTATGGCCGGACAAAAAGCTGTTCCACACCGAGACGAAGGAGTGGAAATCTCTGGATCTGCTGAGATCCGGCAATACCTTGAATCATTTGGAAAACCAGGAGTATATGTATGCGGAATTGGCGGGAGCCAGTGGACAGCAGGACACTGCCTTTGTACAGGGAGACGTAGTCGAGGTTTCCTATTACGCCTTTACAACGGATCTGGATTCCGCCAAAACGGCAGAGGACAGCTACGCAGAACGCAAGGTATTTGTGTCGGTGGTGGATTTTCATTCCAACACCACCTATATGGATGTGGCTGATTTGGCATATGACGACGTGGTGTATACCGAGTATACCGGATATATCAGCAACCGAACTGCTTTTGAGGAGAAGTTTCCCTCTTTTGAGTTTCCTGCTCAAAAGCTGGAACTGCATCGAAAAGTTCCGGATCTGGAATACATTGTGGAGTGGAACAACCGGATTTGGGGGTGCCTATCAGATTCCAACGAGCTGTTTGCGTCCAAGCTCGGAGATCCGAGTAACTGGTATTGTTATGAGGGAACTTCGCAGGATAGTTATTCCGTAAATGTGGGAACTCCCGGTAATTTTACAGGAATTGCCGCTTACGGAGACAGTGTTCTATTTTTCAAGTCTGACAGCATTCACCGGGTGGTGGGATCCAGTCCAAGTAATTTTCAGACCTCCACGCTGTTTTGCAGCGGCGTGGAGCCGGGCGGTTTTCGCTCTGTCTGCCAGGCTGCCGGGAGACTTTACTATAAGGGCGTACACGGCGTCTATTCTTTTACGGGTTCTATGCCCGTCTGTATTTCCGCGGATCTCGGTCAGGTGACATACACAGACGCAGCCGCCGGCGTACTCGGAGACAGGATATATTTCAGCATGCGGGCGCTTCCCCACGGGTCGTTACCGTCCGAATGGGTACAAGAGCACTGGGAGCTGCTGGTTTATGACACTGCCCGGCAGTTCTGGCACAAAGAAGATCAAACCCAGGCTTCCTTCTTCGCTGCTTTTCGGGGAGACTTGTATTTTATTGACGAAGATACGAAAATGCTGGAATCGGTATCTGGAAGTACAAAACCGTTGTATACAGGAGGAGATCCGGGAAGGGTAGAGACCGGGGTCCCGTGGAGCGTGCAGACAGGTAGAATTTTGCTTTTTTTGCCAGACCACAAATATATTACGCGTTTGCAGCTGTCTGCCACCATGCAGGCGGAATCCAACCTGAAAGTTGAAGTCCGCTATGACGATGACCGGGAATGGAAAATTGCCTTTTCCGGACTTACCCATCGACAGACACACTATGCGGTTCCATTGATACCGCATCGCTGCGGCTATATGGAGATCCGAATCTCCGGCGTGGGGGACGCAAAAATACACACAATTTCCCGATATGTGGAACAGGGGAGTGAGTTGTAATGGCATTTTTCTGGATGCCGCCATATACTTCGCAGGGGCAATCGACCAGAGATCGTCTGGATTATTTGGAACGATACGTACAACAGATGGCGGAACAACTGTCGGTTGTGCTGACGGATATCGGCGAGGATAACCTCAGCAAAGAACTTCAGGAGCTGTTGCAGAAGAAGGAGGGATGAGATCTTGGAGCTTGGGAGCACACGGAAAAAGAAGAAAACACAGGAAAACGAACAGAGCGGACAGGTCCGATCTGTATCGACACAGCCGCAGAGCACCGCCGATCGTCTGACGCAATCGGAGACAACACGGCCGGTGTATAATCCGTCTGATTCACTGCAGCAAGCAGCAGACCAGTTACAGCAGCAGGAAAACAAGAAACCGGGCGCCTATCAGGGAAGTTACACCCAGCAGATTGAACAGTTGCTGGACAAGGTGATGAACCGGGAACCCTTTGACTACGACATGAACGCGGATCCTCTGTATCAGCAGTACAAGGATCAATACACAGCACTGGGCCGGCAGGCTATGCTGGACACGATCGGAAACGGCGCAGCGCTGACGGGCGGGTACGCATCCTCCGCAGCAAACACGGCCGGAAATCAGGCATATCAAGCATATCTGTCCCGCTTGAACGATGTGATTCCCGAGCTGTATCAGGCGGCATATGACCGATACCGCACGGAGGGGGACGACATCTATACGCAACTGAGTCTATTACAGGGGTTGGACGAATCTGATTACGGGCGATACCGTGACCAGATCGAGGATTTTTACAATGAGCTTTCCTACTACTACGGCAAATATCACGATATGTCAGACGACGAGTATAACCGGTATCTGAACGATCTGAGTGCATGGCAGGCAGATCGGAATTACTGGTACGGGAAGCATCGTGACGAAGTCGCCGATTCTCAGTGGGAGCAGTCCTTCGAATATCAACAGGGGCGCGATGAGGTGGCAGACTCCCAATGGCAACAGTCCTTTGAATATCAGCAGAACCGGGACCAGGTGAGTGACAGCCAGTGGGAGAAGAATTATGCACTGCAGCAGGCCGCACAGGAGGCTGCGCAGTCGTCCGGCAGTGGATCGTCTTCCACCAAGCGCAGCGCTTCATATACGACAGTGTACAATGCCGCGCGCGACCTGTACGAGAAAGAGGGAGAAGAGCGGATGGGCGCATACCTTGACAGGCAGATTGCAGCGGGCACCATCACGGAACAGGAAGCGCTGGATATGCTTGCCCTTTTGGATGTTCCGAAGCAGTCGCCGATTTTTACGGGCCAGTCGTACTATGACGCGATCAATTATGCCAATCAATATGGTGTCAATCTGGCAAAAATCCTCTTGACGGAGGACGAGTTCCGCAAGCAGTCGAACACCCCCGAGTATTCCCGGTATCGCAGCTACCAGGACTACCTGAATGCGCTGATGAACAAATACGTCTATCCGAAATTGAGGGAATCGTAAATGGGAATTTTAAGCGTATACAAGACCGAAAAGCAGGAAAACCGCAAACAAAACACCGCCTCCAGTTCCTCGATCCTGGACGTGTATCACGCACGGGAAAAGGATCTTCCGGATACGACTGCTGCCTTTGCACAGGCGTGGCAGAACCAGTCTAAAAAACTGCTCGAGGATCTCAACCATTATGTGGAAGCGGGAAAAGAACTCGGGGATACCTGGAGGGGAACGTCGGAGGCATCGTCGTTCCAGCAGCGGATTAAGAGACAGAGAGAGGCTGTAAACCAGCTGCAGGAACAGGTTGATAGACTTCCACAGAAAGATTCCGCGGAACAGATCCGAAACATGCTGGCGGAATACGACGAGGTGTTCGGACAGGCGGAAAAATACCTGTCAGAGGAACGGAATTACTGGTCGCAGTGGAACTCTCAGGCGGAATACGAGGGGTATAAAGAATTTACACATGTAGTGGACGGCCTCTCCTCTGGCCAACCTTCAAGTCCGATCGATGCTTCATATTCTCGTGATGCACTGGACACGGCCCGGAGGGAGAGCTATCGACAGCGGCAGGAAGATCCGGCCGAGCAGCTGCACATACTGGAGAACACGCTGGCTGTGCGTCAGAAACAGGTGGAGGACCTGAACAGGCAGTTGCAGGAGACGCCGGTGGATCGATATCAGGGGTGGTGGGTTGAGACAAAGACGCCCCGTCAAAAGCTGGTGGAGGAGCGGGATGCGGCGCAGCAGGACCGCTTTGCGCTGGAAGAACAGATCCGGGAGAAAAAGAAAGAGTTGTATGTGATTCCCGGAGCACCGGAGGCGCGGACGGGGGAATATGACTCCGTCAGGGGGCAGGCGCGGTCTTTGACGGATTCCGCTTCTTTGCTGCAGCAGATCTATACCTCCGTCAACGGCGTTTTACAGATGGAGCAGCAGGAGGATATAGACACGCAGGAGGCGTCTGTCCGTGTCAAACAGGCACAGAACACCCTGCGGCAGATCCGGTCCAACGTGGAATATGCCCAGCGGTATTTCCAAAAGCAGGGCGATGCCGTCAGCCAAACGGGCGCGAATGAAATGACGACGCAGCTGTTGTCGGTTGTGGATGAATTGCAGACCGCTCTCGAGGAAGCGGACGGATGGCTGGCGGGGAAACTGGACAACAAGGCCAAAGAGGATTCCAACTGGCTATGGTATCATCTCAGCACTCTGCTCGACAAGACGGCGCTCGGCATATTCCAGTTTGGTGACAATCTGCTGCAGTTTGGGGATATGATCGCCTCCCCCTTTACGGAGGAGCCTCTGTTCCAGGACGTTCATGAATCGGTGAATCAGGAGCGAGAGCGGCTGGAGAACATCCTGCAGTATGCCGGAGGCCTGGAGCAGGGGCTGAATACGCTGGCCGAAGTGACGGGCGGAGCTCTGCCCGCGGCGGCGGCCGCTGTTATGACAGGCGGGACTTCGATGGCAGGGACTTCGGCAAATGCCATTGGGGGGACATCTGCGGCGCTGTACGGCACCGCCGCCACGGGGAGCCTTGGACAGGCAATCGGCACTTCCGCTTCGTCGCTTGCCTCTAACCCGAACTTCTGGCTTAGTGTGCTGCCGGTGACAGGTAGTACATACGCGCAGGCCAAAGAGGAGGGGGCTTCCGACTGGGAGGCAGCTGCAACTGCCGTTTTAAACGGTATTCTCTCCGGCGCTATCGAGGTCGGTGAGATGAACGTTCTGCCGGACAGTGTGTCCCGCTGGCTTTCCGGCGGCATACAATCCCTGCCGAACAGCACGCGGGGGCTGCTGGACTGGGTTCGCAGCTCTGTTGCAGAAGGCAACGAAGAGGTATTGCAGAGCATGGTACAAAACGCTCTGTCAAAATTTGTTTACGACCGCGACCGGCCGGTCTTTTCCACAACGGATGAGACGGCGATCGTCAACCCTGTCCGGGCGGGAGAAGAACTGGCGATCGGCGCGGCGGTCGGCGGGTTGCTCGGCCTGCCGCAGCTGAACCCGGCAAGTGTCGTCCGGGAGATCCAGACCATGTCTGAGGTATCCCGGCTCGGCGCACAGGTGCGGCAGCTCGGGACGCTGGATTCCCTGCTTGAGATCGCGAACGCAGAAATAGCCTCCTCTCGTTCGCGACTTCTGGCGGACGAGATCCAGGCACAGCAGGAACGGGGCGTACAGCCGACGGATGGGCAGATCGGGACACTTGGCCTCAGCCTGCTTTCGGACGCAGAGGAAGCGGATAGAGTTGCGCAGGAAATGACACGGACGCTCGAATTCGAAGCGGCGGACAACCAGTTGACGGAATCGACCAACGCAGAGAACGAAATACCGGCTCTGCGGCAGGCAGCAGAGGAATCGGCAAGCCTGGGCTCGTCGGATCTGTCATCTCCGAATCTGTCTGAGAGAAATGATTCCACCCAGTGGACGTATGACATGAACCGTATGCAACGGGCAGCTTCCACCCTGGGAGAAAATGGCAGAAGAGCTCTCGCCAGCTCCTATGACGGCAGTGTGGACGCCTATAGTTTCTATTCAGGGTTTGCTCCCTACTATGAAGCAGGGGTATCCGGCAGGGACATGGCGGATGTCAGAAGCGAATATGCCGATTCTCTTACCCAGGAACAGAGGGCCAACGCATACTATGCCGGTCAGAACGACGCGGCGGCCAGCCTGGAAAGGGAAAAACGGGCGGCTGGATTTGCAAAAACGGCCGGCACGGACAGCGGGCTGGTGCTGGATGAGTATGTGGAACAGACTTTGGATCCTGAGACGGCCGACAAGATCAATGCCGTATCCAAATTGTTGGGCGTGCGGGTTCGTTTTGTGGACAGTGTACGGGATGGGACGGCCAATGCGCAAACCAGCGGCAGTGATATACTGGTAGAGAAAGACAACCCCAACCCGGTGATGTTCCTGCTGGGACATGAATGGACGCACCGGATCCAAGAAACCGCCCCTGCAGAGTATCGTAAATTCCGGGATTTCGTGGCCGGAGAGGTGCAGGAAGAAGCCAGAGTATTGCTTCGTCAGTATCGCGAGGCAGGAGAAACCCTGAGCTATGAGGCCGCCCTGGACGAAGCGGCAGCCAACTATGCCGGCCGGATGATCGAGAACGGGGAGGTTCTGGACCATTTCATCGAACAGCACAGAACCGACCGCACGCTGCTGGAAAAGATCCGGGATGCGGTTCGCTCGTTGGTGCGGAAGCTGACGGGCGCGGAACGCCGGATGGCGCAGACCGCCGAAGGGAAGCTGACAGCGGCGCTGGAGGCGGCGGCACGGCAGAATGAACAATTGCAAACCGGAAACGGCCATGATACAATAGAACAGACGAAAAACTCCCTGAAAAACAATGCGGATCCGCTGACAGAGCCGGAGAGAGCGGCTGTCCTGGCCTACAAGAGCAGCGAGAGCTATAAGATCAACTCCGCGCTGCGTAATGGCGCGCAGTTGACAGAGGAGCAGCAGTCCCTGGTGGGGGAGCTGGATCGCGCTCTGGAAAAGATGCCGGTATATCAGGGGACGGTCTACCGCCGCCTGTCTTTTGATCTGGAGGGGCAAGGGGCTCTGGATGAGTTTCTGGCCGAGCATCAGGAGGGGGAATATGTCCAGTACCCTGCTTTTACCTCTACGTCGACAGAATTGGATGGGTACCCGATAGACGGGAATCTGGTTATCACTCAAATCATAGAGGGGCAAAATGGGAAAAATATAGAGGGGTTCGGAAACAACTTTGAAAGCGAAATTGTTTTTCCGCGCGGAAGTTCCTTCTTGATTGAGCGGGTGGATAGGGAAAATCAGGGGAAGATCATTATACATATGCGGGAGGTTACAGAACATGGCGCTGGACAATTTCATTCCGAAAAACAATATGGCGGAATGCAACAAGTGCAGGAAGTTCCGGAGGGAGACGGTCAGCTGCGAGGTACATCCGGAATGGATTCCGCGGCAGAAACCGGTGGGCATGTGTCAGCATTTCGAACCGAAGGAGACGAAGAAGGAAACATAACAAGAACGGAGGCAGAACATGGCGCTGGACAACTTTATTCCGAAGAACGCAGTCAAGCAGTGCAACAAGTGCAAAAAGCGAAAGGATTTTACAATAACGTGCCAGAAGTATCCGACCCGGATTCCTCACGAAGTACTGGTGGGGGAGAACTGTCCGGAATTCGAATCGAAGGAGACGAAGAAGTAAAATTCTCCCTCAAGTCCCCGGTGGAGGAGACCCGCGACCTGCTGGCTCTGCACAACCTGACGGAGCAGAACCTTCGGGATGCGCTGCGCCTCGGGGGACTTCCCATGCCGTCTATCGCCGTCGTGAAAGCGGAGGCGGGCCACGCCGAGTTCGGTCCTATCTCCCTTGTATTCAATAAGAACACCATCGATCCGCAGGTAGACAGCAGGAACAAGGTGTATGGCAGCGACGCTTACACCCCCACAGCTCCAACTGTGGAATACTCGGTAGACAGCGGGAAGCTCAGCCAAATCGAGCGCGAGCTGAACAGGCTGGCTGGGGATGTTTCGGTTGGGGGCGGCATCTTCGGGCACAGCTCTGTCCTTCGCTCCATGGGGATTGACGAAACGAGCGGAAAGTCCGTAGAGGAGCTTGCAAGCAATCTGGCCCGAACGGACACCGTGCGAGCGGCGTATCTTGCCGACCATGGCAAAACACTGGAGCCGGTCAAGAAAGACAAGGTGTGGGACAAGTACGGAAACGAAACCCTCCAGAAGGTCATTGACCGCATTGGAGCACAGGGACTGGCCGAAATCGAGGCCAATCTGGAGCTTGGGCAAAATGCAGAGCAGGCCCTTGGCGAGCACGCCGACACCATTCGGGGCGTCCTCCGGGAGCATTACCGGGAGGCTGGCGAGCCGATGCTCAGGAAAATGGCCGTCAAGCACAACTGGTCCGCCGAGGAAATCCGGCAGAAGCGGGAGGATCGCATCAACCGCTCCATGGAAAACAATGTGACGGGCTTCACCTTGGAGAATATTGTCCGCCACGCATGGGAAATGTACGAGGACGGCGTAGCGATCAAGGGAGAAATTGACCGATATGCCACATCGGACGCGCTCCGCGAGGCGGTATCTGACAGCATGGTGGAGGAGTGGATCGCCGGGAAGCTGGACGGGCTTCTTGGCGAGGCCGGTATCTATAATGGCGCGGAGCCGTTCACCCCGTCTGGCGGACGGAGGAGCTTTGAGGCGCTCCACTACCCCTACACGCTGGAAAATATCGTAAGGGCCATGAAGGAGAACCAGCCGGAGCGGGGCGGCCAGACATGGGGCGTTTCCGCCGGTGTGCTGCAAGCGTCCGCATCCAAAGCTTACGGCAGCATCTCCGAAATCAAAGCAGACAGCGGACGGCTCGGCAAGGTTGAAGGAGAAGCCTATGACGCGCAGGTAGCGGATGTAGACGAGAAAATCAGGGATGCCATTCAGCGCGTGCGAAAAGGCAACAAGCCCCACGCAGACAACACCTTTGAGGAAGAAGAAATCATCGGAGACATCCTTTTGGATGCGGCGCAGGGCAAAAAGACCGTTGACGCAATTATGCGGGCCTTCTCCAAAGAAGGGTATAAAATCAGCTCGCAGACCGCGCAGAACATCCAGCGCCTCTATCATGACGTTGCGGCGCTGCCCACGGAATACTTCGAGGCAAAGCCGGAACGGGCGGTCAGCTTCGACGAAGTGCTGGCCGCTGTGGTGCCGGACGACAGCAGCAGCGAGCTGCGGGAGGCCCTTTCTGGCAGGGGCGTGAATGTTCTGACCTACAAGACCGGAGACGACGCGGACCGGCTGGAAAAGGTCAACAGCGTGGAGGATGCGCGGTTCTCTCTCAAGGGGAGCGAGAACGCCCGAGATATAGCGGCGCTGCGGAGGGAAAACGACCGTTTGCGCGAACGGGTAGAGTACTGGCGAGGGCAGACCCGGCGCACCAAACCGGGAGAAGTGGATGCCCGGTCGGTGAACGAAGCGGCGCGTGACCTGATCCGGGATTTTGATTCTTCCCTTTCCGCAAAGGACATTTCCAAAGACCTGCTGTCCCTGTACAACTATATGGGCACCGGGCGGGACGGGAACAACGAATTGACCTATACCGAAGCGCGAAGGCGCGCAGATGAGATTGCACGCCGGATCGTGGAGAACGCCAGAGTCACCGAGGGAAGCCTGTACCAGGAATATCAGGAACTGCGGAAGTATCTGCAAACCACACAGATCACGGTCTCCCGGCAAATGGCCGACGGGATTGCGGACTATGGTGATTTCCGCCGGAGGAATTTCGGCCGGTTGAGCTTGCGGCGAGGGGACACGACCAATATCGACCAGGTATATGAGGAACTGTCTGAGCTGTGGCCGGAATTCTTTGACGGGATGCAGGAAGCCCATCCGGAGGCCCAGCTGCTCCACATGGCTGAGGTGGCGGAGCAGCTGTACCGAATTGCCGACACCCCCTCCACGGACAGCTTTAACCAGGCGGTTGCCGGTGTGTCCAACGAGATCATGGAACAGTTCTTTGAGATTCCACAGGTGCGGAAAACGTTTGCCGATCGGGCCGCCGAGCGTGTGGAGGAAGCCCGCCGAAAGGGTCGGGAATGGGTGGACCGTGTCCGAGAACAGAGAGACTCCCAAATGGAGAAGCTGCGGGAGCAGAATATCGAGCGGGTTCAAAGGGCCATTCAAAGGGAGAGGGATACAAGAGAGCGGCAGCTGGAACGTTTAAAAACCCGGTACAAGGAAAGGGACGCTGCCAAGCGGGAACGTCAAAAAGCCACGGCGCTTCGGGGCAAGATCCGGGGGCTCGCAGCAGAAATGGGGGACAAACTGACCAGGCCTACAGACAAACGGCATGTTCCTGAAACCCTGCGCGTACCGGTGGCACGGCTGCTGAAAGCCATCAATCTGGAGAGCCAGTTCACGGTGGGGCCGGACGGGAGACGCACCAGGAGCGATGCGGGAGAACCGACCAAACGGACGCAGGCGTTTATGGCGCTGAAGGAGCGATACGCCGAAATTGCAGCTTCCGGGGACGGCGAGATCGTGGTGGACCCGGAGCTGCTGGGGGATGCCGCCGAGGGCTTTACCGGCCTATTTGACCAAGTCATCGCCATGCAGGATGTTCGATTGGCAGACATGAATCTGGAACAGCTGCAGACGGTCTGGAACGTGTTGAGATCGCTGAATCACGCCGTATCCACTGCCGGGAAGATGCTTTCTGCCTCCCGATATGGGAGAGTAGAAGATATGGCAAAGGCTGCAGCGACCGAAAATACAAGCCGGCGCGATAAACTGGCGCTGACCAAACACCATGTGATGCTGGATTATGAGGATCCGCTGACCTTTTTCTCTCACTTTGGAAATTCCGGAAGGGACATTTTCCGTATACTGCGCAACGCACAGGATCAGGAGCGGTTGAAGCTTGACAGGATCGCGAAAGCCACGCAGGAAGTCACAGATCCTAAGACCATACGGGAGATGCGGCAGACACGGCACACCTTCACTACCGGGAGAGGGGACACGCTGACGCTGACCACGCCGCAGATTATGGATCTGTATCTGCTCTCCCGGCGGCCGCAGTCTGCTGAACACCTGACGGTGGGCGGCGTCGTGCAGCCGGCGATCCCGAGACAGGGGAATCAGCCCAGGATCGAACGCGGAACGCAATCAATTCCACTTGCCGCAGAGGATCTTTCCGCCATCACGAATACGCTCTCAAAGGAACAGAAGGCGATGGCTGATTCGCTCCAGAAGCTGACGGGACTGTTGGCAAGGTGGGGCAACGAGGCCAGCATGGCCGTCTATGGATACCGGAAATTCCTGGAAGAGAATTACTGGCCGATCCGGAGCGCTCGGGAAGCAGTCCACAGCGATATTGAGAAAGGTGGACACAACGCCAGGTCGGTCAAGAACATCGGCATGGCAAAGAATACGGTCCCGCACGCCAACAACGCGCTGGACCTCGGAGATGTTTTCGAGGTGTTCGCCGAACATACCCAGGACATGATCCGGTACTCCACGCTTCTGGCGCCAATGGAGGATCTCAGCCGGCTTTACAATTTCCGGTATCGTGATGCTGATGGGAACTACATTGGAAAGACGTTCAAGGGAGAGCTGGATCGTGTCGGCGGGACAGGCAGCCAGGCCTATTGGATGAAGCTGATGGAGGACCTTCAAAACGGGATCGGACGAAGCGGCACCAATATGGACCGTATGGTCAATCGCATTGTCGGCAACACGAAAGCTGCTGCGGTAGGTGCAAATCTCCGTGTGGTTATCCAGCAGCCTTCCGCGTGGTTCCGCGCGGGGCTGCTGCTGAGTCCCGACAGCATGGCCAGAGGGCTGATCGGCGGCGTCACCAAAGGAAGAGGGTGGACAAAAGCCAAAAAGCATGCCCCCATCGCCCGGATCAAGGAAGCCGGCGGGTTTGACCAGGGGAATCTCCGGACAATCCAGCAGGATTTGTACGGCCTTCGCACGGTGGGAGACAATATCCGTGAAAAATCTATGGCGGGGGCCGCTGCGGCCGATGCTGTCACGTGGTCGGCCCTCTGGAATGCCTGCGAATGGGAGATTAAAAAGAGGTATCAGGATCTTTCGGCGGGAAACCAGGAGTTTTATCAAAAGACCTCGGAACTGTTTACCAGGGTTATCGAAGAGACGCAGGTAGTGGACGGGATCCTGCAGCGCCCGCCGATCATGAGAAGCCCGGACAACCTCTCCCGGCAGGTGACCTCCTTCATGGGAGAGCCGCTCAAGACGTTCAACATCCTGCTGCGCAGCTGGGACCAGGCACGGTATGAAACCAATCCGAAAAATCGCAGCGCGGCAAAGCGGCGTTTGGGGAGGGCGATATCCGCAGTGGTAATCGCCAGTGCTGCAAACGCGGCCCTTGCCAGTTTGATTGACGCCCTGCGGGACGATGACGAGGACAAGGGGTATTGGGATAGGTATCTCACGGCGCTCACCGGGCTGACCGGAGATGAAGAGGCGTTCTCCGACTATCTCAAGTCCCTGTTCCTGGACAGCAATCTGTCGGATAACCTCAACCCGCTGGGGGTGGTGCCTTACTTGCGGGATGCCCTGTCTATTGCCAAAGGCTACAGTGTGGAGCGTATGGATGCCTCTGCTTTCGGAGACCTCTGTACCGCCTGCGTTAATTTCCTTACCAGTATCGGCGGGGATGGGAAAAAGACGCGTGCCTATGCTCTCAAGGAGCTGCTTACCGCCGTCTCAAAAGTGACGGGTATATCAGTTACCAATCTCGGGCGGGACGCCTGGGGCAGTCTGAGGAGCTATGCCATTGGCACCGGGGATATCGGGCTGCTCTACGATATGGAGAAGGCCATCTCAAATCTGTCCAATGACGCCAATCAGAGCAAATTTTTAGACCTTGCCTTTCAGGCGCTCTCACAAGGTCAGATGGAGACGTATGACCGGATCTGTACGGATCTTACAGAACAGATGGGAATCAGCGGCAAAGACATTGAAAGCGGCATGCGCAGCCGGTATAACAAAGCCGTGAAGGGAGATCCAGCCTTTACCATGTCCGAGGAAGCAAAAGACCTCATTGGTGTGTTAGATACGCATAAGCTGCCGGAAGATGAAGACGAAAATGATTTTAATGAGGAGGATCTGAATCCGGAGGCGTACCGGCAGTATGCGGAAAAACGGGCAGACACGTATCGGGAAATCGTAGATGTTTGGGACGACAACGCCCAGTTTCAGTCTTTGGATGAGGAAATGCAAAACAAGGCGTGGAGTTCTGCCTATGCGCTGGCGAAGGAAACGGCGCTTGCAGACGCTTCTGACGGTGCCTACACGATCACAACAAAGTGGATGGAGTGGGCTGTAGGGGGAAGTGCAAGCGGTGTGGATGAGGCGGAGGCCGTGTTGTTTAAGGTGGCCTACGACATGACCGAGGGGGACAAGGACAAGGATGGAAAAACTGTTCCTGGATCCAAAAAAGAAAATGTGCTGGAGGTGGTCGATGACTGGATGCCCTGGCTGACGGACAGGGAATTAGAATATCTGAAAAGCGGCTTTTGGAAAGAATGAACAGGCAAAACCGGGAGGAGCAAGGATGTGTTTTCTTGCTCCTCCTCTGTTTTGGGAAAGGAAACGCGATGGCAACAATTACTCCTGTACGAACAATCACCTACACGGTCGAACTGGATTCCATCCAACCGAGCACACCACAATTCGCAGGCGCACGCGGTGATCACAATGCAACCCGTGTGATCTTCGTGCTGCCAGAGGAACTTGTGAAATCGGCATATATTTACCGGGTGGAATATGTGGATGACCTGCAATTTCATGATACCACCGGATTGCTGACCGTTTCTGATGACCAAGTCTATGTTGATCTGATTCAGGCGTGGACCATCCACGGAGGAGTAGGACATCTGAGGCTGGTCGTATCAGAATTGACAGAACAAGGGGAGGAGCAGACCATTCACTCGGTTACCGCCAGCATTTATTTCGATGAACGGGATCTGCGTACCGAAACAGCTGCAGCCACTCATCTTTCACAGCTTATTTCCGATTGCGAGGAGGCCACAGATGCAGCCAATTCTGCTGCGGCGTCTGTAGACAATGCAAAGCAGGCAGCTTTGAATGCCGCTCAGACGGCGAATACTGCTGCGCAAGGGGCCAATACGGCGGCAGAGGCCGCCAATGAAGCGGCACAAGCAGCGCAGGAGGCAGCGGCGGAAACCACACAGGCCGTGACTGATCACAATGTCGATCCGGAGGCGCACGAGGACCTGTTTGCCGGGAAGTTGAACTACTTCACCGCTGACGGCGAGGATGCGGATACGCTGTATGCGA
>DXWE01000160.1:0-1363 GCA_019417045.1 Oscillospiraceae bacterium
GCGCGCGCCGGCTTTTGTTACTCCCGGATGAATCTGGAATCCGCGGCCGGGATCCCGCCCTCATCCGTGACATACCGCTCCGCCCTCATGTGCAGCCCGTATTTCTCCCGCAGCTGCCGGATCTGCTCCATCATGGGGGAGGCGTGATGCCGATCGAGGGCGGCCTGATCCTCCCAGATATCGATCAGCAGGACTGTTTCCGGATCGCGCGCGGGAAAGAAGTACTCATACCGCTCGTTGCCGCGCTCGCCGCGGATGGAATCTGCGAGCCCGCTGCACTCCATCTCCTCGGCAAACCGGCGGGCGCTCCCGTTCGTTCCCGTATAATAGAGGTTGACCACAATACGCATATCGATCCTCCGTGAGACAGTCCGTCCCGTTTGGCTGCTGCCCGGCCGGCCGGGCTTCCTGTGTCCGCTTCGCTCGACGCGCAGGGGGTCAGGATCCCCTGTCCTGCGCGTTCCAACCGACATACCAGGCGTTGCCGGCATAGCCGTCCCACGCGGCCGTCACCCGCTCATACGAGAGATCCAGCCGGTACAGCTCGCTCTCCGACCCGAAAAAGAGGAAGAAAAACGCCCTGTCGGCGGGGAACCCGGGCAGCGGCCCGGCCTCTTTGAAATCCCAGGGAAACCCGCTGTGCGCGAGCGCCGACAGGTATTCCGGCGGCAGCGCGGTGTCGGGCACCGCCCGCGTTTGCCCGTCGGCCTCTGTGACGAGATATCCCTGCCGGCTCAGCGACAGGACGCGCCATCCCTCAAAGGTCAGCCGCAGGGAGGCGATCTCCTGGTCGCAGGGGGCGCAAAGCAGCGGGCAGCGGGCGGTGAGATTGGCGGCACGCAGCCGCCACGTCATACGCGCGGGGGAGAGCTCGATCTGTTCGAGCACCGCGTCGTGGAACTCGAACACGTCGAGCGCGCCCGTGAAAGAATAGGCATCCATCCTTTACCCTCCCGCAGGCCCCGCCGTGCCGATACACTCGCCCAGTCGCACCGCCGTCTCGTACCCGGCGGCGGTGGCGGCGAGGATCTCCTCCTCCACCGCGGCCGCGCCCGGCCCGAGCAGCAGCACGACGGCCGACCCGCCGAACTCGAAATACCCCTTCTCGTCCCCGCGCTGAAAGGCGTGCCCGGCCCGGTGCAGGTTGACGATCCGCCCGACCATCAGCGCGCCGACCTCCACCTGCACCGCGTCGCCGAAATGGTCGGTGTGCAGCAGGGTATAGGCGCGGCAGTTGCGGTGATAGACGTTGGCGCGCCGCAGCGCGACCGGCTGCACCGTGTGCAGCACCCCCGGCAGCACCCTGCCGGGCCCCTGCACCCCGCTGTCGAAATAGCAGTAGCGGTGGTAGTCGTCCACCGCC
>DXWE01000160.1:1386-3626 GCA_019417045.1 Oscillospiraceae bacterium
GGAAGATCAGGCAGGTCCCGCCGCGAAACCGCGCGGCCAGCGGGTCGCCGCCGAGCAGCTCGGAGACGGTGTAGGGCGCGCCCTTGATCAGCCAGCGGGCGTCCTCCGTCACCGGATAGGCGGTGAGCTTGGCGTCGCACGGGGCGACCAGATGGGAGGGAGAGAGGTCGACCGGGCGGGCGGCGGGGAGTGCCCGCCGGGTGAAAAAATCGTTGTACGAGCGATATTCCCGCTGTTCATACTGCGCCATGTCGATCCGGTTTTTTTGGATAAACGGCAAGATCTGCCGGCGCGACCAGCGGCTGTCCATATAGCGCCCATAGAGCCGCGAGACCGTGGGGCGCACCGCCGCTCTCAGGCACAGCCGGCCGAAGCGCGTATCGTACAGGAACCGGAGCGCCGGCTGCGGGTCGGTGTCCAGCGGGACCAGCGGGCGCCGGCTGACGGGTTTTGGATCCATGGGGAACGCTCCTTTTATCGCATGCCGAACGGGATGAGCAGCAGCATTTCGGTCAGCCCGACGGCAGTGAAGATCAGCATGACCTTGAGCCCCGGCTTTTTGATCTTGAATTTCATCAGGAACAGCGCGGCGAGCCACACGAGCGCGAGCGCATAGAGCAGCACGAACGCGCCGTCGCCGAAATGGCGGACAAGCACGCCGCGGAAGATATAGAGGAACGGGATAATCAGCGCGACGGTGGTCACCGGCAGCCCCTCGTATTCCTTCCGGGTCTCGGTGGTGTGCGCCTGGCGCTCCTCCTCCATCACGTTGAAATACGCGAGCCGGATGAGCGCCGCGAGCGAGAACACGATCAGCACGAGCACATACGGCAGCCGCTTCATGCCGACGGCATAGCCGATCGCCGCGGGCAGCACCCCGAAACAGACGAAATCCGAGAGCGAATCGATCTGGATCCCGAATTTCTTCTCCTGGTCGGTGCGCTCCCGGGTCTTGGCGATCTTGCCGTCGAACATGTCGAGCACGCCGGCCGCCATCAGGCAGAACACCGCCGCAAGCGGCCTGCCGCGCAGCGCGAAAAACAGCCCGAGCATGCCGCACGCGAACCCGAGATAGGTGGGGAATACCGTGTAGTTGTAAAACCCGATCATGACGACGCCTCCTGTGCGCGTTTTGCCCGGCAGAGCAGCCGGAGATGGCCCGCGCCCGTCCCCGCCGCGCTGAGCAGCAGGCAGAGGTAATATTGCAGCCCCCGCGAGAGCAGCATGGCGGGCAGGATGAGGGATTCGGGATAGACCGGCTGGTACAGCCGGAGCAGCAGCCATTCCGCCGCGCCCACGCCGCCCGGCATGGGGAGGGAATCGACCGCGATGGAACAGAGGACCTGGACACAGAACAGGTCAAAGTACGACAGCGCGGAGAAACCCATGCTGCGGTACACGCAGTAGCCGACCGAGAAGAGCGCCACCCGCTGCACGAAATTCGCGAGCAGCGAGCGCAGCACCACGGCCGGGTGCCGGCGGATGTGCAGCGCGCCGTCGTGGTAGTCGGCCAGGGAGCGCCGCATGGCGGCCAGTTTCTGCTCCCTGTGCTTGAGCAGCCGGCATTTGGCGAGCAGCGAGATGCCGAGCGTGCCGAGCCGGTCGATCAGGCGGTTGGAGAACATCGCGAGCACGCACAGCGCGACCATCAGGATGTTCGCGGCGAACCCGATGAGGATGAGCAGCTTCATCATCCAGCCGCTCGTCCCGACGTATGCCGCTTCATAGATCACCGCGCCGAGGCTGAGCAGCAGCAGGACCACCTTGTATTCGATCGTGTTGAGCAGCACCACGATCCCGGATTTTGACACGTGGATGCCGTTTTTGCTCATATAGTACATCACCGCCGGCTGCCCGCCGGTGGCGGAGGGGGTGATGGAGGACACGTAGAAATCCACACAGGTGTAGAAGGTGGCCTCCCAGATCCCGACCCGGCAGGAGAGGGAGCGCAGGATGATCTGGAACGCCCGCCCCTGGCAGAGCAGGTAGAGGCACACGAGCAGCGCGCCCGCCACGAGATAGACCACATCCACCCGGCGCACGATCTGAAGCAGGGAGTCGAGCTCCTGCCCGCGCAGCAGCAGATAGAAGGTCAGCACCACGAGGAGGAGAAACACCAGCAGGCTGAGAACGAGCTTTTTCCGGCTGCTTTTCGCCTGCTGCTGCTCCATGTGCGCGCCCTCCGTTTTTCTGAGATTCCGTCTGCTCCGGAGCCCCCATGAGTCTGTCGGCCGTTCTCC
>DXWE01000161.1 GCA_019417045.1 Oscillospiraceae bacterium
GGAGGGGAAGGGGGAGATCCCGCCGGGGCCGAGACGTTGGCGGACCAGGATGCGGTACACGGCCACCACCGTCTCCCAGGTGAGACGGTCGACATCACCCGTGACCGGCAGCCCGTAGATGGTCTGCACAGCGGAGACGGACGAGGAGGTCTCCGGTCCGTAGACCCCGTCGACGTTGATCAGCGGGATCCGGTTATCATGAAATGCGAGTTCCCGCAGAAAGATCTGCAATTCACGGGTATACAGGGCCTGGTCGTACCGGATATCGTTTCTGACTGACGTGTTGGGCATTGTGTTTCAACCTCCTTCACTGAGCGTGGAACCGGGAAACTGTTCCGGCTGCTTGTCAAACCCCAGAGCCAGATCGGAGTATAAGCTCGCCAGCACTCCCCAGGTGATGGGGCCGACCGTCCCGGTGACCGGTATGCCAAACTGCTGCTGGAATGCCCGGACCGAGGCCTGCGTCTGGTTGCCGTAGACGCCGGTGACCGGTACTGCCGGAATGCTCGGGTACACTTCGGAGACGGCGGACAGCCAGGTCTGTACCTGCCGCACCGGCTCGCCCTGGCTGCCGGAGGTGAGCACATATCCCGGGTACAGCGGCATTCCGCCTTCGAGCTGCGGCGTGTCCGCCACAATACCGCGGTAAGCGCGCACCATGTCCTGCCAGGTGAGCGGCCCTACGATACCGTCCGGCGCGAGCCCGTAGGTTTTCTGGAACGCGATGACCGCGTCCCGTGTCGCCTCGTCAAACGTACCGGTCACGTCGATCGGAGGGACGGATTCATAAAAGGCACCGATGACGGCGAGGTAATACTGCATGGAGGAGACGGCATTGCCGGTATCCCCCAGCCGGAGCAGGCCGGGATACTGCTGGGCGATCTCCTCAAAGGAAATCCCCTCCGAATCGAGTTCCGACAGCCGCTTGACGCTGTTATAGAGATAGGAGATCCGATACCAGGTGGCGTTGCCGATGATCCCGTCCTCCGTGAGGTTGAAAATGCGCTGGAACGCCCGTACCGCGTCCTCCGTCTCCTGCCCGAACACCCCGTCCACCGGGTTGATTTTTGGGATCGCCGGATAGTTGCGGGAGATCCGGTTGAGCTGCACCTGCTTGGTCTTGACGTCGTTTCCAACGTCCCCCATCCGCAGGGCAACCCCGGGATAGGAGGGCGTATTGTTGCGCACCGGGACGTTCTGTACGATGTCGATGTCGTCCCCGTAGTAATAGGTCAGGATGTCATAGGGCCCGTATCCCTGGTTGGCGAGATCCACCGTGCCCCACTGGGACAATCCCGGACAGGTGACGGTGGTGCCGTTGCAGTACTGGGTAAAATAGGGTTCCACACTGCCCCGCCGCCGCACATAGCTGTTGAAGATATCGTCCACAATATCGCTGATGTTCTGGAAGATTTCCCGGTTCTTCACAAACGCCTGGTCATAGGCGGTGGAATTCGTGATATCGAAATCGTACCCCTGGGCGCGATAGTGCTCGATGTAGATCCGGTTGAGTGCATAGGAGATCTGCGCATAGATATTCGCCCGAATCGCCGCCTCCGGCCAGGTGGGATAGATCTCGCTCGAGGCCACGTTCTTGATGTAGTTGGGAAAGGTCACCGTCACGTTTTCCGCATAACTGCTCGGTGTGCCGAGATGGACGGTGATAAAATTGGGAATATACGGTTCCGGCATGGATAACCCTCCTTTCGCGGCCTGTCAGTTGAGATTGGTGGGGCCGTATTCCGGGAATATCTGGATCTCGTTTTGCCCCTGTTCCGGCAGGGGAACCATCGCGACATCCTGCACGGAGGTGATCCCGCCATACAGCGGGATATTCTCGTTGCGCACCGTATAGTAGCCGTCCACGTCCACCTGCACATTATAAAAGGTGAACGGATGGGGATTTCCGGGATGTTGAGACAGCTCGCGGCTGGCCGCCGGAAGCGGGAATTTGGCGGTAAATCCGTTTTCATCCGTGACGGTCAGATGTAGTAGCTCCTCACCGCTGTCCGTGAACTGGCTGATGGTCACCACAGCGCCCTCCAGCGGAATGGCGCCGCGTGCGGAATAGACCCGCACGAGCAGGTAGGCGGTGTCCGATGTGTCGGAGGAGTCCGTCTCTCGGGGGGAGGAGGGCTGCCCGTCCGGTTGGCTCGGAGACATGCCGCCAAACGGTGACTGCTCATATTCCGCAGGAGGGACCATCTCGATGGGAACGCTCTCTTCCGGCTGAGGTTCCGGCATCGAGGGGGATGTCGATGTCTCCCCGGACTCCGGAGCCGGGACTTCCTGTCCGCCGCAGCCGGCAGCCTCCTCCCAGGGGCGTTCGGTCGGCAGGGGGGCTTCCATTGGGGGAATTTCGATCTCCTCCTCGGGAACGGATGGGGTCTCCTGGGGCGCCATCGCCTGTATCGTCGGGCTGGTTGCCTCCGGTGTTGCGGCTGGATGGGCAGGGGCCGCCTCCGGCGCTGCGGCCTCTGCGGGCGCGGTCACCGGTTGCGTCGCCGGGTCATACCCGTGCGCCTGGCGATAGTACCGGAGCATTTCTTCGTTATACGCAGCGATGCGGTCCGCCATGCTGTCATGAGGCTTATTGTTCATATAGACGCCACCTTTCTTGTGGTATATGTATGCGCCGGCGGCAACAGACATGCCAAGAATTCCGCAGACGGTTGCCACCGGGAGAATCCTGTGGTATACTGCAAGAAATAACCGATAACCTGAAAGGATATATATGAAGATAGTACGGGGTATACTATGGGTCGCGGTCGCCGGTTGGATGGCGGTTATTTTCTTCATGTCTGCGAAGACGTCCGCGCAGTCCAGCCAGATCAGCGGCTCTGTGATCGGCGCCGTCGTCTCGGCGGTGGTGCCGGGGTTTGACCAGATGGAGGAACCCGACCGCGAGGCCCTGATCGCACAGTGGCAGACGCTGGTGCGCAAGGGGGCTCATTTCGGGGAATATTGCCTGCTCGGTCTGCTGCTGTACGGCGCGCTGTGTACCCATCGCCTGAACGGCCGGTTCCGGCTGTTCCTGGCGGGGTGGCTCTGTCTGCTGTATGCGCTGGGGGATGAGATCCACCAGGCGTTTGTACCCGGCCGCGGCCCGGGAGTTTTCGATGTGTGCCTGGATTTTGCGGGCGCCATGACGGGAATCCTGCTGCTATGGGGGATTTTGCGATTTCTCCGCCGTCGCCGGGGGTGAAAAGGGAAGATGTTTGGAGGAATACGGAGGTTTTTTGCCGCTTGCCCTTGACAAGCAGGAGAGATTTGGATATAATAAACGGGCATTAAAATCATGTGGAGCTATGACTCATTAGCTCAGTTGGCAGAGCACTTGACTTTTAATCAAGGTGTCCGGGGTTCGAATCCCCGATGGGTCACCAACAGAAACGCCCCCGCTACTAGCGGGGGCGTTTCTGTTGGTGAGCCGGAGGGGATGAGAAACGAGCTCCGGCTGTGGCGCACGGAGTGCGACAGAGCCGGGAGAAGGCTCCGGTGGAGCCTTCGATCGCGAGAGGAGAATCCCCGACAAAGGGAAGCAGGAACCCGCTAGTAGCGGGGGCGTTTCTGTTGGTGAGCCGGAGGGGATGAGAAACGAGCTCCGGCTG
>DXWE01000162.1:0-2825 GCA_019417045.1 Oscillospiraceae bacterium
GCGGATCACCGCTTTGCAGCGGATCACGGCGGATCACCGCTTTGCAGCGGATCACAGCGGATCACCGCTTTGCAGATTCGCAGCGAATCACGGCTTCACAGCGGATCCTGCCACCGCTCAGCGGGCGCCGTCGGCCGGCGGTTCTGCCGGGGCTTCGGGCACCGCCGGCGTGCCGGCTTCCGGGCTGTCCGGCGCCTGGGCCGGAGTCTCGGGCGAAGCCGGGGCGCTCTGCGGGCCTGCCGGCGCGCCGCCTTCGGGGCCGCCATCCGGGCCATCCGCCGAACCGCCATCCGGGCCGACCCCCGAACCGCCGTCCGGGCCGTCCGCCGAACCGCCGCCGGCGCTGCCGTCAGAGCCGTCCGGGCCGCCCTTCTTCTTCCGGCTGACCAGGACGATCACCACGATGACCACGATCACCACCGCGCCCGCGATCACCGCGATCGCCCAGGTGGGGAAGGAGCTCTCGTTGCCGTCGGTGTTGCCGGCGGTCGTCGGGGCGGGGGTGGCGCCGGGGGCCGTGGTCGTGGTCTCCTGCGGCCGGTTGGCGTAGTCGACCACCGGGGCGGTCGCATACTCGCTCACCGTCTCGGCGAGCTTGTTGTTGCGCTTGAAATTGTCCTCGGTGCGCACGGCGGCCCACTTGCGGGCGATCTCCTCATAGGAGTCGTTGACCGGATCGACCTCTTCGGGCCGGCCGTTGTAGAGGAACCAGGTGCTCGGGCCGGACTTGGCGCCCTTATACGTCCAGGTCGTCCAGCTGAAGCCCACGTTGTTGTAGGAGTCGAACACATAGTCCGGGATATCGTAGCCCTGGAACTCGCCGACGAGCAGCGGGATGTCCCAGTTGGCGATCTCGATCTTGTTCACGTAGTCCCGCACCTTTTTGTCGATCTCGCTCTTCTTGTCGTTGTAGTTGTGCAGGGAGTACATGAAGTTCTCCCAGTCGTAGAAGGTGGGGGTGGGGAGGTTCGCGAGCTCCCACACGCCCTCCATGATGAGGACATGGTTGGTGTCGACCGTGCGGATGCCCTTATAGATCTTATCATACAGCTCCCACAGCTGGCGGTCGCTTTTGCCCGGGTTGCCGTTCATCGGCTCGTTGAGCAGGTCGTAAGCCGCGACGACCGGGTTGCCGGCGAAGTGGCGGGCGATCTCGACCCACAGCTCCACCGTCATGTCCTGGTATTTCTCGTCTGTCCACAGGGTGGTCTGGCCGATGCGGCCGGTGCAGTGGTTCACGCTCTGGAACCCGGGAGCGCCGTGCATGTCGAGGATCACGTACATGCCGCGCTTGCCGCACTCCTCCACCACCCAGTCGAGCCGGGAGAAATCGATCTCGCCGTTTTCGTTCAGCTTCCAGGTGCCGTTGTCGTCGGTCTGGAAATTGCGGTACCAGAACGGCACGCGCAGTACGTTGAACCCGAGCTCCTGGAGATTGTCGATATCGGCCTCGGTGAACCAGTTGTCCTCGTAGATCTTGATCAGCTCCGCGGTCGCCTCTGCGCCGAACCGGCTTTCGAGGGCCTGCAGGGTGTCCCAGTAGGCCCACTCGTTGTCCCTGCCGACCACGGGGGCCATCCAGCTCTCCTGCAACAGCCAGCTGCCGATGTTGGTGCCGCGCAGCTGCACGGTCTCGCCGTCGCGGTTGACCAGCCGGGTGCCGTCCTGCCGCAGGAAGTCGGCGTCGGTGAGGGCGACGTCCTCCGCCGCAACCGCCGCAGCCGGCAGCATGGCCGCCGCGCCGACGCTCAGCGCCGCGCAGGCGACGCCCGCGACCAGCTTGCGCCAGAATCCAGTTTTCTGCATGGGTGTCGATCCTTCCTTTCTTGGCCGTATACACTTCATTCTCCTGGCCATGTACGCTTCTCTTCGCTCGCAGGTCTCTGCCTGCTCGCGTGTCTATTCTGAAGGGGAGGTTCCCTCTTCATTCTGTTGGATCCGCCGTCTCGGCCCGCCCGGACGCGCGGTGTAAAGGGGATGCCCTTTTCTGCCAAGCGCCGCTCCCATCCGCGGACAATCGGGAGAGGCGCCCGCCTTTTCGCGTTGCCGCCGGCCGCCGCCTCGGGCCACAGAGAGCGCCGGAAAGGCATTCCCCTTTCCAGCTGCCGGGCCGCCCCATCAGTCAGCCGCCTCGTCCCATCCTCCCGCCCGGCCGTCACGGCTCTGGCGCGGATGGCCGGCCGCAGGCCGGTGGGCACGGTTTGCGTAAACATCCCGCCTCCGGGCCGCCTCATCAGCCGTCACGGCCGCAGGCCAGCAGGCGCCGTCCGTCGGTGCGCAGCAGGGGGAGGGGGCCGTCGGTGCGCACCCGGGCGTAGCGGGTGAGCAGCGCGATGACCTCGTCGTTCGGGAGGAACGACTCGTCGGTGCGCAGCGTGCCCCACTTGCGGGCGATCTCCTCATAGCTGTCGTGCACCGGGTCGACCGTCTCCGGCCGGCCGCCGTAGAGGAACCAGCTGCTCGGGCCGTCGCGTTTGGCGCCCTTGAAGGTCCAGGTCATCCAGCTGATGCCGTTCTGGTTATAGGCGTCGAGCACGTACTCCCAGATCGGGCCGCCCTGGAACTCGCCGACGAGCAGCGGGACATTCCAGCCGTCGTGTGCGCGGGTATCGCGGATTTTGAAATCGATCTCGCGCTTTTCGTAATTATAATTATGTAATTGATAGAGCACATTGGTCCAGCCGAACAGCCGGGGGTCGGGGAGGTTATCCCACTCCCACACCCCCTCGACCGTGATGATGTGGTCGGGGTCGACCGCGCGGATCGCGCGGAACATGCGGTCGTACAGGTCCCACAGCCAGCGCTTGTTCTCCGGGCGGTCCTTG
>DXWE01000162.1:2835-3187 GCA_019417045.1 Oscillospiraceae bacterium
GTTCATCGGCTCGTTGAGCAGGTCGTACGCCGCGACGGTGGGGTTGCCCTTAAAGTGCCGGGCGATCGCCTCCCACAGCTCGATTGCGCGCAGCCGGTAGCGGTATCCCGCCTCGGTGTCGTCGTACAGCTCGCACGCGCCGATCCGGCCCGAGCAGTGGTTGTTGCTCTGGAACCCGGGCGCGCCGTGCATGTCGAGGATCACATAGATCCCGCGTTTGCCGCACTCCTCGACCGCCCAGTCAAGCCGGGAGAAGTCGATCCCGCCGGTTTTGTCCCGCCTCCAGGTGCCCTCGTCGTCCGTCTGGAAGTTGCGGTACCAGAACGGCAGGCGGACCGCGTTGAGGCCAATC
>DXWE01000162.1:3197-3580 GCA_019417045.1 Oscillospiraceae bacterium
CCCGGCCGAACCGCCGCTCCAGATGGTACAGCGTGTCCCAATAGGCCCATTTGTTGTCCAGCCCGACCACCGGGCACATCCACGATTCCTGCAGCAGCCAACCGCCCAGGTTGACGCCGCGGAGCACCACCGGCGTACCGGCGGAGGAAGCAGTCGTCATCAGAGAACCTCCTGCACACTCACACGGATCCCCGCCGCCACGGGGGCGCCAGGGGGAGAAGCCCGCCCACCCAGGGGAAGGCGTTGTCCGACGGGAAAGCATGTTCTTTCGGAAAAGGATTACCTGTCAGGGCAACATTCCGCCCGGCAGCAGCGTCCCGCCCGGTGGCAGTGTTCCCGCCCGGCGGCGGATCCCCAGCCGGGGAAACGCGCCCTCTCGCCCG
>DXWE01000163.1 GCA_019417045.1 Oscillospiraceae bacterium
GTTCACCCGCCCCAGAGGGCCGGCTGGGAGGCGGAGACGAACGCCGCGCCCGCGTCGAGCGCCTCCTGCACCTCCTCCGCGGTCTCCACGAGGCCACCCGCGATCACCGGGATCTGGAAATGGTCCGCAAAATAGCGGATGACCTTCGGCACCACGCCCGGCATGATCTCCACAAAGTCCGGCGCCACCAGTTCGATCGCCGACGACGCCGTGGACTCCGACTGCGTGTCAATGATGAAAAACCGCTGCACCGTCTGGAGCCCCAGCGTCCTGGCCGTGCGGACAAGGCCCGATTTCGTGCTCACGATCCCGGTCGCGCCGAGGTTGCACAGATACGCGAGCCCCGCCGCGTCCTTGCCGATCCCCTCCGCGAGGTCCATGTGCACAAACCCGTGCTTGCCCGCCGCGCGGATCGCCTTGAGATGTACCGGCAGCCGCAGGATGCTCGTATCCAGCAGGAAGATCGTGTCCACCGGGGAGTCGAGCGCCTGCCGCAGCGCCGCGGGGGTCTTTACCGCCGCGATCAGCCGGGAGCCGTCGTGTGCCGTCGTCATCATGGGAAATTCCTTTCTGTTTTGGCTTGCAGTTGTGACGTCCTGCCGCCGTTTTGTCGGGTTACAGCCCGACCGCCGCTTGCAGGATCATCCGCGCGTCGCTGCTGTTGACCAGACCGTCGCCATTCATGTTCGCCCGCGCCAGCTGCTCCTCGGTCAGCGATATCAGCTCGACCGTGTATTGCAGCACCAGCCGTGCGTCGCTGCTGTTGACCTTCCCGTCGCCGTTCACGTCGCCCTGCTGCCATACTACCGGGTCGCCCGTGATGGTCACGGTCACCACATCGCTGTACACATACCGCGTGACGGTGTCCGAATACGACGTGTACAGCACCAGCTGCACCGTCCCGGGGGCCGTTGCCGTGAGGGTCGTGCCCTCCACCGACACACACTCGTCGCCGCTCAGGATCAGCGGGGTGACCGTGACATCCCGGCTCTCGCCCGCATACGTGATCCCGCTGGCCGTGAAATCCAGCGTGTCGCCGGTCTCGAGCGCATACGCCTCCTGGTCCGCCACCACCGTCGCGAGGAAATCACTGAACACCTGGGCATTATTCGTCGTGATGTGATCAATACCTGCACCGATCAGGCCCTGCGCCCCGATCTGGGTGTTCACCGTCCAGGCGGCGAAGGGCATACCGCGCTGGATCGAGGCCCGCACATAGTCCAGCGACAGGCCGCTGTAGGACGGGCTGTAGATCGCATTGAGCGGCTGGGTCATCCCGGTGATCGAACGCATGGTGCTCGGAATGTCCACCACGCCCTTCGGGCCGTTGTTCACGAGATACGCCGTCGAAATCCCGGGCAGATAGGTGCGCATCCGCTCCAGCTGGGCCGTGTCAAACGAGATGCACACGACCTTGTCGTACATGTCGTATTCCTCAATCAGCTCGGCCAGCGCCTCCACCAGATCGGGATTGCTCGACTTCAGCTCGATCACCTGCAGGACGTCCTTGTCCCCGAAATACTGGAAAAATTCCTCGAGCGTCGGGATCCGCACATCCGGATACTGCTCCTGGATCGCCTCCGTGGCGTCCTTGTTGGCCACCAGCTCCTTCAGCTCGGCGAGCGAATAGTCCTCCACCTTGCCGGTGCCGTTGGTCGTGCGGTTGAGGGTGTCGTCATGGATGATCACAAGATGGTCGTCTGTCGTGAGATAGATGTCCGTCTCGATCGCGTCCGCGCCGAGCTCATACGCCAGCTTGGCGCCCTCCAGGGTGTTCTCCGGGGCCAGCGACGGCACGCCGCGGTGCCCCACGATAAACGGCTCCTGGGTGAAATACCCCGCGTCGTCAAATGTCTCATACACCTCAAAGCAGGTCTCGTAGTCCGGGGTCACCACCCCGTTGACACACGTCTTCAGCAGGTGCCCCACCTGCTCCACCGTCATGGTCTCCTCGCCCATCGTCCACACGGTCATGAACCGCGCCTGCAAAAACCGCACGGCCTCTGCCGTCGCCTGGTCGGCCGAGAGCAGGAGGTATTTCGCCCAATTCGTGTTGGCCTCGCTGACGAGATCCCCCAACATCTCCTCGGTCAGCTCGCCCTTTCCGGTGTAATCCACCGCACCGAACAGCAGCGGGCAGGTCTTACGCACGCTGCCCACCAGCGCCGGGTCGGACGACAGCACCACCACGTCCACGTATTCGTTCTCGCTCAGGTACTGCGCGAGCGCGTCCGCACTCGCCTGGTCCTCCACCCGGAGGATCGGCACCACCTTGCCTGCCGCCCCCTGCAGCACCTGTTCGACCGTCAGGTCCGTGCCGGCTTTGAGCTCCTCGCCGCCCGTCACGGAGGCCATCACATACGTCGGGCGCGCGCCGTCCACCGCGTACGCCGCCAGCTCCGCCGCCGTCGTCACCGGCGCGATCACCGACGGGGACAGGCTGAGCGTGGTATCCGGCCGGTAGATCTCCGCAAAGGCAGGCCGGTAGGGCATATCCTCCACCGGGATCGTCACCCGCACGTTGTCCACAAATGTCTTGTTCTGATCGCTCTGGAATCCGATACCGCCCGTCAGATACTCGCTCGCCAGCTCCGTATCAATCACGGTCGTATCATTGATCTTTTCGATCACGCGCTTGCCTTCCGTTCTCACACTGATCTGATAGCTCTTGCTGCTGGACAGGTTCTCCGTGAAGGAGGCCTTTTCCATCACGTTCCAGCTGTCCCCCGGCGTCCTCATGCCGAACTCCACGCCGTTACTGCTGGCGTTCACGCGGAACGTCATCAGATAATAGGGGATTTTTTTGGCGGACTCCATCTGAATCCGGTACATGATGGCGCTCCAGCGCTGCGCGTTCTTATACTCGGCAATCTGCATATCCGCCTCGATCTGGTAGTCCCCGAACGCCGCCAGCCACGCCGGCATCAGCACCCGCGTCCCCGAGCCGTTCCCCCGGCTCATCGAATCGAGCACCAGCCGGCCATCCGCATCGACATAGCCGTTCTGCGCCGTGCCGGCCGCCAGGGTCCATCCCTCAGGGAGGGCGCCCTCCGCGACATCGTCAAAGTCCTCCTCCAACAGCACATATTCCGTGTCGCCGGGATCCTTCGCCACCGCGTACACGGTCAGCGTGTCCGTCCCGTTCGAGACGGTCAGTGCGTGCGGCCCCTTGGCCGTGACCGTCAGGCTGTCCTCGCCCACCGTGACTGCGTCGTCCGACGCTGTCCACTCGAGGTCCGCCCCCGACGCCGTGGTCTCCCCGAGCGTCACCGAGAGGCTGGCCAGCGAGACCGGCGTGCCGGTATCGGCGAGAAAATACGGCTGTGCCTCATCGATGGCGGTAGCCGTGTCCTTCTCCACCGCGCCCACCCCCATCACGGGCAGGCCAAACAGCCCCAGGCACAGCGCCAGGGTCAGTACCAATGCCAACGTCCTCTTCATGTCTGTCCTCACTCCTTACGGGTAAAAATAATAAAGAGACGAGAAACCAGACGCCCCTCGCGCCCGGTTTGACTTGTCTC
>DXWE01000164.1 GCA_019417045.1 Oscillospiraceae bacterium
CCGGTTTCCCCTGCCCCCCGCCGTGGACGCCCACCGGCCTCTCCCCGCGGTTATCTGCACACCGTGCCGCCTCTTTGCCCTTTCACAGCGTCTCCCGCCGGATCGTGTACAGGGCGTTGAGCACCAGCCAGTTTTGCGGGAAATAGCGCATGACATTCCAGATGGCAATGCCGTGCAGGCTGAATTCGGACGCCAGTGCCAGCTTGGCGCGGATGCTGCTCGCGTCCTCGAACCACACCTCGTGCTGGCGGCCCTGCACGTCGTAGTAATTGAAAAACGGCGCCTGTGCCACGCGGTCGAACCGGATGTCGGCCCCGTGTTCGCGCGCGATGTCCACCGCCATCACGTTGCCGATCGAGCGGGCCGCCCCCTCCCCCGGCACATACGGCAGTGTCCAGTCGTATCCGTAGTTCGGCCCCCCCATCAGGATCTTGTCCGCGGGGATCTGCGACACCCCGAACGCGACCACCTCCCGCACCTTGTTCAGCGGGGACACCGCCATCGGCGGCCCGTAGGTATAGCCCCACTCATAGGTCATGAGCAGCACCAGATTGGCAGCCGCCCCGATGCCGGCGTAGTCGTGCGACTCATACAGCAGACCCGGCTGATCGGCCGAGGTCTTGGGCGCAAGCGCGACCAAGACCGGATATCCCTCGGCGTTCAGCCGCGCGGTGATCCGCTGCACAAAGGTCACATACGCCTCCCGCTCCTCCGGCAGTACAAACTCAAAGTCGATGTCCAGCCCGAAATAGTTCTTCGCCCGCAGGGTTTCGAGGATCCTCCCGATCAGGCGGGTCTGCACCTCCTCGTTGGTCAGCACCAGGGTGGACAGCGCGTTGTTAAAGGTGCCGCTCGGGTCCAGGCTGCTGAGCAGCATGAGCGGCGCCACGCCGTACGACCGCGCGATGTCGATGACCTCCTGGTCGTCGATGGTCACCAGCTCCCCCTCCGGCGTGATCCCGTAGGTGAACAGCGTCAGATAGGTCAGATAGGGCAGCGTTTTGCGCAGCACCGTGCGGTCGATATTCGGGTAGGCATATCCGTTGACCGTGAGGGTGCCCTGTTTGGGCTGGGTATACTCGATGATGATCGTCTGTCCGGGATAGACCGTCTCCTCGCCACCCAGCACGGGGTTGTTGCGCAGCAGCTGGTTGACGCTCACCCCATATGCCTGCGCGATGGAGAGCAGTGTCTCCCCCGCCTGCACGGTGTGCGACCGGGCGGGAAACAGCACCACGATCGTCTGTCCGACCACCAGCGGTGTCTCGATATCCAGTTCGTTGTCCGCCGCCAGCCGTTCGACCGAAACCCCATACTGGCGCGCGATCGACAGCAGCGTCTCCCCGGCTGTCACGGTATGGATCTCCATGGGCCATCCGTCCTTTCTGTCCCTTCTGTATACATCTATATGCCACAGGCCGGGGAATATGGCTGTTTTAAGGGAAAAAGCCGGAAAGGGGGGCTTGCGTTTTGGCCCGTATTGGTGTATACTGGAAGTATATGAGCGGGAATCTGGAACAGAAGGAAGGGTGAAGCTGTGGCCGGCGATTTACATTGCCACACCAAAATATCCGACGGCTCTGTTGGCATTGAGGATCTTGTCTCGCTTGCCAAGCGCCGTCATCTCTCCGCCATTTCTGTGACCGATCATGACACCACTGCCGGCGCCACCCGTGCGATCATCATCGGGAAGCGGCAGGGGGTGACGGTGGTCCACGGGATCGAGTTCAGCACGTTCGACCAGACGCGGAAACGGCCGGCACATCTGCTGTGTTACCAGTGTACGGCCCCCGACCGGCTGGAGGGGCTGTGCCGCCGGATTGGGGACAGCCGCCGCAAGGCGGCGATGGAATCCGTCCGTCGGGTGATGCGGTATTATCCCATCGTGCCGGAGATCATTGTCAAATGTGCGACCGGCAGCACCAATATCTACGAACAGCACATCATGCACGCACTGATGGACTGCGGATATGCGGACGCGATCTACGGCGAGGTATACGACAAGCTGTTCGCACCGGAGACGGGCAGCGCGGTGGTACAGCCCGAACTGCCCGACACCCGCGAGGTGCTCGAGCAGATCCATGAGGCGGGCGGGATCGCGGTGCTCGCGCACCCGTATCTCTATGACAGCACCTACCTCATGCAGGAGCTGACCGGCGCGGGGCTGGACGGGATTGAGGTATATCACCCGGACCACACCGAACAGCAGACCGAGCAGCTGCGCACCTATGCGCAGGACAACGGACTGCTGATGACCGGCGGGTCGGATTTTCACGGCATGTATGCCAAACGCCCCTGCCCGCTCGGGAGCTTCACGGTGCCGGACGAATGTGTCGACGCGCTGCTGAATTTCAAATCTTCTCACAAAAAGGTATAAAGAGGCGAGGAAATGGCATATCAATATAAGACAAGCGGTACCTGTTCCCGCGCGATCACGTTCGAGCTGGACGGCGGCGTGGTGCACAACGTCCGGTTTGAGGGCGGGTGCAGCGGCAACACGCAGGGCGTCGCCCGGCTGGTGGAGGGGATGGACGCCAGGGAGGCCATCCGCCGGCTCCAGGGGATCCGCTGTGGCTTCAAGCCCACCTCCTGCCCCGACCAGCTGGCCAAAGCGCTGCAGGAGGCGCTCAATCGCTGAACCAAAGGAGAATCGCCATGCGCCTGAACGACGACAGTGATATGAAGATCGCCGGCGAACATTTTGAGGAAGAGGAGGAGTCCTCCGAGAGCCTCGAAGCGATGACCCGTCTGCTCGAGCAGGAGAAGCAAAACGGCAACCTGCCGCGGGCGCGCGCGCTCGGCAAGCAGCTGGTACAGACGGCCAAGGAGATCGAACGCTCCCTCCCGCTCGACGACCACGCCCTGATTGTCCAGCGGTGGCTGCTGCTCACCTTTGCAGTGGAGGTCGAGCTCCGGCAGCTGTCGCCGAACGTGCTGGTCGCGCAGGCGGCCCACTCGGTGTTTTACAACACGTTGCAGTCCGACGCCGCCAACATCTACGATGAATTGCAGGAGAACGGCAGCCTGTCGTTTTACTATCTCTGTGTGCGGGAGGACGACTCGGTGGACGAGCAGAAGGTGGGCGAGACGTTCGCCTCCCTGTGCGGGCACGCCGGCGAAGAGGCGTATATCCGCATGGGCCGGGACCTCTACGCGGGCTGTGTGCGGCAGGTGGAGGAATTGACCGCTGCCGCCGGTTTTGTCAGATAATTCACGCCATCATATAAGCGGCGTCCGACCCTCTTTTGAGGACCGGACGCCGTTTTCCTGTATCTTCACCTGTGTGCCCCTGCCCTCACATTTTCCGCCGCTCCCACAGCAGCGGCAGGCAGGGTTCAAACCGCACGCCAAACCGCGGGTCGGTTCCCGCCGCCACCGTGCGCCGCAGGCATTCCGCCACAAAGGCGGCCGCCCCCGCCGCCGCTTTGGACAGCGGATCCCCGCCCAGCAGCAGTCCGGTGAACACGCTGGCGAACAGATCGCCCGTGCCCGGATACCC
>DXWE01000165.1:0-2630 GCA_019417045.1 Oscillospiraceae bacterium
GGATTGCAGATGCGGGAACGCACGCGCCAGGCGGCGGTGGATCCGGCTCTTCTGTTCGACCAGCGCCCGCCGCTTTTGCAGCAGCGCGTCCAACTCCCGCTTCCGGTCCGCCCAGGTGTCCTCGAGCGTCCGCTTTTTGTCCTCCCACCGGCCATGCAGTTCCTCCCGCTTCTCCACCGCGGCGAGCACCCCGTCCGACAGATTCTCCCCCATGCCGTCGGACAGCGCACGCAGCCGCTTTTCCACCGTCTCCAGCGCGCGCAGCCGCCGGGAGAGCTTTCCGGCCGAGACCAGGGTGCACACCGTATCCGCCAGGAAGAGCGCCCACAACAGGGAGAGCAGGATCTTCCCCGGCAGCGCGGGGAAATGGTCGATCACCCACAGGACCGGCGGCTGCACCAGGTCGACCACGATCACGCATGCAACCCCCCACAGCAGCGAAAACGGCAGACAGATATAGCCCCCGAGGTTGCCGGGCACCTGCGAATAGTCCCACCATTTCTGATGGAACAGCTTTTCCAGCACAAAGCCCGTGACAAATTCAAGCAGCGAGGTGAGCAGTACCGAGCCGAGAAACAGCAGGAGCAGGTTCTCTTTCAGCGGCGTCAGGCACACGAGCACCAGCGCCACGCCAAAGCCATAGATCGGGCAGACCGGCCCGTTTAGAAAGCCGCGGTTGACGAACGTGTGCTGCTTGACGGCCGCAAACGCCACCTCCCCGCACCAGCCGAAAAACGCATAGATCAGCACCTGCCAGAGCAGCTGATAGAGTGTAAAGGGCATGGCCTTTCTCCTTTCCCGGACCGAGATGCCTCTATTCTACCAGTTTCGACAGTGTTTTGCAACCGGTTGTCACCCCAGAGAGAGATAGAAAATTCGACGGGAAAACGGGAGTGTCCCTTGTATCCCTCTGAAAAATATGGTACACTATGGCTGTTGTGAAATTCTGGCAGGCGAAGAATGCCGGCCGCGCGGACAGGGGGGGATCGGATGGTACGGGTGACGGTCGCGATGAGCGGCGGGGTGGACAGCGCCGCCGCGGCGGCGCTGTTGCAGGAGCAGGGGTTCGCGGTCAGCGGGGCGACCATGCGGCTCTATTGCCCCGGCGGCCGGGAGCCGGACGATCTGAAAGACGCCGCACAGACAGCCGCGCGGCTCGGGATCCCCCATTATCTATTCGAGTTTGAGGACACCTTCCGCGCCGAGGTGCTCCTCCCCTTCCGGGACGGCTATGTCCGCGGGGAGACCCCGAATCCCTGTGTCCTCTGCAACCGGCGGCTGAAGTTCGGCCGGTTCCTCGCGCGCGCGCTCCTGCTCGGGGCAGACAGGATCGCTACCGGGCACTATGCGCGCGTGACATACGACGGGGACAGCGGGCGGTACCGCCTGTGGAAAGCGGCGGATTTGGGCAAGGACCAGAGCTATGTGCTCTATTCCCTCTCCCAGTGGGAGCTGTCGCACGTGATGTTCCCCCTCGGCGGGCTGCACAAGGAGGAGGCCCGCGCACTCGTGGCCGCGCGCGGGTTGGGGCTGCCGGTCGCCCACAAAAAGGACAGTCAGGACATCTGTTTTGTCCCGGACGGCGACTATGCCGGGTTTCTCGAGCGGGAGATGGGTGTTGTCTCCCCGCCGGGAAAGTTTATCGACACAGCCGGCCGCGTGCTCGGAGAGCACCGGGGGCTGGTCCGCTACACTGTCGGCCAGCGCAGGGGGCTCGGGCAGGGGTTCGGGCGGCCGCTCTATGTGCTGCGCAAGGATTTGCAGCACAACGCGGTCGTGCTCGGAGAGGAGCGCGAACTCTACCAAAGCCGGCTGACCGCGGGGGCGGTCAACTGGGTCAGCGGCCAGCCGCCGGACGGGCCTATCGCCGTGTCGGCGAAGACGCGGTACTCCCAGAAAGAGGCGGCGGCGACCGTGCGGGCGCTGCCGGACGGCCGGGCGCAGGTATATTTTGAGTCGCCGCAGCGCGCGGTGACGGCCGGGCAGGCCGTGGTGTTTTACGACGGCGACGAGGTGCTCGGCGGCGGAACCATTTTAAGAGAGGAGCCTGTCAGATGATTTGGCACAGCGACCCGCAGGAGGCGGTATTGCAGGAATTGCAGACAGACAAGTCTACCGGACTGACCGCACAGGCGGCGGAGGAACGGCTGCGGGAACACGGGCCGAACCTCCTGCGGGAGAAAAAACCGAAGAACTTCTTCCAGCGGTTTTTGGACCAGATGAAGAGCGCGATGGTCATCATCCTGCTGATCGCGGCGCTCGTGTCCATCGGGCTGAACGTGTACCATATGGCGCAGGGGGAGAGCGGCGACTGGGTGGAGCCGATCGTGATCGTCGCGATCGTGCTGCTCAACGCGCTGCTCGGCGTCATCCAGGAGAGCAAGGCGGAGGCGGCGCTGCAGGCGCTGAAAAACATGTCCGCCCCTTCCGCGCGCGTCCGGCGGGACGGGGTGCTGCAAAAGGTCTCGTCGCAGGAGCTGGTGCCGGGCGACATTGTGGAGATGGAGGCGGGCGATCTGATCCCCGCCGACTGCCGGCTGCTCGAGGCCTCCGCCTTCAAATGCGACGAATCCGCCCTGACCGGGGAATCCCTGCCGGTGGATAAATACGCCGACGCCGCCGTGCAGGAT
>DXWE01000165.1:2640-3414 GCA_019417045.1 Oscillospiraceae bacterium
GATATCGCGCCGCTCGGCGACCGGATCAACATGGCCTATTCCGGGTGCATCGTCTCCTACGGCAAGGCGACCGGCGTGGTGGTGGAGACCGGCATGCACACCGAGATGGGCAAGATCGCCGCGATGCTCGAAAACGAGCAGCAGGCGGACACGCCGCTGCAGGAAAGGCTCGAGCAGCTCGGCAAAAAGCTCGGGTTTCTGGCGCTCGGGATCTGCGTTGTCATCTTTATCATCGGGCTGATCGACAAGCTGAACGTGCTGGACATGTTCATGACCTCCGTCTCGCTCGCGGTGGCGGCCATCCCGGAGGGGCTGCCCGCCATCGTCACGATCGTGCTCGCCATCGGGGTGCAGCGCATGGTGTCGCAAAACGCCATCGTGCGGCGGCTGCCCGCGGTGGAGACGCTCGGGTGCGCCTCGGTCATCTGCTCGGATAAGACGGGTACCCTCACCCAGAACCGCATGACCCTGCGGCAGGCGTATGCCGGCGGGCATCTGGTGGAGCTGGACGACGCGCCGCCCGAGGGCGCGCTGGCGCTCGTCAGGCTCGCGACGCTGTGCACCGACGGTACGGTCACCGTGAAGGACGGCCGGGAGACCGCGATCGGCGACCCGACCGAGACGGCGATCATCCGCTATGCCCTGCGCCACGGGATGGACAAACAGGAGCTGGTGATCGACCACCCGCGGGTCGGGGAGATCCCGTTTGATTCCGACCGCAAACTGATGACCGTCGTGCACGTGATCGAGGGCAAAAATGTGGTGATCGTGAAG
>DXWE01000166.1 GCA_019417045.1 Oscillospiraceae bacterium
GCGGGCAGCCGGCTTCCCTAACCGGCTTTGCCGGCTCAGGTCACCCTCGGAAGTCCATTCGCTGCCGTGTCCGCTGCCGCGATTCCACCCTCCGCGGCTCTCTGCAAACGACCTTCGGCAGGTACTTGCTCTTCTTCATTGGTTTACCATATGGTGATATAATACCACGCCGGTCCCCGGCTGTCAAGCCCCTTTTCGCCAGCCGCGGCCAACAGGGCGGGGAATGCCCCGCTGTTTACAGTATATGCCGCTTTCCGGCAGGGGTGCCCCCGCCTTATCTGTTCCGATTTCCCATTTGAAAAGCGGGGGAAACTGTGCTATACTGATAGTTATCTTGAAGGAAAAGGGAGCGAATACCATGAGCGAATGCACCCATGACTGCAGCACCTGCGGGGAATCCTGCGCCGAGCGCACGGCGCCCCAAAGCCTCGTGCAGCCGGTCAACGAATACAGCACGGTCCGCAAGGTCTACGGGATCGTCAGCGGCAAGGGAGGCGTGGGCAAATCGATGGTGACCAGCCAGCTCGCCGTGCTGATGAACCGCCGTGGTCACCGGACCGCGATCCTGGACGCGGACATCACCGGCCCCTCCATTCCGAAGGCGTTTGGGCTCCACACCCGCGCGACCAGCGACTCTCTTGGCATCCACCCGGTCAAGACCAAGACGGGGATCGAGGTGATGTCCATCAACCTGCTGCTCGAACACGAGACGGACCCGGTCGTGTGGCGGGGACCGGTCATCTCCGGCGCGGTCACCCAGTTCTGGACGGATGTGGTGTGGGGCGACGTGGACTATATGTTTGTGGACATGCCTCCCGGCACGGGCGACGTGGCGCTGACCGTGTTCCAGTCGCTGCCGATCGACGGCATCCTGCTGGTGGCGTCGCCGCAGGAGCTGGTGTCGATGGTGGTCGAAAAAGCGGTGAAAATGGCCTCGCTGATGAACGTGCCGGTGCTGGGACTGGTGGAGAACATGAGCTTTGTCCAGTGCCCGGACTGCGGCAAACGGATTTATCTGTTCGGCGAGGGCAAGACTGCAGAGGCGGCGGCACGGTTTGGCGTGCCGCTGCTCGCCAGCATGCCGATCGACCCCGCGCTTGCCTCCCAGTGCGACAAGGGGGTCCTGGAGCTGTTTGAAGGGGACTGGCTCGACCCGGTGGCCGATTTGCTCGAGAAGCAATAGGCGTACGGTTCAGTAAAATTCCTTGCTTTCCGTCTCCGGCCGCACTGAATGGGCGGCCGGATTATGTTTTTTTTCGAGTAATGATTGCATTTTTATGCAGACTGTGTTACAGTTAAGGATATCCCAAAAAGTATGCGGACTCAAACTATTTTGAACGGAGGAGTATTCAGTATGAAAAAAGCGGTAGCCCTTTTCACCGCCGTGCTGTTGCTGACGGCGGTGCTGGCAGGGTGCAGCAGTTCCCCGGCGGACAACAGCGGGGGCGGGGATTCGATCCCGGCCAACACGGTATTCAGCAAGGACGACCTGCCCGGCAAGGTGATCGGTGTGCAGGAGAGCACCACCGGCGACCTCTATGCGTCGGACTACGAGGAGCAGGGCGCCCGGGTCGAACGGTTCAACAAGGGCAACGACGCGGTGCTGGCCCTCAAGCAGGGCAAGGTGGACTGCGTCATCATCGATCAGGAGCCGGCAAAGAGCTTTGTGGCGAACAACGACGATCTGATGATCCTGTCCGACCAGTTTGAGCAGGAGGAATATGCGATCTGCTTTGCCAAGGACAACAACGAGCTGAAGGACGCGGTCAACGCCGCGCTGCAGGAACTCAAGGCCGACGGCACGATCCAGAAGATTGTCGACAACTATATCGGCGCCAATCCCGGCACGTATACCTATACCTCTCCGGAAGGGGTTGACCGCTCGAAGGGCGAGCTCATCATGGCCACCAACGCCTACTTCCCGCCGTACGAGTATTACGAGGGCGAAAAAGTGGTTGGGATTGACGCGGATATCGCGCAGGCGATCTGCGACAAGCTGGGTTACAGCCTGAAGATCGAGGATATGGAGTTCGGCTCGATTATCACGGCCGTGCAGACCGGGAAGGCCCACATGGGGCTCGCCGGGCTGACCATCACGGAAGACCGGCTGGTGAATGTGCAGTTTTCCGAGCCGTACGCCACCGCAACACAGGTGATCATCGTCCGCGCGAAATAAGGACGTCTCCAATGCCGTCACGGCCAGGGCCGGTGATGGATGGTCCTGTCCCACAGAGTCCTCAAGCGGGCGGCCCGCGGTGAACGGGCCGCCCGAATTCTTCCTCAAAGGAATGTGAGTCATGCTGGAGAACACACAGACGGAGTCGACAAATATTTTTGACGATCTTGCCGCCAGTTTCTATACCAATTTTATAGTGGACAACCGGTGGAAATACCTGTGGGACGGCCTATTAACGACGCTGGAGATCACGGTTTTGGCCGTGATTATCGGTATTGTGCTGGGGTTTCTGGTGGCGATTATCCGCTCTACCCACGATCAGACCGGCAAGCTGAAGATCGGCAATGCCATCTGCCAGGTGTACCTGACGGTGATCCGCGGTACGCCGGTGGTCGTGCAGCTGCTGATTATCTATTTCGTCATCTTTACCTCGCCCTCCATCCCCAAGGTGGTTTCCGCCGTGGTGGCGTTTGGAATCAATTCCGGCGCCTATGTGGCGGAGATCGTCCGGTCGGGGATCATGTCGGTCGACCGCGGGCAGATGGAGGCGGGGCGCAGCCTCGGTTTCAATTACGTGCGGACCATGTGGCACATCGTGCTGCCGCAGGCGTTTAAAAACGTGCTGCCGGCGCTTGGCAACGAGTTTATCGTGCTGCTCAAAGAGACGTCCGTGTCCGGGTATATCGCCCTGCAGGATCTCACCAAGGGCGGCGACATCATCCGTGGCCGCACGTTCGACGCGTTTATGCCGCTCATCGCGGTGGCGCTGATCTATCTCGTCATCGTGATGATTATGTCGGCAGGCGTCCGCTGGCTGGAGAGGAGGCTGCGCAGCAGTGACCACTGACGAATTGCTGATCCATGTGGAGGGGCTTGAAAAGTCCTTCGGCAAGATCGAGGTGCTCAAAGGGATTGATCTGGACATCTACCGCGGGGACGTGGTGGTCATTATCGGGCCGTCCGGATCGGGCAAATCCACCTTCCTGCGCACGCTGAATCTGCTGGAGCGCCCCACCGGCGGGCATATCTATTTTGAAGGGGTGGACATCACCAACCCGAAGGTGAATATCAACCTGCACCGCCAGAAGATGGGGATGGTGTTCCAGCAGTTCAACCTGTTTCCCCACATGACCGTGCTGAAAAACATGACCCTCGCCCCCTGCAAGGTGTTGAAAATGCCGGCGCCCGAGGCGGAAAAGCAGGCGATGATTCTGCTCGATCGGGTGGGTCTGGCC
>DXWE01000167.1 GCA_019417045.1 Oscillospiraceae bacterium
GCTGGAGCGGGGCTATACCGGCCGCTACGAGATCCACGCGATCGACGGCTTCCTCCCCACCTGTACGGTGGAGCAGGGGCTGCGGCTCGCCGGGTTGGACGCCGGGAGCATCTGCCGCGCGGTGGACCCCGCCTTTTGCGGGGAGACGGCCTCATGAGCGGGGCGGGGACCGGCCGGCTGGACCAGCGGCTGGTGGCGCTGGGCCTTGCGAGCGGTCGGGACAAGGCGAAGGAGCTGATCCTGGGCGGCCAGGTCACCGTCGACGGCCGCGTGGTCAAAAAGCCCGCGGCGGCGGTGGCAGAAAGCGCGGCGATCGCGTGCGCCGCGCCGCCCGAGCGGTATGTCGGCCGCGGCGGGTACAAGCTCGAGAAGGCGATAGAGCTCGCCGGCTGGAGCTTGCAGGGCGTGACGGCGCTGGACGTCGGCGCGTCGACCGGCGGGTTCACACAGTGCCTGCTGGAGCGGGGCGCCGCGCGGGTGTTTGCGGTGGACGTGGGGCACGGCCAGCTGCACCCGGCACTGCGCGCGGACAGCCGGGTGGTGTCTTTAGAGGACACCGATATCCGGGACCGGGAGGCGCTCGCCCGCTTTCTGCCCGGGAGGTCGGTGGATTTCTGCACGGTGGACGTGTCGTTTATCTCCCTGCGGGCCGTGCTGCCCGCGGTGCTGCCGTATCTGAAGGAGGGCGCGCGGCTCGTCTGCCTGATCAAGCCGCAGTTTGAGGCGGGGCGCGGGGCGCTCTCCAAAAACGGGGTCGTGAGGGACCGGGCGGACCACCGGCGGGTGCTGCGGGAGCTGTGCGGCGACTTTGCACAGTGGGGGCTGCTGCAAAACGGCCTGACCTATTCCCCCCTCCGCGGCGGGGAGGGGAACATCGAATATCTCGCCTGGCTGACCTGCCGGCCGGGGTCGCTGCTGCCGGCTGATGAAGCGGCCGGTTTGACGGCCGATCCCGACGCGGTGGTCGCGCAGGCGTTTGCCAATCTGCCGTAAACGGCAAAAGAGGAAAGGAACCAACCGCTATGAAGATTGCCGTGCTCTCAAATCCGGGAATGCCCGGTATACGCCCGCTGCTGGAGGATGTGTGCGGCACGCTGCGGCGGCTGGGCGCACAGGTCGTGTGCCCGCAGCCGGACGCCGCCTTTCTGGCCCCGGAGGCGGACGGGTGCGTGCGCGGCAGCGACGTGGTGGTCGCGCTGGGCGGCGACGGCACCATGATCCATGTGGCCAAACGTGCGGCCGCGCTCGGGAAGCCGGTACTCGGCATCAACGGCGGGCACCTCGGGTTCATGGCGGGGCTGGAGGCGGACGAGTTGCCGCTGCTCTCGGCCCTGATCGAGGGGAGCTACACGCTCGACCGGCGCATGATGCTGCGCGTATCGGTGGAGGCTGCGGGGGAGGAGCGGTCGTTTGACGTGCTCAACGAGGCGGTCATCGCGCGCGGGGCGGTGTCCCGCATGGCGGAGCTCGCGGTGAGCAACCATGGCCAGCCCGTCGCCGTGTACCGGGCGGACGGGGTGATCGTCTCCACCCCGACCGGGTCGACGGCGTATTCGCTCTCGGCCGGCGGCCCGGTGGTGGACCCGGCGGTGCGGTGCATGCTGCTCACCCCGGTGTGCCCGCATTCCCTGTACGCGCGCTCGTATGTGTTTGGCGAGGACGCCCGCCTGACGGTGGCCGCGAGGGCGGCTGCCGGCGGCACGGTCTGCCTGACGCTCGACGGCGAGGCGGGCCCGGCGCTTTGGGAGGGGGACCGGATCACGATCTCCCGCAGCGACGTGGAGGCGCGGTTTATCCATATCAAATCCCAGGCGTTTTACGACGTGCTGCGCCGCAAGCTGCTGGAGCGCGGTACCAACTGAAGGAGGAATCCCCTGTGAAATCCAGACGGCAGGAGAAGATACTGGAGATCATCCAGACAAACGCGATCGACACGCAGGAGGAGCTGATGGTGCTGCTCCGCAAAAGCGGGTTTGACGTCACCCAGGCCACGATCTCCCGGGACATCAAGCAGCTGCGGCTGGTGAAGGTGCTCGGGGCCAACGGCAAGTACCGCTACACCACCGAGAAGCGGGGCGGCGAGGGGATGTCCACCAAATTCCACTCCCTGTTTGCGGATGCGGTGGTCCATATCGACTACGCCGGGCACATGGTGGTCATCAAGTGTATGCCCGGCACCGCGGGCGCGGTGTGCGCGGCGATGGACGCGCTCCACTGGGGCAGCCTGGTCGGCACGCTCGCCGGCGACGATACGATCTTCTGTATCGTGCGCACGGAGGAACTGGCGGCCGAGTTCGTGCGGGATCTGGAAAAGATGCTGTGAGGAGAGTATCCCATGCTGAGAAGTCTCTACATAGAGAATATCGCCGTGATCGAGCGGGCACAGCTGGAGCTGTGCCCCGGGCTGAACGTGCTGACCGGCGAGACCGGCGCGGGCAAATCCATGGTGATCGACGCGCTCGGCGCGGTGCTCGGGGAGCGGGTGAGCCGGGAGCTGGTGCGCACCGGCTGCGGGCAGGCGACGGTGAGCGCGGTGTTCACCGGGCTCTCCGACGGGGTGCGGCAGGCGCTGTCGTCGCTTGGCTACGAGCCGGACGAGGACGGCTCCCTGCTGCTGCAGCGGCAGCTCCCGGATCGGCGGGCGCCCCGCGACCGTGTCGGTACTGCGGGAGATCGGGCGGCTGCTCGTCAACGTGCACGGGCAGCACGAGAACCAGGCGCTGCTCGCGCCGGATACGCACATCGGCTATCTCGACCGCCTGGGGGAACTGATGCCGCTGCGGGAGGCGTATGCGGCGCACTATCACCGGTATTGCGACATCCGGCGGCAGCTGCGGCGGCTGGATCTGGACGAGGAGGAAAAGGCCCGGCGGCTGGAGCTGCTGCGCTATCAGGTGGAGGAGCTGGAATCCGCCGCGCTCCGGGAGGGGGAGGAGGAGGCCCTCACCTCGCGGCGCGCCCTGTTCCGCAACAGCGAAAAGCTGCTCTCCCTGCTGCGGCGGGCGGACGCGGCGCTGGAGGGGGACGACGAGCAGGACGGCGCGCGCACGCTGCTGGCCGAAGCCGGCGAGTCGCTCGCCGCGGCGTCGGAGCTGATGGAGACGGTGGCGCCGCTCTGTGAACGGGTGCAGACGGTGACCTATGAGCTGGAGGAGTGCCGGGACGCGCTGCGGGAGGCGACCGAGTCGCTGCTGTTCGACGAGAGCGAGCGGGACGAGGTGGAATCCCGGCTCGCGCTGATCCGCAAGCTCACCCTCAAATACGGCGGCTCGGTGGAATCGGCGCTGCGCACGCTCGAGCAGGCGCGGCGGGAGTTGTCCACCATCGAGAGCGCACAGGAGGAGATCCGCGTTCTCTCGGGAC
>DXWE01000168.1 GCA_019417045.1 Oscillospiraceae bacterium
AGATTTTGCAGAATATTACAAAATAATTGCCATAGGATGCCATTTCGGGAGAGCGCCAGCTTAGGCGCTCTCCCGAATCTCTGTCTTATCCCGCCTGTTCCCAGAGCTGTTCGGATTCCCACTGCTCTGCCTTTGCCTCCTCTTCCACCAGGCGCTCGATCGTCGGCCACGCGTTTACCGCCCACAGATGGGTGTCCACCCGCAGGTCGTCAAAATCCCAAAACCTGACTTCGCCGAGGTAGGGATCTCCGGCCACGGCCGGTTCCCAGCGCCGCTTTTCGATCCGGTCCCGCAGGCATCCGAACGCCGGACACACCACCAGGTGGATGCGCAATCCGACCCGTACCCGCAGCGCCAGCAGCCTTCCGCAGCGCCGACAACGCAGTTGGCCATCCTCCCAGCCCGCGTATTGCAGGCACCTTCGCCGGCCTCCCAGATGCCACCCCGCTCTTCTCATTTCGTTATCATCTCCGTTTTCGTGTTAATTTTACCACTTTTTTCCTTTGCCTCCTATGAGAAATCCATTATAACACGATAACGGAAAATTGTCAAGCCGACTTCCCGACTAGAACAACTTCTTTTTCCTGAAAAACCAGAGACAGAAGACCACCACTGCCACGCACAGCCCCACCGCCAGGACGTAGCCATAGCGCCAGGTGAACTCCGGCAGGGCAAAGTTCATACCATACCACCCGACGATGAGGGAGAGCGGCAGGAAGATGGTGGTGACCACCGTGAAGATCTTCATGGTGTTGTTCAGGCGATAGTCCATGGCGGACTGATAGGCCTCTCGCACATGCACGAGGTTTTCCATCAGCAGCGCTGCGTTGTCGCTCAGGCGCTGCGCCCGGTTGGTGAACACCTTCAGATGGCGGAACGTCTCATGCGAAAACAGGTCATTCTCATCGTCCATCAGGGCCTCTCCCATGTCGATCAGCTCGCCATAATACTCTTTGCGCACGGTCAGCCCGTTTTTCAGCCCGAAGATCGTACGGTTCACCGTCGGATCGATCCGGTTGTCAAGCAGGCTGCGCTCCATCTCCAGAATGTGCTGCTCGCACTCCTCCAGGATGTCGTTGCTCCCCTGGATCAGATGCAAAAGCAGCTGGCTGACCACCCGTTCGATCGTCAATTTGGCGCCGAGATGCTCGAGAATTTGCTGCCAAATCTGACGGGAGCGGTTTTCCGTATCGTCAATATTGACGAGCACGAAGCGGTTTTTGGCAAAGAACAGCGCGATTTTACGCCGGGGGTTCCGGATCTTCTGGATGTCCAGCAGCGGCAGGATTCCATAGCTGAAAGTGTCGTATACCTCCAGCCTCGTGTGGAACCGGTTCTGGCCGGAGCGGCATTCCTCGAGACAGAACGCGGGGAATCCCAGCCTTTCGCAGGACGCCTCAAACTCGTCCAGCGTGAGATACCCCACACAGGGCCGGTCGTCCGGCAGCTCTGTCACGGAGCCAAATGTCCGCAACTGATCCCTCTCCACGGCAGTAAACATTCCCTGCTCCCCCGCTTTCATCTTTTCTCGCTTCCAGTATAGCACGTCCGTCCCCCGGATACAAGCGCCGGAAAAATCCCCTTGACTTCTTCCGAAAATGGGGTACAATAGCAAGCAGATAGTTGCAACAAACCACATCAAAGAAGGAGTGTGTTTCAATGGATGCCAAAGTTGCTCAGTTGCTCAACGAGCAGATCAACAAGGAGTTCTATTCCGCCTATCTCTATCTGGAGTTTGCCAATTACTATGCCGCCGCGGGGCTGGACGGGTTTGAGAACTGGTACCGGATCCAGGCTCAGGAGGAGCGGGATCACGCGCTGCTGTTCTACCAGTACCTGCATAACAACAGCGAGAAGGTCACGCTGGAGGCGATCGCCAAGCCGGACTGTGTGCTGAGCGACCATATGGCCCCGCTGCGCGCCGGGCTGGAGCACGAGCAGTATGTCACCTCGCTGATCCACCGGCTGTATGCGGCGGCGTCGGAGGCGCAGGACTACCGCACCATGCAGATGCTCGACTGGTTCATCAAGGAACAGGGCGAAGAGGAGAAAAACGCCTCGGACCTGATTACCAAAATGGAGCTGTTCGGGTCGGACGCCAAAGGGCTGTATATGCTCAACAGCGAACTGGGCGCACGGGTGTACAGCGCGCCGTCTCTGGTGCTGTAATTGCCGTAAGGGAGAACAGGCGTCCCGGCCAGAGCCGGGACGCCTGCTTGTCTTCCGGGCAGGCCGCGGCACCGCTGGCCGCAGCTCTCCGATCTGTCACAGGCAGGTGCACCCCGGAGACGGTGACGGAGAGCCGGAGGACCTCCCCCGGCCACCGCGCCAACATTCCAGACCCCGCCCTGCACAGGCCGGGCGTCGGGTTTGCCGGGGGGCGGGGCCTGCCGCGGTGGCCGGACCCTGCCCTTCCCCCGCTGAGACGCTGACAGGACAACAGGGCCGGCAGAGCATGCTCTGCCGGCCCTTTCCTTCTGTAGAAAGCGCTCCGTCACCGCATATTTTTGCGGAAATTCCGGCGGGTCTTCCAATACCCCGCCTGTTCCCGCAGATAGCGCAGCAGGTCTCCCCCGAAAAACAGCAGGATCGGGAGCAGCGAAAAGAGGATGGACGCACGGTCCGTCCAGCTGCCGATGACAAACGAATAGATCAGCAGCAGCACGTCCAGCGCCGCCAGATACTTCATCTTGACCGGCAGCACAAAGAACACCATGACCGGATAATTCGGGTACAGCGAGGCAAACGCCAAAAACAGGGACAGGTTCAAAAACGTGTTGGTGCCATACCCCGTGAACAGGGAGGCGAGGATCGCGCCAAGGACCCCGGTGAGATAAAACAGAGTGAACCGGCAGGAGCCCCACTGCCGCTCCAGGCCGTTGCCGATCAGGCAGTAAAAATAGATCCCGATCAGGAACCAGAAGGGATTCGAGTCGTTGGGAACGAATACAAAGGTGACAATCCGCCAGATCTGCCCCTCGAGGATCCGGTCCCAGTTCAGGGAGAGCAGCGAGCTGACCTGCACGTCCGGAAACAGCCAGGTGGCCACGAACACCACCATCATGAGCCCGGAGACCCAGAACATCAGGTAGGGGATCGCCAGCCAGCGCAGCTTCCGCGCAGCCTTATCCAGCCATCTCATTCACAACCATCCTCCTGTCTTGTCGTCCGCATGCACCCGCCTCACAGCCGCAGCCCCTTGATGTCCTTGATCCGGGAGAGGATCGTGTGGCAGCTGCTCCACAGCACGCCGGGGAGCGGGTCGATCACCGTGTTCACCAGCGCCTCCATCTCCTCGGCGGACGCCGCCACCGCGTGGACTGTCTCTTATA
>DXWE01000169.1 GCA_019417045.1 Oscillospiraceae bacterium
GGTGGTACACCGCCGGGTTCTTTCTCGGCGCCGGGTGCACGATCGGCCTCGATGAAAACGGCCGCCAGACCTGCGATTTCAACAGCGAGACCGGCGTGAAGGTGGGCGAGGCGATCAAGGAGCTCGTCTCCGATCCGGCTTTCATCAACGGAGACGACAGCATCCTCACCGGCGGCATGGGCTCCACCATCTGCGCCGGCGTGTCCGGCACCTGGAACGCCGAGGCGATCCAGAACGCGCTCGGCGAGAATTACGGTGCCGTGAAGCTGCCGACCTTTACGCTCGGCGGCGAGCAGAAGCAGATGGGGTCCTTCGCCGGGTACAAGCTGATCGGGGTCAATTCGGGTACCCGGTTCCCGGTGGAGGCGATGATGCTCGCCGAGTGGCTCACCAACGAGGAGAACCAGCTGCTGCGGTTTGAGGAGCGGGCGATGGGGCCCTCCAACATCAACGCCGCGCAGAGCGAGGAGGTGCAGGCGAACCTGGCGCTCGCCGCGCTCGCCGCGCAGAGCCAGTATGCGACCTCCCAGAAAGAGGTGCTCGGCGGGCTGTGGGAGCCGATGAAGGCGTTCGGCACCGCCATGGTCAACAAGGATTTCAGCACCCCGATCCCGCAGATGCTCGACACCATGGTCGCCCAGATCACCGCTTGACCTGCGGTCGGCAATCGCATTGGAAATAGTGCGGGAGGCTGGCTTGGAAGCCCGGTGGCGGGTGAGCGGGTACGGCAAAGTCCGCTGGCCTGCGGTCGGCAATTCGCATCGGGGATTCTGCAAAAACTTGGCCGGGTGGCCCGGCGGCGGGTGAGCGGGTACGGTGGGATTCTCCGCCTGCGGTCGGCAATCGCATCGCGGACGGTGCGGGAGGCTGGCCGCCGACACACAGACACAGACCGGTTCCGGGCGCTGCTCCCAGCGCCCGGAACCTCCACCTGAATTCACGAATGAGGACGGTTATGCGTATGCAAGACGCCAACCTGTACTATACATTGAATCCCGTGCAGCGGATGGCGCGGCGGCTGCGGGACGGGTTCGTCGGCGCGCCGCGCGGGCTGTGGAACGCGATCAGGGCGTTCGGCCGCTGGATCGCCCGGTGCGCCCGCGAGCTGTGGGACGTGCTGCGCGAGCTGTGCGCCGCCCTTCGGCACGGGGACCTTTCGGTCAAGGGCTCGTTTTTGCTGATGGGGCTCGGGTGCCTGTGCCACAAACAGGTGGTCAAGGGGCTGCTCTATCTGCTCGCCGAGGGGCTGTTCATCGCCTATATGGCACTGTTCGGGTGGGAATACCTCGCGAAATTCGGCACGCTCGGCACCGCGGTCAAGCGGCAGGTGTGGGACGAGGAGCTGCAGATCTACGTCTACGAGCAGGGGGACAACTCCATGCTGATCCTGCTGTTCGGCGTGCTCACCCTGCTGCTGATTGCGCTCTTTTTGATCCTCTATGCCAACGCGATCCGCGCCGGATTCCGCGCGCAGCAGCTGCTGCGGCAGGGGGAGCGGCCCGCCGCCTTCCGCGAGGAGCTGCGCTCCCTGCTGGATTCGCGGTTCCACTGGTCGCTGCTCTCGCTGCCGGTGCTGCTCGTCACCGCGTTCACCGTGCTGCCGCTGCTGTTCATGATCCTCATCGCGTTCACCAACTTCGACACCGCCCACCAGCCGCCCGGCAACCTGTTCACCTGGGTCGGGTGGCAGAACTTCCGCGAGCTGCTGTGGGACGACCCGGTCAAGTCGCACACCCTGTGGAGCCTGCTCGGCTGGACGCTCACCTGGGCGGTGTTCGCCACCTTCACCAACTACATCTTCGGGATCATCCTCTCGCTCATGATCAACAAAAAGGGGATCCGGCTGAAAAAGATGTGGCGCACCATCTTTGTGGTCACCATCGCGGTGCCCCAGTTCGTCACCCTGCTCTTCCTCTCCCAGCTGCTGCACGAGCAGGGCGCGCTCAACACCCTGCTGCTGGAGTGGGGCTGGATCGACCAGCCGATCCGCTTTCTCACCGACGCGACCCTCGCGCGGGTCACGGTCATCGTGGTGAACATGTGGGTCGGTATCCCCTACACGCTGCTGATCGCGACCGGGATCCTGCTCAACATCCCCGAGGAGCTCTATGAGAGCGCGCGGATCGACGGCGCCGGCCCGGTGCGCACCTTTTTCCGCATCACCCTGCCGTATATGCTGTTCGTCACCACCCCCTATCTCATCACCCAGTTTGTGGGCAACATCAACAACTTCAACCTGATCTTCCTGCTCACCGGGGGCGAGCCGTCCACCCTCGAATACTTCCGGGCGGGCAAGACCGACCTGCTCGTCACCTGGCTCTATAAACAGACGGTCAATTTCCAGAACTACAACGTGGCGGCCGCCATCGGGATCATCGTGTTCATCCTCTCGGCGGTGTTCTCGCTGCTGGTGTATAACCGGTCCGGGTCGGCCCGGCGAGAGGGGGAATTCGCATGAGGCGGCGCACCAGAATCGTGAATGCCGTGATCTATCTCATCCTGACGGTGCTGTCCGTGCTGTGGCTGCTGCCGATTGCCTATCTCGTGCTCGTCTCCTTCCGCGGCGACACCACCGGCGCGTACACCCCCTACGTGTTCCCGACCAGCTTCACGCTCGAGAACTACACCCGGCTGTTCACCGACACCTCCCTGTTCGACTACCCGCGGTGGTTCCTCAACACCCTGGTCGTCGCGGTGTGCACCTGCGTGCTCTCCACCCTGATGGTGCTGTCCATCAGCTACGCGTTCAGCCGGCTGCGGTTTCGCGCGCGGCCCGCGCTGATGAACGTCGGGCTGATCCTCGGGATGTTCCCCGCGTTCATGTCCATGATCGCGGTGTACCACATCCTCAAGGCGGTCGGACTGACCCAGTCGCTCTTCGCGCTCGTGTTGGTCTACACCGCCACCGCCGCGCTCCAGTATTTCGTCGCGAAGGGGTTCTTCGACACCATCCCCCGCGCGCTCGACGAGGCCGCGCTCATCGACGGCGCGACCCAAAACGACATCTTCTGGAAGATCACCCTGCCGCTCTCGAAACCCATTGTCGTGTACACGGTGCTCACCTCCTTCATGGCGCCGTGGGTGGATTTCATCTTCGTCAGCGTCATCATGAAGGACAACTACCAGAACTATACGATCGCGCTCGGGCTCTACCAGATGCTCACGCGCGAGAACATCTCGCGGTATTTCACCATGTTCTGCGCCGGCGCGGTGCTCATCGCGATCCCGATCACCCTGCTGTTTATCGGGATGCAGAGATATTATGTCGGCGGCGTCACCGGCGGGGCGGTGAAGGGGTAG
>DXWE01000017.1:0-5180 GCA_019417045.1 Oscillospiraceae bacterium
CCGCCTGTCTGGTACCGTGCAGCGCACGTTTCACAGAATCTTTCATACTATCGTCCTCCTTAGAGTCCTATCATGGTGAGCAGCGGATGGATAATCAGATCGATGATCTTGATGCCGATGAACGGGGTGATGATCCCGCCCACGCCATAGATCAGCATATTGCGAAGCAGCAGCTTCCCGGAAGACATCGGGCGGTATTTGACGCCCTTCATCGCGAGCGGGATCAGGCACGGGATGATGATCGCGTTGAAAATCAGAGCGGACAGGATCGCGCTGTAGGGCGAGGCCAGGTTCATGATATTCAGCACGCTCAGCTCGGGGATCGCGAGCCGGAACATCGCCGGGATGATCGCAAAGTATTTGGCGATGTCGTTGGCAATCGAGAAGGTGGTCAGGCTGCCGCGCGTGATGAGCAGCTGCTTGCCGATTTCGACCACTTCCAGGATCTTGGTCGGGTCGGAATCCAGGTCCACCATGTTGGCAGCCTCTTTCGCGGCCGTGGTGCCGCTGTTCATCGCGAGCCCCACGTTCGCCTGCGCCAGAGCGGGGGCGTCGTTGGTGCCGTCACCGGTCATGGCGACGATCTTGCCTTCTGCCTGTTCCTTTTTGATCACGTCGATCTTGTCCTCGGGCTTGCATTCCGCGATGAACCCGTCCACCCCCGCCTCCTTGGCGATGGTGGCGGCGGTCAGCGGGTTGTCGCCGGTGCACATGATGGTCTTAATCCCGATCGCGCGCAGCCGTTCAAACCGCTCGACCATGCCGGGCTTCACCGTATCCTTCAGGTAAATGACGCCGAGGATCCGGTTGTTCTCGCACACCGAAAGCGGCGTACCGCCAAGGCTCGAGATCTTGTTGACCTGCTCGTGCAGATCCGCCGGGATGCTGCCGCCGTGTTCCCGGACATACTGCTCGATCGCATCCGCAGCGCCCTTGCGGATCTTGGTCCCGTCCGGGAGATCCACGCCGCTCATACGGGTCTGCGCCGTGAACTCCAGGAAAGTGGAACCGGCGATCTCCTCGCTCGTGTCCCCCATGCGGCGGGCGAGTTCCAGCGTGGACTTGCCCTCCGGGGTGCCGTCGCGCAGGCTGGTGAGGGCCGCGCAGCGCACCAGATCGCTGCGGTTCGCGCCGCCCACCGGGAAGAAATCGGCCGCCAGCCGATTGCCATAAGTAATGGTACCGGTCTTGTCGAGGATCATCGTGTCGACGTCGCCGCACGCCTCCACCGCCTTGCCGGACATCGCGATGACGTTGAACCGCGTCACGCGGTCCATGCCGGCGATGCCGATGGCGGAGAGCAGGCCGCCGATTGTGGTCGGGATCAGGCAGACGGCCAGCGCGATCAGCGTGGAGGTCTGCAGCTGGACGCCTGAATAAATGCCGATCGGGTACAGGGTGACGATGACGATCATAAAGATAATGGTCAGCGAGACCAGCAGGGTGTTCAGCGCGATCTCGTTCGGCGTCTTTTTGCGGGACGCACCTTCGACCAGCGCGATCATGCGATCGAGGAAGCTGTTGCCCGGCTCCGAGGTGATGCGGATCTTCAGCCAGTCGGAGACGACGGTCGTGCCGCCGGTGACCGAGCAGAAATCACCGCCCGACTCCCGGACAACCGGCGCAGATTCGCCGGTAATGGCGGACTCGTCCACCGAGGCGATCCCCTCGATGACCTCACCGTCGCCGGGGATAATCTCCCCGGCCGACACCATGACGACATCACCCTTTTTCAGCTCGCTCGACAGCACCGTCTCCTCGGTGCCGTCCTCCCGGAGCAGGTGGGCCTGCGTGTCCTTCTGGGTCTTTTTCAGGCTCGCCGCCTGCGCCTTGCCGCGGCCCTCGGCCACGGATTCGGCGAAGTTCGCGAACAGCACGGTGATAAAGAGGATCACGCACACGATGATGTTATAGGTGCGCAGGTTGCCGGTCGCAGCATCCCCGAACAGACCCGGGAAAATCGAGAGGATCAGGGTGATGATACAGCCGACCTCCACCACGAACATCACGGGGTTTTTCATCATATAGCGGGGGTTCAGCTTGATAAACGAACCGGCCACCGCCTGGCGGAGGATCTGCGGCGTAATAAATTTCTGATTGCGTTTCTTACTCATTTCTGTGGTTCCTCCTTACGCCCAGAGGGTGAGATGTTCGGCGATCGGCCCGAGCGCCAGAACCGGGAAGAAGGTCAGCGCCGCGAAGATATACACGACAAACACGAGGATGACCGCAAACGACAGGGTATCCGTGTGCAGTGTACCGACGGAATCGTTGACGAAATTCTTCTTCATCAGGGATCCGGCGATCGCCAGCTGGATCACAATGGACAGATACCGTCCAAAGAACATGGCCAGCCCGGTCGTGATGTTCCAGAACATCGTGTTATCCGCGAGTCCCTCAAAACCGGAGCCGTTGTTGGCCGCCGAAGAAGAGTACTCGTACAGTACCTGCGACAGCCCGTGGAACCCGGGATTGGTGATCCCCTCGAGCCCGGCCTGCGTTCCCACCGCCAGGGCGGAGAAAGCGAGGATCAGGAACGGATGGATGATGATGCACAGGGCAGTGAGCTTCATCTCGCGCCCCTCGATCTTTTTGCCCAGATACTCGGGAGTCCGTCCGATCATCAGCCCGCAGATAAACACGGCGAGGATCGCGTACATGATCATGTTCATCAGCCCGACGCCCTTGCCGCCGAACACCACGTTGAGCATCATGTGCAGCAGCGGGATCATGCCGCCCAGCGGCGTCAGGGTATCGTGCATGTTGTTGACCGTACCGGTGGTAAACGAGGTGGTCGTGGTGGTGAACATCGCGGACTGCGCGATGCCGAACCGCACCTCCTTGCCCTCCATGCTGCCCATGGACTGGCTGAGTCCCACGTCTGCGAGCGCCGGGTTGCCCTGGCTCTCCGACCAGAAGCAGACGCCCAGGCCGATAATAAAGATAATTCCCATTGCGGCAAAGATCGTCCGTCCCTCGCGCCCATACATCATGACGGTCAGGCTGCGGCGGATGCGGCCTCTGTTGGCCAGCGCCGGCTCCTCCAGGCTGATGCCCGCTTCCGCGTTGGCCTTTGCCGCGGCGCGTTTGCGGTCTCTCACCATCTTGCCGAAGGTGATGACGCAGGCGCCCGGCAGCAGCATCATGGAGTACAGCTCAATCAGATTGGAGAGGATGGTCGGGTTCTCGAGCGGCGTGGACGAGTTGGCGCCGAGGAAGCCGCCGCCGTTGGTCCCGAGGTGCTTGATGATCTCGAGCGCGGCAATCGGGCCCATCGCAATGACCTGCTTGGCTCCCTCCAGGGTGTCCACCACCACATTGCCGGTCAGGTTCTGCGGCACACCCTGCCACACGAGCAGCAGCCCGCCGATGATGGAGAAGGGCAGCAGCACGCGGGTGGTGATGCGCACCAGGTCCGCGAAGAAGTTGCCCACATTGTCCTTGTTCTTGCCGGCGAGCCCGCGGATAAACGCCACGCACGCGGCATAGCCGCTCGCGGCGGAGACAAACATCATGAAGGTGATGACCAGCATCTGGGACAGATAGGACAGCCCCGATTCACCCGAATAGTGCTGCAAATTGGTGTTGGTCATAAAACTGATGATGGTGTTGAACGACAGGGACGGCTCCATCCCCTCAATCCCGTTGGGATTGAACAGCGCGATGCTCTGGATCCGGAGCACGATATATCCAAGCAGAATCATGACGGCGTTCGTCCCGAGCAGGGCGGCTGCATATTTTTTCCAGCTCATGCCCTTTTCGGGATGGATGCCGCTGATCTTGTAAATGACACCGTCCACACGGTTGAACACCGGGTCGGCAAAGGTATGTTTTCCGGCGGCGATATGGTACACATAAATACCCACCGGAATGACCAGTATCAGGTAGAGGATACTGGTCACTATCAGCTGCAGCATAGCGATTTCCTCCTGTAGGTTCAGAATTTCTCCGGGTGTACCAGCGCATAGACCAGATACACACCCATAAGCAGGACAACAGCACCAAGAATACTCATATGAATTCCCCCTTTAATCGTGCGTATCCAACTGCTTCCGGCACCAGTGTAACAGAAGGCCAACCAGCCCAAAACTGACCGCCAAAATGGCCAGCATCAGCACGTCGAGCATTAGAAATACCCCCTTTTCTCGTTATCACCCCGCTATTATAGCAATCTTGCTGTGAATACGCCCTTAGCGTTTTCCCTCTGCCGTTAAAGTTCTGTTAAGGCAAACCGCCATAAAAAAGCACCGGGGGCCAGAGGCTCCCGGTGCTGCTGAAATCGCCGTATTCTGCTTTCTCTCCGTCCCGCTTTCCCGCGCAGGGCCGGCTTTTCCCCGCCTGTTGGCGGATCTGCACTCCGACGCCGCCATCGATCCCCTGCCCCGTCGGAACCGCCATCCCCGCTCACTGGCGGATCATGCGGTATCCCACCCCGATATGGGTCTGGATATACTGCGGCGAGGAAGGGCTCTTTTCAATCTTTTTGCGCAGTGTTGCCATGAACACGCGCAGCGAGGGGATATCCGAGGCCTGTGTGCTGCCCCAGACCTCCTTGAGGATGTGGTTGTGGGTCAGCACCTTGCCGGTGTTCTGCGCCAGCAGGCACAGCAGCTTATATTCGATCGGGGTCAGGTGGATCTCCGCCCCCTGCACGTACACACAGCCGGCGGCATAGTCGATCTTCAGCTCGCCGTTGACGTATACACTGCTCTCCTCGCCGGGCTTGGCGCCCTCCGCATGGCTGCGGCGGAGAGCGGCGCGCATGCGCGCCAGAAATTCCTCGATGCTGAACGGCTTGGTGAGATAGTCGTCCGCACCGGCGTCCAGCGCGTCCACCTTATCCTGGTCTTCGGTGCGGGCGCTGACGACGATGATCGGCATGGTGCTGAAGGTGCGGACCTTTTTGATGATCTCCACCCCATCCATATCCGGCAGCCCGAGGTCCAGGATCACCACGTCGGGAGTATAGGAGACCACCTCCATCAGCGCGCCGGACCCGGTGCGGGCGGTGTGGTACTGGTACTCCTGCGTCTCGAGGGTGGTGCGGATCAGGTTGCTGATAGCCGGGTCGTCCTCCACCACCAGAATTTTCGATTTATACATGGGGGATCTCCACCTCTTCCAAAGGTAATGTAAAGGTAAACACCGAGCCGTGGGGCCGGTTGTCCGTGCCCGTGATC
>DXWE01000017.1:5190-7240 GCA_019417045.1 Oscillospiraceae bacterium
TTCGCGTTCGCGGGCCGTGATCGTGCCGCCGTGCGCCGTGACGATCGACCGGCAGAGGTTCAGCCCGAGTCCGAGCCCCCGCCGGTTATCCGGCTTGCCCTGGCTCGCGGTGTAGAACATGTCGAACAGATGCGTTTTGGCCTCGTCCGGGATCCCGGGCCCGTCGTCCGAGATGCGCACCGCCACCATCGAGCCCTGCTTTTCCGCCCGCAGCACAATGTGGGAACCCGCCGGGGTATATTTGATGGCGTTGTTGACGATATTGATGATGACCTGCACAATCAGCCGCACGTCGATCTTGGCCATCAGCAGATCGTCCGGGAGCTCCACCGAGATCTCGTGCTCCCCGGCCTGCCGGTCGAGATGGGAAAGCGCCTCCCGGAACACGTCGTCGAGTAGCTCCGCGTTGGTCTGCAAATGCATGGTACCGTTTTCGATCCGGGTGATGGAGAGCAGGTTCTCGGTGAGGTTGACCAGCCACATGGAGTCGTCGTAGATCGAGCGATAGAGCTCCTGCTTTTTGTCCTCATCGAGCAGGATGCTCTTTTCCATCAGCACGCCGGCGTTCCCGCTGATACTGGTCAGCGGCGTGCGCAGGTCGTGGGAGATGGCGCGCAGCAGGTTGGACCGGAGCCGCTCCTGCCGGGTCTCCATCTCGATCGCCTGCTTTTCCTCCCGGAACCGCCGGCGTTCGAGGATCAGCCCGCACTCATTGAGCAGGGCGATCATCAGATTCTTTTCAAACACCTCGAAAGTGGGGAAATAGCGGACAGGAATCCCGACGACCCCCATCACCCCCTGGATTCCGCGCACGGCCAGATACAGGTTCTGTGCGCCGGACAGGGTGCCCGTCGTGGCACCGGCGCGCTTGTTGTTCTTCACCACCCAGTCGGCGACGCCGCGCTCCTCCGGCGTCATGTTTTGCAGCAGCTCTGAGGCCCGATCGGGTGGTGTTCCCTCGAAATGGAGGTCCTCCTGGCCCCTGGCAAGCGCATAGAGGATCGGCCGGTCGAGCAGGATGCTCAACTGCTGCGCGGCGATCTCCAGGATCTCGTTTTCGTCCTTACCCTGCTGCAGCTTCTGGCTGCTGGTCATCAGCAGCTCCGTATAATAGGCCTTCTGGGCGGACTGCCGCGCCTGCTTTTTCACGCGCGTGGCCAGCGTGCTCGAGAGGACGCTGGCCGCCAGCATAATCAGAAAGGTCACGGGGTAGTCGGGATCGGTGGCCTCCAGGGTGAAGCGCGGGAGGGTGAAGAAATAGTTGAATGCCACCACGCTGAGCAGCGAGGCGAGCGCCCCGTACACATGCCCGCGGGTCCACACGGCCGTCACCAGCACGCCCAGGATATAGATCATGATGATGTTGGCGTCGCGCAGCCCCCAGGCGAAGAACGCCTCCCCGATCAGGGTGGCAATCACGGTCACCAGCAGCGTTTTCAGCAGGTCTTTCCAGCTGAACCACGGCTCCGGCCGGTGAAACAGGAACTGTTTACGCCTGAACAGAGGCTGGGTATCGGGGATGATATAGATCTCGAGGTTTCCGGCGAGACCGGTCAGCCGATCGGCCAGGCTCTTCCCGCGCAACAGCAGGCCCTGCCTGTGGTTGGTACGCCCGAGCACGATCTTGGTCACACCGCTGACGCGGGCGTATTCGGCAATCTGCACCGCGGGATCCTCGCCGTATACCGTGGCGATCTGGGCGCCCATCTGCTCCGCCAGCCGCAGGTTGTCCCGCAGCCGCTTCAGGTTCTCCCCCTTGAGCTCCTTGGTCTCGGGTGTCTCCACAAACAGGGCGGTGAAGCCGCTGTGGAACGCCTCCGCCATGCGGGCGGCCGTGCGGATGACCTTGGCGTTGGACGGCGCGCTCGACAGGCAGATCAGGATGTGCTCGCCGGCACGGGCGGCCGCCTCGTTGCCCGCCTTTTGGGCTGTGCGGTTGAGCCGGTCGGCAGTGCGGCGCAGGGCGATCTCCCGCAGCGCCGCCAGGTTTTCCAGCGAGAAAAAGTTGTCCAGCGCGCGCTCGGCCTGGCCCTCCCGATACACCTTGCCC
>DXWE01000017.1:7250-15593 GCA_019417045.1 Oscillospiraceae bacterium
GCCCTGCTGCAGCCGGGTAATCAGGTCGGCGGGCTCAATGTCCACCAGCTCCACCTGGTCGGCCGAGTCGAACGCCCGGTCGGGGATGCGTTCGCTGACCGCTACCCCGGTGATGGAGGCCACCAGATCGTTCAGCGACTCCAGGTGCTGCACATTGACCGTGGTGTAGACGTCGATCCCCGCCCGCAGCAGCTCCTCGACGTCCTGGTACCGCTTGAGGTGCCGGCACCCGGGCGCGTTGCTGTGTGCCAGCTCATCCACGAGGATCAGCTCGGGCCTGCGCGCCAGCGCCGCGTCCAGATCGAATTCCTTTAAGGTCACGCCCTTATACAGGATCTCCCGGCAGGGCAGCTGTTCGAGTCCGTCCAGCAGCGCCAGCGTGTCCGGCCGGAGATGCCGCTCGACATAGCCGGCCACCACATCCCGGCCGGCCGCTTTGGCCTGATGGGCGGCCTCCAGCATGGTATAGGTCTTGCCCACGCCGGCCGCATACCCGAAGAATATCTTGAGTTTTCCCGAATGGCCCCGGTCCTGTTCCTGCTGGATCGTGTGCAGCAGCTGCTGCGGGTCCGGCCGCTGGTCTTCCATGCAATCACCTGCCATTGAAAAGGATGTCCGTCCCTCCTGTGTTTTCGTCCCCCCGGGTGTTTCCATCCCTTTGGTATTTCCATCCCTCTGGAGGTTCCCCTCCCGTTGGTACTTTTGCCCCTTTCGTGTTTCCGTCCCTGTGGTGTTCTCATCCCTGTAGTATACACATCCCTGTAGTATACACCTGATGATATCCTATCACACCCGGCCTTGCCGTGGCATAAAAAACAGAAGTTTTGTATTAAGATTACATTAAGATCCGAAAGACAAGGCAGGCGGGCCGGGTTTTCCCGTCCGCCTGCCGTTTGCCACCGTTTATTCCTCGTCGTCGGTCTTGTATTCGGCGATGACCTTCTGTGCCACCGGCTCGGGCGCCTGCTCGTACCGCTCGAACTTCACACGGAAATAGCCGCGGCCCTGGGTGAGCGAGCGGAGCATCACGGCATAGTCGCCCATCTCCGCCATCGGCACCTCGGCCTCGACACAGGTCAGCCCGTCCTCCGCCGGGTTCATGCCGAGCACCCGGCCGCGCCGTTTGGTCACGTCGCCCATGATGTCGCCGGTGTTGTCCCCCGGCACATAGGCCTGCAACGAGCCAATCGGCTCGAGCAGCACGGGTCCCGCCTGCGGGATCCCGGCCTTATAGGCGAGGTTCGCCGCGGTCTTGAACGCCATTTCGGAGGAGTCGACCGGGTGGTATGACCCATCCACCAGCGTCGCCTTCACCCCGACCATCGGGAATCCGGCGAGCACACCCTTTTTGGCGCTCTCCTGCAACCCCTTTTCCACCGCGGGGAAGAAGTTTTTCGGCACCGCGCCGCCGAACACCTTCTCCTCGAACACGAGCCCTTCGCTGTCGCACGGCTCAAACTCGATCCACACGTCGCCGAACTGGCCGTGGCCGCCCGACTGCTTCTTGTGGCGGCCCTGTACCTTGACCTTTTTGCGGATGGTCTCGCGATAGGCGACCTTCGGGGTCTTGAACTCCACCTCCACGCCGAACTTGGACTTGAGCTTGGACGCCACCACGTCGAGATGCTGCTCCCCGAGCCCGGAGAGGATGGATTCCTTGGTCTCCCGGTCGGTCTCGTAGCGGATGGTCGGATCCTCCTCCATCAGCCGCTCGAGCCCGGCCGCGATCTTCTCCTCGTCGCCCTTTTTCTTCGCGATCACCGCAACCGACAGGCACGGCTCCTCGAATGCGACGCCGTTCAGCGTGACTGCATGGCCGGGGGTGCACAGCGTGTCGCCGGTACTCGTCCCCGCGAGCTTCGCCACTCCACCGATGTCGCCCGCACCGATATATTTGGCCTCTTCCTGCTTTTTCCCTTTTATGTAAAAGACCTTGCCGATCTTCTCGGTGTTACCGGTACGGGTATTGAGAAGCACCGTGTCCGGCGCCACCTTGCCGCTGATCACCTTGAAATAGAGCAGCTTGCCGACGAACGGGTCGACAATCGTCTTGAACACGATCGCAACGGTCAGGCCGTTTTCGTCGGCGGTCAGCTCCACCGGCTCGCCCGCCTCGTCCACCGCGAGCTCCCCGGCGACCGTCTCGGCCCAGGGCGCGAGATCGAACAGGCAGTCGAGCAGCAGGTCGATCCCCTCGAGCGCGGTGGCGGAGCCGCAGAACACCGGGTAGATCTCGCCGCGCCGCACGCCGGTCGAGAGCCCCTCGATCACCTCTTCATGGGTGAACTCCTCGCCGTTGAAATATTTCTCCATGAACTCCTCGCTGCTCTCGGCCACCGCCTCGGCGATGACCGTGCGCAGCTCTTCCACCTCGAGCACCAGCGCCTCCGGGATGGCGGTTTCGGACCGTTTGCCGTTTTGATAGGTATAGGCCTTTTTGTCGAGCAGCGAGACATAGCACTGCACCTTGTGATCCACGACATACGGGATCACGAGCGGACACACCGCCTTGCCATATGCCTCCTTGAGCTGGTCGTACACTTTATCGAAGTCCGCATGTTCCGCGTCGAGCTTGTTGACAAAGAACAGCCGGGCAATTCCTTTCTTGGACGCCGCCTTGAAGCCCTTTTCGGCACCGACCGAGAGCCCGCTCTTGCCGGAGATGACGATGAGCGCGCTGCCGGCGGCGCGGATCCCCTCGCTGACCCCGCCCGCAAAGTCGAACAGGCCGGGGGTGTCGAGCAGGTTGATCTTGATATCCTTCCATTCGACCGGCAGGATCGCGGTCGCAACCGACGCCTTGCGTTTGATCTCCTCCGGGTCGAAGTCACAGAGCGTGGTGCCGTCCGCGACCTTGCCGAGCCGGTCGGCCTTCCCCGTCAAAAAGTAGGCCGCCTCGGCCAGCGAGGTCTTTCCGGCGCCGGCATGCCCGACCAGGGCCACATTGCGAATGTCTTTTGCGCTGTACTGTTTCAACTAGGAACTCCCCTTTCGTGTGTGCGGACAAGATTCTCGCAGAATAGACAAAATATTTTCCTTGTCAATTTCCACTTTGACTATTATATCGTACCTGTCCCCTCAATGCAAGGCGTATTTTATGAACAGTATGAAAAATTTCCCGTGTGGGCACAAGATCCACACGGGAAATCTGGCAATATTACACAAAATTCATCCACGCGCAGCTTACACACGGCGGATCAGCGGCAGTGCGAGGGTCACCGCACCCCAGCCGAGCAGATAGAGCAGCAGCAAAACCGGCGGCAGCAGACGCCCCCCGGAATACAGGGCGAGTACCGCGCACAGCGCGACCCCGAGCAGCCCGCCGACCACCTGGGCGGCCAGCGCGAGCCGGGCAGCGGTGCGCAGCCGGCGGCAGCAGGCCAGTGCCTCCGCCTTGCCGGGCAGCCGCCCGTCGGAGGCGAGATCCGCGTCGGTCGGGGCCGGGTCCTCCCCCACCAGCTGTTCAAACCGCCGGCGGCCGGTGGTGCCGAGCACCTCCACATAATAGTCGTCCAGTTCGAGCGTGGAGCAGATCAGCTCGGGCGTCACGTTCGGGTCGCAGGTGCGCACGAGCAGGGTGACCCCCTCCCGGTTCATGGCGCGCACCGCGTCCGCAATCCCGTCGTCCCGCAGGTAGCTGATGACAAACATGGCGGACAGCTCGCCGGCGGTGGAGAGATATACGAGCTGCCTTCCCGCCTGGGTATAGCGCATCTCGTAGTCTTTGGATGGCACGTCCACCCCGTGGTTTTCGAGCAGGCGCCGGTTGCCCACCAGCACCCGGCGGCCGCCGACCCAGCCGGACAGCCCCATCTCCTGCTCATAGACCAGCGTATCCACCTCCTGCAGGATGTCCACCTTGTCCTCGATCACCCGGCGGAACACGCTGGAGAGCGGCCCGCCCGCCGTGATGGAGACCGCCGCCGCGTCCAGAATCGCCTCGTCGATGCGGGTGCCGGAAAAGGTCTTGATCCCGTGGAGCAGCACGCTCTCGCTCGGGAACAGCTCGATCGCGTCCACCGCGAGCGCATGCGCGTCCCCAAACTCCTCCACCGTGTCCCAGCCGACAAGCAGCCCGCCGTGGCGGAGCACCCGTCTGGCCGCGCGGCACAGCGGCGCCTGCACGCCCGGCACCGCCATGACCGGCGCGCCGATACACAGCGCCGCCGTCCACACCGTCACCGCCTGCCACCAGGCGCCCGCCTCCCGCCAGACAATCCCATAGAGCAGCGCCGTCAGCGTCGCCGCTCCCAGCACCAGCCAGACATACCAGCGCATCACGCCGCCGTCCGGACTGCCATCGTCCGAGCGCTCCAAAAACCGGGTCAGGAAGCTCGCCGGACGGTAGTATACCACGTCCGGATCACCCGCCACCACGGTGTTCCCGCCGATCTCCCGGGCGGTTTTCGGGTCCTCCACCAGCTTTGCCGCGAACTTCTCCCCGGGATAGGACACAAACTGGAAATTCGCACACACCCGGGACAGGTGCTGCAGGCGGCCCCAGCCGCACGAAAGCAGCCCGAACCCGGCCACACAGGGCAGCAGCCCGGTCATCCCGCTCGTCACGCCCTCGACATGGGAAAGCTGCAGCAGGGTGTGCAGCAATGTCACCACAGCGGCCACCGCCACCCCGCTCTCCGCGGTGGGCGCGCGGGAGAAGAGCGCTTTCAGCCCCGTTCCCATGACCGTATGATTCATCAGCATCATAATCAGCAGCACAAACGCCGATCCGATGATATAGACATATCCGCTGACCGGCGGCAGGCCGCTGAGTTGCATCACAGCCGCGGCCACCACGAGCAGTGCCTCCCACGCGAGTGTCACGAGCAGCCGTACCCGCCCGGTGTTGCGACGATAGGACAGCTCCGCGCGCACCGCATCGGCATCCTCATAGCTCTCGAAATCCGAGACCTCTTCCTCCTCGTCCTCCAGCGGCTCCGGCTCCTCCCCGGGATCGTTCTCCTCCTCTTCGCCCGCGAGCTTGAACCCGCCGACCAGCTTGAAGGCGCGGACCTTCTGCTCCCTCGCGCGCCGCAGCTGCTCCTTCCACTCCGGATTGTCCTCGGGACTGTCGGCAGCTTCTTCCCCGGCGAACTCGTCCAGCTTCATCTGCCCGTCGAGCTCCTCCTCGGCCGCGGCCGGTTTCCGGTCGGCAGCGGCGCCCGCCTGCACGGCCGCCACCTCCACCCGGCGGGTAAAGCCCTCCTCCTCGCGCACGATATCAAACGCCGGACGCACGGGCGACGACTGCCGGCTCGCCGCTTTTCCTCCCGCCGCACTCTGCGGCAGCGGCCGCGGGCGGGCGGCAGGGACAAAGATCTTCATGTCCTCCTCCGGCTCTGGCGCGCTCGCCGCCAACCGATCCGCAGCCACCGGCTGTGCCGCCGGGGCAGCCGGACTCGCCGCCCGCGACGGCGCCGTCGTCCTTGCGGGCGGCACCTCGGGATGGAACAGCCGCCGCACCGGCTGGTTGACCGGCCGCATCGCACGCGCTCTCTCCGGCGACTCCGCCGGCCTCACCGGCGTCCCCTCCGGCTTTTCCGCCGGGCGCAGCACGTCTGCTGCCGGCTTCCCGCCGGACGCCGGGCTCTCCCCCGGGGCCGCCGCCCGACGCACATCGCGTCCCGGGTCCGCCGCCGGCACGACCGTGCGCCCGGCGGGACGCACCGGGACTCCCCGCGCCTCCGCGATCAGTTCATCAATATCATATTCCTCCGGCCTGTGATCGGTATGCATGGCCATCCCTCCCAAAACCTCACGCCTCATGGCGCTGCCGCGCCGCCTCATACAGCAGGATGCCGCACGCCACCGACGCATTGAGCGACTCGATCTGCCCGTACATCGGCAGCGAGACAATGCCGTCGCACAGCTCGCGCACCAGCCGGCTGAGCCCTTTTCCCTCCGATCCCACCACCAGCGCCACCGCGCCGCGCAGGTCGGTCCGGTTCCAGGGCGCACCGTCCATATCCAGCCCATACACCCAGATATTCCGCTTTTTCAGCTCCCGCAGGGTGTCGGCGAGATTGGTCACCCGGGCGACCGGCAGATACTCCACCGCGCCGGCCGACGCCTTATAGACCGCCGCCGTCAGCCCGACGCTCCGCCGCTTGGGTACCACGACCCCGTGCGCGCCGGCCGCCTCGGCCGTGCGCACGATCGCCCCGAGATTGTGCGGATCCTCCAGCCCGTCGCACACCACCAAAAACGGCGGCTCCCCCCGCTCTTCCGCCAGGCTCAGCACCTCTTCGAGCGTCGCATACGGCCTGCACGCCGCCGCGGCCGCCACCCCCTGGTGATGCGGGCCACACAGCAGGTCCAGCTTGCGGGGATCCGTCTCCTTGATCGGGATCTGCCGCTCCCGCGCTCTCGCGAGGATCTCCCCCATCCGCCCGACGTGCTCTCCACGGGCCACCAGCAGATGGTCAATGGGACGGCCGACGCGCAGTGCCTCTGTCACCGCGTTGCGCCCGACGATCCACTCTGAATCGGACACCCGGTCCTCTTCTTCCCGCCGCAGCGGCTGCTTTTGCTCACTCTTCATGGGAAAACTCCGTCCATCCACTGGGTATTGTGTAGAAAAACCCGATTTTTTCCCATTATACCACAACCACTGGAAAAAACCAATGGGTTTTGTCGGAAAAAGTTTGAAAAACCTCTTGACAAATCCAAAATTTGGTGTAAACTATATTTGTAATCATTTCAAATTGCTAATTGATTCAGTTCCGGAGGTTCCCAATGACCACAAAGCAACAGGCGCAGATGTTGGCGGACAAGGGGCTTCGGCCCACACCGCAGCGGCTCGCCGTATATGATTACCTGCTTGGTCATCCCACCCACCCGACGGTGGACACGATCTACCAGGCGCTGCTCGAGCAGTACCCCACCTTTTCCCGCACTACGATTTACAATTCCGTCAAGGCGCTGTGCGGGGCGGGGCTGATCCGGCTGGTGGGGATCGACCCGGAGGAGCAGCGGTTCGACGGCAATCCGCAGGACCACGGGCACTTTCAATGCAGCCGCTGCGGCCGGATTCTGGATTTCCCGCTGCCGGAGGAGTTTTTGCGGGACCTCTGCCCGCCGGGCTGCGAGGCCACGATCCAGGACGTATTTCTGCACGGCCTGTGCCCGGCCTGTGCCTCTCAGACACACGCAAAACCATAGCGGTAAGCTATGAGGAATATTCCAAACAGTATTAAAGGAGGAAACCATTATGAAAAAATTTGTATGTCCCGCCTGCGGGTATGTCCACACCGGTGACGAGCCCCCGGCAGTCTGCCCGATCTGCGGCGTGCCCGGCTCGAAGTTTTTGGACATGGGCGAAGTGGAGGCGGCTCCCGCCGCCGCGCCGGCTGAAAAGAAGGCGGACGGCCGCGTGTGGGCGGACGAGCACCGCGTGGGCGTTGCCAAGGGTGTCGATCCGGAAGTGGTCGAGATGCTGCGCTCCAACTTCAACGGCGAGTGCAGCGAAGTGGGCATGTATCTCGCGATGAGCCGCCAGGCCGAGCGCGACGGGTATCCGGAGGTCGCGGAGGCGTATAAGCGGTATGCGTTTGAAGAGGCGGAGCACGCGGCGAAATTTGCCGAGCTGCTCGGCGAGGTCCTCACGGACGACACCAAGACGAACCTGCAGATGCGGGTGGACGCCGAGTGCGGCGCGACCGAGGGCAAGATGGTGCTCGCCAGGCGGGCGAAGGAGCTCGGGTACGACGCGATCCATGACACGGTGCACGAGATGGCAAAGGACGAGGCCCGCCACGGCAAGGGCTTCCTGGGCCTGCTCAACCGGTATTTCTAAGCTCTCTTTCCTGTTTTTCTTCTCTGTCTCCCCGGCCGGACGATGCCGCCGGCAATCCCCTGTTCTGGCCGTCCGGCCGGGAAGACCCCTCTGATTTTGCTTTTTCCCATTTCCCTCCTAAATAGAGTACACAAAGGCCGGCGCCTTCCCTTCCGGGAAGAGCGCCGGCCTTTGTCGTCGGATAGCAGACGAAAGGGATGGCTCCGGAGAAAGGCCCCCCGCGATCCGCCCCAAGCGCCGCCCGGGACACGGGTTTGCCGCAGGCCCGTCAGGCGCCGGTATACGGGGCCAGGGCCCGCAGCGCGCGTTCGCTCAGCGCGGCATACCGCTCCCGTTTGTCCCGGATGGGCGTCTTTAGCGGCGGCAGGATCCCGAAATTCGCGCCCATGGGCTGAAAATCCGTGACCGCCGGATCGCTGATATAGCCGCCAAGCGCCCCGAGCATGGTCTCGCGGGGCAGCGTGAGCGGCTGCCTGCCGGCCGCGATCCGCGCCGGGCTGATCCCGGCGCTTGCGCACGCGGAGTACGCCCGGTTCGGCGTGATGCAC
>DXWE01000017.1:15603-16038 GCA_019417045.1 Oscillospiraceae bacterium
GGTTATAGAGCGTCCCCTCGACGTTCTCCGCCCGCAGCTGCAACACCGCCCACGGGCGGTGCCCGGTGCGCGGGTCGCGCAGCCCGACCGGCTTCATCGGGCCGAACCGGATGGAATCCGCGCCGCGTGCGGCGAGCACCTCGATCGGCATACATCCCTCATACACGGCCGGCCGTCTGTCAAACGCGTGCTGCGGCGCGGTCTCGGCGCCCACCAGCGCCGCGTGGAACCGCTCGTATTCCTCCCGGTTCAGCGGGCAGTTGAGATAGTCCCCCTCCCCGCTCTCCTCCCGGCCGTACCGGGACGCGCGAAACGCGTGCTCCCGGTCCACGCTCTCCGCCGTGACGATCGGCGCGGCCGCATCGAAAAACGAGAGCCCGCCGCCGCACAGCTCCTCGACCGCGCGCGCCATCGGGTCGCTGGTCAGCGGCCCGG
>DXWE01000017.1:16048-18846 GCA_019417045.1 Oscillospiraceae bacterium
ACCCCCTCCGGCGGGATCGCGGTGCACTCCTCCCGCCTCACCGTGATGAGCGGATGGGCCTCGATCCGGCGGGTCACCTCGCGGGCAAACTGCTCCCGGTCGACCGCGAGCGCGCCGCCGGCGGGCACCGTGCACCCGTCCGCGGCGAGCAGGCACACCGACCCGAGCCGCCGCATCTCCTCCTTGAGCAATCCGGCCGCGCTGTCCAGCCGGCTGGCCTTGAGCGAATTGGAGCACACGAGCTCCGCAAACCAGTCGGTGTGATGCGCAGGGGAGTGCTTTTTCGGCTTCATCTCCCAGAGCGTGACGGGCACCCCCGCGTTTGCGGCCGCCCACGCGGCCTCGCACCCGGCCAGTCCCGCCCCGATCACCGTGATCGACATTCCTGCTTCTCCTCTCTCAAAACGCCTCCCCGGCAGAATTGCCGGGGAGGCGTTCCACACTTCTTCTCACAGCCCCTTCTCCTCGAGATACTCCTCGAGGGTCAACCCCCGCTCCATGATCTCGGTCGCGGCCTGAACCCCGACATAGCGGTAGTGCCACGGCTCAAAGGTCACGCCGGTGATCGCCTCCTGCTCGCCCTCAGGGAACCGCAGGATAAACCCGAACCGGGCGCAGTTCTCGATCAGCCACTCGTAATCGGAGGTATTGGCGAAATCCTCGGTCAGATAGGTGTAGCCGCCGCCGAGGATATCGCACGCGAGCCCCGTGTGGTGCTCGCTGCAGCCCGGCCGCTTGACCAGTGTCGAGGCCTTGTCCTCCGCGTCCTTGCCGACATAGCCGTACCCCTCCCAGGTGGCCACCTCGTCGACAAACAGGGCCGCCTGCAGGTCGTATCCTCGATAGGGGGACTGCGCGATCAGATGGCATCCCGCCTCATTCCCGGCGTCGATCAGCTCCATCAGCGCGTCCACCGCCCGGGAGTCAAAATACTTGCCGGAGGCGTATTCGGTCAGTTCGATCGAATCGATAAATTCCTTGGTGACCGGGTTCCAGTCGTTGACCAGCAGCAGGTTCCAGCTCGCGCCCGCCGGCTGCACATAGTGCCCGGTGGTGTCCACCTCACTGCCGCCGACCGGGCGCACGTCGTCCCCCACCGTCGGCTCGGTCACCGCCGGCGTCGTGCTCGTCGTCGGCGCCTCGGTGCCGCCGGTCGTCGGATCGGTCCCGCCGATCCCCGTGGTCGTGCCCGGCGTGCTCTCGTCGCCCGGTCCCGAGTCGTCCCGGCCGATCGTATAGACGCCGCACGCGGCCGCGAGCAGCAGCAGCGCCACCACCCACAGGATGATGACCAGCCGGATCTGTCTGCGGCGCCGTTCTCTCGGCGTCGGTCTCATGTGTCTGCCCTCCATCGGCGTCTCCTCCCCTGCCGTCGGCTTTCAAATTCAAGGATAGTATACCACATTCTCTCCCGGATCACAAGAGCGAAGGGGAGAAAGGTGTGGGCAACCAAAGCCTGTCTCCCCACGCCGTCCCGGCCGCTTCCCCTGTGGCCCCGTATTCTTCGGCGTCACACCTGACAGCGTCACGTCTTACAGCGCCATGCATTTCAACGCTATGCATTTCAACGCCAAACCCTTCAACCTCCCGGTATTCCGCCGCTCCCCGGCCCCCTTCGGCCGGTCGGACTTTTGGGCCGCGCCCAGGACCTCTGGCCGCACCTTTGGCCTGTCCCTATGCCTTTTCGCCCCGTTCGCGCACGATCAGCCGCACCGGCGTGCCGGTCAGGCCAAACGTCTCCCGGATCCGGTTTTCAATATACCGCTGATAGGAATAGTGGAACAGATCCGCCCGGTTGACAAAGCACACAAAGGTCGGCGGCTTGGTGGACGGCTGGGTGATATAGTAAATCCGCAGCCGGCGCCCCTTGTCGGAGGGGGGCTGTACCCGCGCGGTCGCCTGGGCGAGCAGCTCGTTGAGCATCCCGGTCGAGATGCGCATGCAGTTCTGTTCGTGCACATAGGCGATCAGCTCAAACAGCCGATCCACCCGCTGTCCGGTCCTGGCGGAGAGGAACACGATCGGCGCATAGGCCATAAAGCTGAAATCCTGCTGCAATTGCCGGCGCATCTTCTCCATCGTGCCGGTCTCTTTTTCCACCGCGTCCCACTTGTTCACCGCAATAATACACGCCTTGCCCTGGTCATGCGCGAGCCCCGCCACCTTGCTGTCCTGCTCGGTGAACCCCTCCACGCCGTCGATCAGGATGACGCACACATCCGCCCGCTCGATCGCCATGCGCGCACGCAGTACGCTGTATTTTTCGATGTCGCTGTCCACCCGGCTCCTGCGCCGCAGCCCTGCCGTGTCGATGAAGAGGAAATCGCCGTGCGCGTTGTGCACCGGCGTGTCGATCGCGTCGCGGGTGGTGCCCGCCATGTCCGAGACGATGCTCCGCTCCTCCCCCGCAATGCGGTTGACCAGCGAGGACTTGCCGGCGTTCGGCTTGCCGATGACCGCCACCCGGATGGGCTCGTCTTCCTCTTCTCCCTCCGGCAGGTCGGGCGGGAACAGCGCGCACACCCGGTCGAGCAGATCGCCTGTCCCGTGCCCGTGCACCGACGAGACCGCCACCGGATCGCCGAGCCCGAGCGCATAAAATTCATAGAACTCGGGCGGCGTCTGCCCCACCGTGTCGCACTTGTTGACGCACAGCACCACCGGCTTGCCGCTGCGCTGCAGCATGGCCGCCACGTCCTGGTCGTTCGCGGTGACACCCGCGCGCAGGTCTGTCACCAGCACGATCACATCCGCCTGGTCGATCGCGAGCTGCGCCTGCGCCCGCATCTTGCTGAGGA
>DXWE01000017.1:18856-20506 GCA_019417045.1 Oscillospiraceae bacterium
CCGCCACTCGCCGTCCGCCATGATCCGGTCGCGCGTCACGCCGGGGGTGTCCTGGACGATCGACAGCCGCTGCCCGATCAGCTTGTTGAACAGGGTCGACTTGCCCACATTCGGACGCCCGACCACCGCCACCACCGGTTTGGCCATAGTATCACCTTCTCTGTCCCGTGTTGTCCCTCTGGTTCCATTTTTCCCGTTTTTCTGCCGGTTTATCGCCGGTATCTTCTCATTTTTCCCGTTTTGCGGCTGTTTCATCCCGCTTTTTGTACGACTGCTCTCTCCCGCTTTTTTACAGCCGCTCTGTCCCGCTTTTTTGCACGGCTGTTTTCATCCTGTTTTTTACGGCTGCTCCGTCCTGTTTTTTGAGGCTGTCCTCTCGTCTTGTCCCGCTTTTCCCGCCGGAGGATTCCCGCGGGCGGGCGGCCCGGCCGGTTTTCAGGTATAGCGGCGGCCGGCTTTGGCGCCGTTTTCCGCCCGCTTCCGGGACGCCGCTTCCCGCCCGCTTCCGGGGCGCCGCTTTCCGCCCGCCTCCGGCGGCAGGGCTGCTCTTTGGCGGCCGGCGTCTCCCCAAACCGCTTCGGGATGACCCGCTTACAACAAAATAGAGGAGGACTGCTCCCCCTCTACCGTTTGCGGCGACTCACGCCTCTTTTTTCACCACAACCTGCCTGCCGTTGTAATACCCGCAGTTGTTGCACAGCCGATGCGCGCGCTTATATTCGCCGCACTGGGGGCATTTCACCAGCACCGGGGCATCCATCTTCCAGACGTTGCTGCGGCGTTTGTCGCGGCGCGCCTTGGAATGCTTTCTCTTCGGTACCGCCATCAGAGCACCTCCTTACCAGAATTCCCAAATTCACTGTAATGCCTGTTTGAGGGCCTCGAGCCGAGGATCGATATCCTTCTTCCCGCAGCCGCACAACCCCTCGTTGAGATTCTTGCCGCACTGTGGACACAGCCCGCGGCAATCCTCCCGGCACAGGCTCTTCGACGGCAGCTCCAGCCACAGATCCGTCTCGACCAACTCGTCCAAATCCAGCTGGAAATCCTCGAGCACCACGAGCTCATCGCTGTCCTCGTCCTCGGCGGACGTGACCAGCACATGCTCGATCGGCAGCGTGCCCTCCCGCGAAAAGGGATCCAGGCACCGGTCGCACTGCCCGTCGAACCGATAACCGACGATGGCCCGCAGCAGCACCACGCCGCCGGCGGCCGTCACCGTCCCCTTCACCGAAACCGGCTGCCGGAACGGGCAGGACCCGAAAAAGTCCCGCGCCGAAAAGTCCAGCTGTTCGTCTATCAGCAGTTGTTCCCGCTCCCCTGTAAACAGGGGCTGTACGTTCAGTTTCATCACATACCTCTAGACACGCAGATTATTATATAGCATACATCCACGATTTGTCAACATCTTTTTTCCACCGCTCCTCGGGAAGAACCGCCTGTGCCTTCACAGGCGAGTCCGCGCCCGGCCCCCGTGTTGGATGATGGTAGTATCCGATCCACCCAATGCCCTTGCCGGCGATCCCCGCGCCCGGCCCCCTGCCGACACGGCGGGGCGAAAGCGGCCCCCGAGCAAAAGCGGCCCCCGAGCAAAAGCGGCGGCCGAGCAAAAGCGGCGGCCAAGCAAAAGCGGCGCCCCCTCCCCAGAGG
>DXWE01000017.1:20516-22739 GCA_019417045.1 Oscillospiraceae bacterium
GGGTGCGGGCGGCGGCCGGCCAAAAGCGGATCCGGCGGCAGGCAGCGCGCGGGCGGACGGGAGCGTCGTCCCGTCCGCCCGGCATGCCGCGGAAAACCGGCCTGCTTACAGCTCCATCACCTTGTCCGACAGCTCGCCCGGGATCTCCGAGCGGTCCGCCGACACGGTCAGCACGATCCGCGTCTCCGCCTGCTCGCTGAGCACCCCGAGCCGCTCGACAAACGCCTTCAGCTCGTTCATGTCGCGCCCGCCGATCTTCAGCGTGGAATCCAGAAACACATCGGTGATATCATAGTTGCCGGCACACATGCCGGCGATAAAGCCATACAGGCTGTCAAAACCGGAAATGCCATACTCATCCGCCGCGGTCAGCCGGGTCTTGTGGCTCAGATTGTACGTCAGCGTGTCGTCCTTCTCGATGAACACCACGTTGCCGTCCGACTCCTGCGTCGCCTTGGCGCACAGATCGATGAGCCGCTTGGTCTTGCCGGAACCTTTTTTGCCGAGGATTACAGTGACCATTTTCGATTCCTCCTAATACTGAAATATATCATCGCCGCTATCGGCGTACCTGCCCTGTGCCGGCCGGGACGCGTGCCGTCAGGGTGCGCCCGGCCCGTATGAAAACCCGCCGGTTTATTGCAGCCGCTGCTCGAGCTGCGCCCGCGCCTCTTCATAGCCGGGCTTGCCGAGCAGGGCGAACATGTTCTTCTTATAGCTCTCGACGCCCGGCTGGTCAAACGGGTTGACCCCGAGCAGATAGCCCGAGATCGCACACGCCTTCTCAAAGAAATAGATCAGATAGCCGAGATGCTCCTCCGTCGCCTCCGGGATTTGCACCACCAGGCTCGGGGTACCGCCGTCCGCGTGCGCGAGCACCGTGCCCTCGAACGCCTTCCGGTTGACGGTCGCCATCGTCTGGCCGGTGAGGAAGTTGAGCCCGTCGATGTTCTCCGGGTCCTCCTCGATCACGAGCTCACGCTGCGGTCTGTCAAACTGCAACACCGTCTCAAACAGGATGTTGGAGCCGTCCTGGATGAACTGCCCGAGCGAATGCAGGTCGGTCGAGAACACCACCGACGCCGGGAACAGGCCCTTGCCGTCCTTGCCCTCGCTCTCGCCGTACAGCTGCTTCCACCACTCGTTGAACATCGCGTTGCTCGGCTCGTAGCTGACCATCAGCTCCACCGCGCGGCCCTTGCGCAGCAGGATGTTGCGCGCCGCCGCATAGCGGTAGCAGTCGTTTTTCATCAGGTCCGGGTCGCACAGCTCGGCCTGCGCCTGCGCCGCGCCGTGCATCAGCGAGGCGATGTCGCATCCCGCCACCGCGATCGGCAGCAGCCCGACGGCGGTGAGCACCGAGAACCGGCCGCCCACGTCGTCCGGCACGACAAACGTCTCGTATCCCTCGCGCGTCGCCAGGCCCTTCAGGGTGCCGCGCGCCTTGTCGGTCGTCACATAGATGCGGCGGCGGGCCTCTTCCACGCCGACCGTCTTCTCGAGATACGACCGGAACACCCGGAACGCCACGGCCGGTTCGGTGGTGGTGCCGGATTTGGAGATAACATTGACGGACACCCGCTTGCCCTCGCACAGCTCGAGCAGCTCCGACAGCGCGGTCGAGCTGATGCTGTTCCCGGCGAAGTAGATGTCCGGTGTATCCTTGCGTTTGGCGTTATACAGCGGGGATTTGAGGAACTCGATCGCGGCGCGCGCGCCGAGATACGACCCGCCGATGCCGATGACGATAAAGATATCGGTATCCTTCTGGATGCGCGCGGCGGCCGCCTGGATCCGCGCAAACTCCTCCTTGTCATAGTCGGTGGGCAGGGTGAGCCAGCCCAGAAAATCATTGCCGAGCCCGTTTTTCTGATGCAGCGTCTCGTGCGCCAGCGCGATCGGCCGGCGCATCCCCTCCCACTCCTGCGGGCGGATGAACGCGTCTGCATACCGGGTCTCTAACCGGATTGCCAAGGGAATCACACTCTTTTCTGTATGGGATCTATCTGTATTGTACAATATTCGCCCCCGCTTTGCAACGGGTAAACGTAAATTATTTGTAACGGAAATCGGCTACCCCTCCAGCAGGCCGACCGCCACATCGTTCACATTGGTGCCGGTCGGGCCGGTGAACACCAGCCCGTCCACCGCCCGCAGGGCGTGGTAGGCGTCGTTGCGCCGCAGGACATCTTCGGCCTCCAGCCCCCGGGCGCGCGTTTGTGA
>DXWE01000170.1 GCA_019417045.1 Oscillospiraceae bacterium
CAGCACGGTCACGTCCGCCGGGGCCACATTCAGGCACAGCTCGCCGACCGTGCCGCGCCGCCCGGTCATCACGACCGCGGTGCCGTGCGGGTACTTCTTTGTCAGCAGCAGCTCGGAGGTGGAGTAGTGGATCCGGGTCTTCGCGTCCCCCAGCTTCATGTTCACCGGGAACATACGGGTCTGGTTGGAGCGGATGACCGTCTCAAAGATGTATTCACAGCCGGTGATCTCCGCCGGGATGCGGATAATAACGGGTTTGTCCTCCTTCTCCATGTTGCGCACAAAGAAGAACCGGCCGTCCGCGTTGCCCTCTTCGTAGGTCGTGAAGTTCTCAAAGCCCTTCTTCAGATGGGTGTCGAGTTCGGCGCCGTTCTCGCTCAGCACCGCAATGTTCTCGCCGCCCGAGAGGATCTCGCAGTGCTTCTGGTCGTCGCTGTCCGCGATGAGGTGCGAAAACTCCTTTGCAAACCGGATGAAGCCCTTGATCCAGTGGTATTTGTCGTCCCGCAGCTCGCCTGTCTCGCCGACCGGTGCGCCGCCGAAGTCGTAGCTCGTGATATTGCCGTAGCCGCCAAGCACCAGGTCGCCCCGGGCACCCATGTACGGGAAGGTGGTGCCGCCGACCATCATGTAGTAGTTGACGATCGAGGCGCCGGTGATGAACACGCTCTTGGACACGCCCTCGATCACATCCACCCCCGGCACAAACGTCGGGGTGCCGATCTGCGAGAACCAGCCCGCCTGCAGCTCGAGGATCATGACCGGGGAGTCGCCCTGCGTCTTCTTCGAGCTGAACAGCTTCTCCTCAAACCGCTCAAATTCGGACGCCCACTTGCCGGGGATATAGGGATAGTAGGTGCGGGTGTCGATGATCCCCTTGCCGCGCAGGAATTCCGCCTCGTTGGCGAATTTCGGCACGTCGATCCCACAGTCCTCCATCGTCTTTTTCAGATACATGAAGTACTGGATCGCGTCGTCCACCGTGATGGTCTCCTCGCCGTACTCGATCAGGTGGTCGTACTCGTTTTCAATCTGCGCGGCGATGATGTTGCCGCCGTTGGTGATCAGGTGCTTGTTGATCTGCTTCGCGCACGACTCATACCAGTATTTGCACAGGTCCAGATAGCCCTTGTCGAGCATGCGCAGGCGGAATTCCTTGTTCGCGATCTTCTTGATCAGCCAGTCCGGATGGCCGCCGAAATCCAGCTCCGCGCAGATGTAGGGGCCGGGCTTGATGAGCACATAAAACCCGTACTTCTCACACAGCGTCAGGAACCGGTCGAGGTCATAGTCCCCGTCCCACCGCTGCTTGCCCTCCTCCGGCTCGTGCAGGTTCCACGCGATATACACCGAGATCAGATTCGCGCCGGTCGCCTTCATCTTCTGCAGCCGGTCCTCCCACTGCGCCGCCGGTACGCGGAAATAGTGGAATTCGCCGCCGATCAGGTACTCCCGCTTCCCGTGGATGATAAAGCCGTTCTTATCATACGAGATGATGCTGCTGATGTCTTTTCCCATGGTCGTCTCTCCTTATATCCAGTTATGTCAGGCGTAGATATACGCGTCGATCCGATCGATCTGCCCGTCCCGCACCTGCTGGGCATACGGCGCGGGAATCGTCCCGTCCTGTGCGGTGTACAGGAGGGTTTCCCCCTGAGAGAGCTCCACCTTCCCGATCCGGGCGTTTTTCGCATACGTATCCACCCGGCTGTCGTTGTGGTAGACGAGCAGCGTGCTGCCGAGCAGGTCACAGGCAAAGCTGCCGGCCGGCAGCGAGAGAGCCTGCGTGCCGCTTTCCGTATACCGCTCCACCGTCTCTGTCTTCTCGGTGAACAGGAAGCCGGGCAGCTTCGGGTCGAGCCGCAATGTGAGCGCGCCGCTGTCGTCCAGCAGGAACGGGCGCTGGCCCACCGTCATGAACCGCCACATGGTGAGGAACTCGGTGGACGCGCCGGTCAGCCGGGAGACATAGCCCGTGCCGTGGATCCGGGCGTCCGGATGCGCGGAGCTCGCGATGAACGAGCTGTTCTCGAGCGTGCTGCGGCCATACACCGCCGGGTCGAGCGAGGGCACGAACGAGGTGCGCAGATAGTGGGCAAACTCGTCGTACAGCCCCGAGCGGAGCAGCTCGAGAAAGTATTTATACTCCATGTGCAGAAATACGGCTTCGTTTTCGAGCCACCCGCGCGGGAACACATTCTGCCGGCCGATCTCCTTGGTCTCGTCCATGATGTTCGCGTTGACCTTGAACATGTCGAGCTTTTCATCGTACATCCCGCTCTTTTTGACCGCTTCATGCAGGCCGGCCGACAGCTCCGGGCGGGTGCGCATGACGTGCACCTGCCCCTCCAGGAACGGCGGGATCGGACGCTGTTTGAATTCCGTGACCCGCACGAGCGGCAGGCCGCTGGCGTTCAGCACCGGCTCGCCCTTCTCGTCTGTCATCGGGTCGTAGGTGACAGCCTCGTTGATGAAATAGGTGTCATAGACGCCGGTCTCGGGGTTATAGGCCTTGTCGATGCCCTGATCCACCTTGCGGATCACCCCGCGCAGGAATGCCATGGCCGCCTCCTTCGAGACCGGCTGCTCCTGCCCGAGAATGCCGAAGGTCACCGCCGCGCGGTACGCCTCCTTCGCGTCGTTGCTCTGCTCCCAATAGGCCATCGGGGAGAGGTCCGCGCTCAGCAGCGAGGACACCGCGTCGAAGAAGGACTTCGCCTCCTCCGGCAGCCGGATGGTCACATCTCCCGCCTGCTCGAGCGCTTCCAGCAGCATGCGCGCCAGCCGGCCGACCTCCGCGCTCTCGTTGATCGAGCTGCCGAGGATCCCCGGCAGGCCGTTGAGCGCGTCGCACCAGCCCGGCTTGTTGCCCTCCATCTCGAGGCCGACCCCCTCCGGGTCGAGAGACGCGATCTTGTTGGTCAGCAGCACCAGAATCTTGGAGGCGAGAGTGCAGCGGTACACCTCCCCCTTGCCGTACAGCGTGCGCACCTGGTTCGGGCGGGCGTCGCGCGCTTTGAGCAGCGCGGTCTTCTCCGGCACCTTCTGCACCGCGCCGTACTGCCGCACGCCGTTTTCGGTCAGCACGTACCGGCTGGTACGCGGCACGACCACCTCGTCATTGTCGTAGTAGGTATAATCCGCCGTCTCAAACAGGGCGGAGCGCAGCTTGTCGGGGAACACCGCCGCGAACTGTTCAAGCAGGTCGGCGTTGTATGTCCAGTGGTCCACCCAGTAGCCCTCCTGGAAGTTCGCCACGTCCTCCTTCTCGCACTGCTCGAGCAGGTCGTTCAAAAA
>DXWE01000171.1:0-1118 GCA_019417045.1 Oscillospiraceae bacterium
GTCGGACATCAGGAGCTGCTGCGGCTGCTGACAGAGGACTGAGCGGCATCTCAGACAGGCCGGCGGTTAAAAGGGCACGCAGAAGCCGGTAAATGCAGAAAGAGAGGCCGGGGAGGCGGCGACTGCCGCCTCCCCGGCCTCTCTCTGTACACTTTTATACGCTGAACAGCAGGTCGCCATAGCTCGGATAGGGCCAGCAGGACTTGGCGGTCAGCGTCTCGATCTCGTCCGCCACCGTGCGCAGCGCCTGCATGGCGGTCAGCACGGTGTGCTGGTAATACTGCGCGAGCGGGAGCGCGCCAACCTGTTTCTTGGCGCCGAGCAGGGCGCTTTCGAGAGCCGCCGTCCGGTCATACAGGGTGTCCGCCAGAGAGGAGAGCCTGCGGCACAGGTCGCCCTGCGCGCCCGGCTGCACATCCGGCAGTGCGGCTTTCTTTGCGGCGACCGTCTCGCCGAGCTCCCGTATATACGCGCATACCGCCGGGAAGATGTCCTTGCGCGCCATATCGAGCATGGTGAGCGCCTCGATGTTCAGCACCTTGCTGTAGTTTTCCAGCAGGATCTCGTAGCGCGAGCGCATCTCGCTCTCCGCGAACACCCGGTGTTTGGTGAACAGCGCGATATTCTTGTCGGATACGAAATACGGCAGACAGTCGGGCGTGCTCTCCAGGTTCAGCAGACCGCGGCGCTGCGCCTCCTTCTTCCACTCCTCATCATAGCCGTCCCCGTTGAAGATGATCCGCTTGTGCTGGCGGATGGTCTTTCGGATCAGCTCGTGCAGCGTGGACTGGAAGTCCGCAGCGGTCTCGAGCGTATCCGCAAACTGCGAGAGCTCTTCCGCAACGATCGTGTTGAGCACGATGTTGGCGTCCGCGATGGAGACCGCTGAACCGAGCATACGGAACTCGAACCGGTTGCCCGTGAAGGCGAACGGCGAGGTGCGGTTGCGGTCGGTCGTGTCCTTCGGGAACCGCGGCAGCACGTGGACGCCGACCTTCATGAGAACCTGTTCCTTCGCATCATACGCGGTGTCGTTTTCAATGGCTTCCAGGATCTCGGTCAGCTCGTCCCCGAGGAACATCGACACAATGGCGGGCGGCGCCTCGTTCGCGCCGAGC
>DXWE01000171.1:1128-3261 GCA_019417045.1 Oscillospiraceae bacterium
GCGCAGCAGGTCCTGGTATTCGTCCACCGCCGCGATCACCGCACACAAAAAGAGCAAAAACTGCGCGTTCTCGTGCGGGGTGTCGCCCGGCTCGAACAGATTCACTCCCGTGTCCGTGCACAGCGACCAGTTGTTGTGCTTGCCGCTGCCATTTACCCCGGCAAACGGCTTCTCGTGCAGCAGGCACGCGAGCCCATGCCGCTGCGCGACCTTTTTCATGGTCTCCATCGTCAGCTGGTTGTGGTCGGTGGCGAGGTTGGTGGTGGTGAAGATGGGGGCGAGCTCGTGCTGGGCGGGCGCCACCTCGTTATGTTCGGTTTTGGCGAGGATCCCGAGCTTCCACAGCTCCTCGTCCAGCTCCTGCATGAACGCAGCCACCCGGGGCTTGATCGTGCCGAAATAGTGGTCCTCCAGCTCCTGCCCTTTCGGCGGCTTTGCCCCGAACAGGGTGCGCCCGGTGAAGATCAGGTCCTTGCGCCGGCGGTACAGTTCCCGGTCGATCAGGAAATACTCCTGCTCCGGTCCCACTGTCGTCTTGACGTTCATCGCGTCCGTGTTGCCGAACAGCCTCAGCACTCTCAGCGCCTGCTTGTTGATGACTTCCATCGACCGCAGCAGGGGAGTTTTTTTATCGAGCGCCTCCCCGCCATAGGAATAAAAAGCGGTCGGGATACACAGTGTGTGATCCTTGATGAACGCATAGGTCGTCGGATCCCAGGCGGTGTAGCCCCGCGCTTCAAACGTGCTGCGCAGGCCGCCCGAGGGGAAGCTCGAAGCGTCCGGCTCCCCCTTGATGAGCTCCTTCCCGGAGAATTCCATGATGACGCCGCCGTCTCCCGTGGGGGAGATGAAGCTGTCGTGCTTCTCCGCCGTGATCCCGGTCATCGGCTGGAACCAGTGGGTATAATGGGTGGCGCCCCGCTCGAGCGCCCAGTCCTTCATCGCGTTCGCAACGATATTCGCCACCGCCGGATCGAGTTTCTTGCCGATCTGAATGGTGCGCCGCAGCGCCGCATAGGTCTCCTTGGGCAACCGCTCGCGCATGGTGGCGTCGTTGAACACCATACTGCCGAAAAGTTCGGGTACGTTCGTCATAGTCGTTCCGGCTCCTTACCTGCAAAATAGGATAAAACGGCCCCGCGAGCCCTCTGTATGCTCACAGCGCCGTTGCTGGTATGTACACCAGTATACCGGTTTCCCCGACATTTGTCAACCCGGCGGGACAAAATTCAAACGCGAGACGACAATTTACCAAAAATGAAAGAATGAATGCGAATTGTTTCATTATTTTTAGAATATATGGCAATATAAAGGGTATAATGGCGATATTACGAATGCAGAAATTTAATATCCGTCATTTTGGAGCTTGACAGAAACCGGGGGGACGGGGTATACTGATGTAAAAAAACAGCCGTCTCCGGGGCAAAGTTCCATAAGCTCCGCATCGGGAGTCCGGTTTCCAAAAGTGGGAAGCCGGGCCGGCGGGGAAGTGACCCGGACAGCCGGTCTGCGGGATTTCAACCGGGACGGAAAGGGGAGAGCGGATGTGACAAAACGGTCTGCACAGGCTGATCAAGCCGGGAATGTAAGGGACGAGAGAGGCAAGTCGGCTTTCGCCGGCGCGGCGCAGGCGGCGCCCGACGCCTCCCGATCTGCCGATAGGCAGCGGCTTTCGTTTACGAAGATGCACGGGTGCGGCAACGACTACATCTATTTCAATTGTATGGAGCGGGAGCTGGATCATCCGGAAGAACTCAGCCCGCGGCTGTCCGACCGGCACAAGGGGATCGGCGGCGACGGGGTGGTGCTGATCTGCCGCTCTGCGGTGGCGGACGCCCGAATGCGCATGTTCAACCGGGACGGCAGCGAGGGAAAGATGTGCGGCAACGCCATCCGCTGTGTCGGGAAGTACCTGTACGATAAGGGGATCGTGAAAAAGGAGACGCTCACGATCGAGACGCTCAGCGGGATCCGCACCCTGTGGTTACACCTCTGCGACGGCCGGGTGAGCGGCGCGACGGTGGATATGGGGCGCGCCGAACTGCGTCCCGCCCACATCCCGGTGGTGCTGCCGGGCGAGCGGGTGGTGGACCATCCGCTCGCGGTGGATGGCCGGGAATACGGGATCACCTG
>DXWE01000172.1 GCA_019417045.1 Oscillospiraceae bacterium
ACAGAGTGACGACGGAGCCGCTCGGCAACACCCTGACCGGCACGCCGGTCGCGCCCGTGTACTCATAAGAGGTGGAGCGGTCGCCGTCAAACGCGGCCTCGACCTCCTTGCCGTAGGCCGTGGGCAGCGTGCCGAACGGCGTGCCGGTCAGGGTGTTGCCGAGCGGCTCCGTCGTCACTCTGTAGGTCATGCCCCGCTCCCCGGTCTCCTCGCATATGACCGTGAAACTCTTGGTGCCGAAAGGACCGACATCTCCCGCCGCCTCCACGATCATTCCGGAATCCTCCGCCCGGGCGGAGGATTCGCCGGGCCTGCCGTCCGGCACATAGACGACGTACTCGAACCGGTCGCGGCGAAACCCCTCGATCGGCTCGCCGTCCACGAGGATCTCCTTCATCCTGAGATTCGGGCCGGGGGTGCCGTACACCTGCATCTCGTACACGCCGTTGTCCGCGTTGTCCCCGCTCAGCGTGAGCCGGAGGTACCGCGCTTTCACCGTGCCGGTGTCCACCGCCGGCTGCTGCCGGGAGGTGTTGTCCATCCGGTCGGCGTATTCCGTCCAGACCTCGCCGTCGAGCGAGGTCTCGAGCTTGTAGCAGTACACCTGCGTGCAGGTCTTGAAATAGGTCTCCACCCGCTCGATCGTCCCGATCGAGCCGAGGTCGGCAATCAGCCACTGGTCGCCCGACCCGGCGGGCTCCCACCGGGTGGCGAAGTTGTTGTCAAACGCGTACCCCGCGACCCAGTCGGTGCGCTGGGCGTCGCCGTGCCCCTCGGAGGAGGAGGTCGCGAGGATGTCGAGCGCGATATTCGTCCCCTTGTCCTCGACCGGCAGGCGTGCCTCGAGGAAGTCGGGTGGATCTTGCGGAGGGTGCCGTCCGAATAGAACCGGACTTCCTCGAGGCACGCCTGCCGGTCGGAGTAGAGCGCCCCGTCCTGATAGGCCCATTTGCGGTGGTAGCAGATATAAAACTTGCCGTTCACCTCAAAGATGTTGCTGTGCCCGGTGCAGATGGTGCCCTGCGGGTAGTCGGGGGCGAGGATCGGGTTGCTCGCCTCGTCCGCCGCATAGGGTCCCCACAGCGTGTCGGAATAGGCGACGTTGACGTGGTACGACCCCTCGAGCGAGCCGTTGGAATAGGTCAGGTAGTATTTCCAGTTGCCGTCCTCGTCCTGCCGCTCGAACAGCCCCGGCCCCTCGAACAGGTCGGACCCGGTGTAGATCATCTTGAGCCCGTCCTTCAGGGTGACCATGTCGTCGTTCAGCTCGCCCATATAGACGCCCCAGGTGCCCTGCTCCTTGTTGCCGTACATGGTGATGACATACGACTTCCCGTCGTGCAGGGTGACGACGTCCGTGTCGAACATGCCGGGATGCAGCGCGGTCGGCGCAGAGTCGCCCGGGTTGCCGAGCTCCTGCCGCCACGGCCCGCGCGGGGTCTCGGCGGAGACGACATAGCAGCCCGTGCCGTTATAGATGTAGTAGAGATAATACCGCCCGTCGGGGCCCTTGGTCATGCTCGGGGCCCACAGGCTCTGTTCCCGGAACGGGAACCCGCCCTCGTCGTAGGCGGAGGAATAAAACGTCCAGTGGACGAAGTCCTTCGACTCCCACACCCCGAAGGTGTCCATCGTCCCAAACACGTAAAACGTGCCGGTAGACTTGTCATAGTAGGTGTTCGGGTCGCCGATGTTGCCGGGGATAAACGGGTTGCCGGCGTTCGGCTCGTCGACCGCGGCCGCGTCATATACCGCCGCACCCGCGCCCGCCGCTGCGCCCGCCTCCCCTGTGTCCGCCGCGGCCGCGGGCAGCGCCAGCCCGGGACACAGCCCGCACAGCAGCGCCGCACACAGCAGCAGGGAACACAGCCGTCTGCTTTGGATCCCTCTCATACCTCTCATGCCTCTCTCTCCTCTTCTCATTCTGCCCATCCGGCTCGCCTACCCCATCCGGCTCGCTTGCCCATCCGGCTCGCCGTTTGCGTCTGCCAGCCTGGTCATCGGCGCCGGGTCGCGCCGGGGAAAAACTCCCGGCCAACTCCTCCCCGTGCCCTTCTGACGGCCTCACTATACCACCAATTTCCGGTTTTGTAAATAATATTTTCCATATACCTCTTCTATTTTTATAAAATCAGCACATGTTGGCCCTACAAACAGGCCCCGGGGGGATCCCCCGGGGCCTATCCTGTTTCCTGCGGTGATGCGCGGCCATCCCGCGCACCTCTCGCGGCGGCGCGCCTCCCGCGGCGGCTGTCTGTCGGCCATCCGCCATCGCCGCGCTCCCGTCCGGCGGCGCGCCTCCCGCGGTCACACCGATCCTGCGTATCTACCACGCCGCACGCCTCCCGCGGCGGCCGTCTGCCGCGGATCCTCTTCCCCGCGCCGCACGCGCCGGCAGCCGGCAGTTACCCGCCCGCCGCCGCGCCGCGGGCCGCCCCTGCGGCCCCGTCCCGGCGCGCTCTCACAGTCGGCTCTCGAGCAGCACCGCGCGCACCGGCGCGCCGTCGGCGCCCGCGACCCTGATCGGCGCGGCGAACAGGAAATAGCGCCCCTCCCGCGCCGCCGAGAGGTCGAGCCCCTCGAGCAGCAGGATCCCCGCGCCGAGCAGCTCGCGGTGCACGGGGGTCACGAAGTCGCCGGTGGCGACCGACGGCCCCTCCACCCCGACCAGCTCCACCCCGCTCTCGGCGAGCACGAACGCGGCGCTCGGGTGGAGCTGCGCGTCCCCCTTGAACAGGATCCGCTTTTCCAGCCGGTGGAGCACCCGCTCGAGCTGCGCGCCGGTGACCATCCCGTCGTACTCGACCACGCTGCACTCCCCGATACAGCGGGAGAGCGGCAGTTCTGCGATGTCCGCACCGCCGTCCACGAAGTGGCGGGGCGCGTCCAGATGGGTGCCGTTATGCACGCACAGGGAGAGCGCGCTCGTGTTGCACACGTCGCCGTACTCCATGCGGGAGAGGGGCGTGAGCGCGGGCGCGGGGTCGCCCGGATACACCGGGGCGTGCAGCAGCTCGCGGGTGATGTCGATCGGTTGCATCGGGGTTCCTCCTCTTGTGGGCGCTCGCCTCAGGCGCGCCGCGCCCTGTTTCGCCGCCGGGCTTCGCGGGTACAGTCCATCGCCTGTTTATTGCGAATTGCCCGCCGCCAGGCGCATCAGGCCGCCGGCTTCCATGATCCGCTGGATGAACGGCGGGAACGGCTGCGCCTGATAGGTC
>DXWE01000173.1 GCA_019417045.1 Oscillospiraceae bacterium
CGCCAGCGTGCCTGACAGCAGCTCCGCCGCGGCCGGCGGGGTCAGGTAATACATCTCGGTGTGCAGGGTCTGATAGGTGTTCAGCGTCAGATGCTGCTCGTTGATCCGGTAAATAAAATCCGAAGAGGGCCGGCCCGATTGGGTGTAGGCGCGCAGGAAATCGCCATAGAGGTAAAACGGGATCCCCTGTCCTTTCAGCGTCTCTGCCGTCTGCTGCAACTGGCTGGCACTGCCCAGCGCGCCCTCCAGCTTGAGGGTTGCCGGCAGCTTGCCGTACAGGCCGTCCGGCTGCCACCCCTTGTAAACAGCCAGCAGCCGGTCAGCCCCTCTCCCCCGGAGATCCGCGAGGATCCCGTTCATGTCGTCGAGAGTGGTCATGGGGACGAAGCGGTTGCCGATCATGGCCTTCTCCACGTCGCCGCCCAGGAAGTCCAGCCGCAGATGAAACTCGCCGTTGTTCTGGCCGATCCGGCCCGTTTCGGACAGATACTCCCGATAGGAGGCCGCGAGGCCCACATAGTCGGCGTCGTCCCCGGTGACAAAGCGGAATGCAATCCGGGCGTCAAACGTCCGCCGCTTCTCCTCCACCACCCGGATCCCGGCGGTCTTGCTGGTGGGCTGGGAGTAGGCCTCCCGGTACAAAAACTTCGCCGCCACCCAGTTGTACTGGGTCAGGGCCCCGTTGGGGTAGGCATAGATCTCCGCACTGTGCTGGCCGCCCTCCACCACCGCCAGGAACCCGATCTGGTCGTCCGTGTGGACCATCCCGTATACCGGCGCCATCACCGCGCGCGCCTCCACCGACGTGGTGGAGCCGTCTTCCAGCAGCTGGACCGCCGCAATCTGGTCCTGGATCCCGTAGTCCTTTCCATAGATTCGGGCGGAATAGGGCTGCTGGAACTTGCCCTCGTTGTCCTCCAGGGAAATCAGCGCCCCGCACCCGTCCGGGATCAGCATGTACCCCTCCTTCTCCCCCAGGTAACTGTATCCCATAAAGGGGAAGATATAGGCCGACGCCAGCTTGCAGTCCCCCGTCTCCTCGATGGAGGCCTGGGGGATCTCGGCGAGGATGCCGGTGTCCGTCAGGGTGACGATCAGGTCAAACGCGATCCCCAGCTCCGGATAGGAGACATGGGCGGCAAACCCGTCCTCCGTGCGGGTCACGGACTTCTCGGGATCCTTGAGGAACATGTCGGCGCGGGCCGTGGTGTTGCGCGTGCCCTCGAAATACTCGATACACACGCCGGAGCGGATGAAGTTTCTCCAGATCGGGCTGTCCTGGTCGCTGAGCTCCTGAACGGCCGAGCTCATCTTCCGGCCGGTCGCATTCTCCACCAGGATGACCGAGAGGACCTCCTCGTTGACATACAGGGAATAGGTGCCGTTGCGAGCGATCAGCCGGTGGTTGTCGAGGGTCTCCTCCGGTAGCGGGGAGGACGCCGGGACCACCTGCCGCTTTTCGGTCGAGCCGTCCGGCTGGGGGGTCACCTCCGACACCGTGCCGGCGCACCCGGTCAGCAGCAGGGCCATCGCCAGGAAAGCCGCCATACACGCCCTAGTTTTTGACACGGTATCTCACCTCATTAAAGAATTCTCCGACAAAGCCGATGAACTGTTTGGCCAGAATATACAGCACGAACAGGGTGGCGACGGCCACCAGCAGGAAGAACAGCGTCAGCAGGATATTCTTCACCGTCTCCCCGATGGTGTAGTTGTTCATCTCCCGCACCATGACAAAGAGCAGGATCACGCATCCGCTGTAGATCACCACCTGCAGCAGGGTCATGAGGAATCTCTCGTTGTAGGTCAGGGCGTGGGACAGCAGGATCGTGACGGGCTTTAACACAAAATAGGGCATCATGGAATAGATCAGGCCCTGATATACGTCCCTGATGGAGGCCTCCCCGCCGGTGATCGAGCAGATGAGGTAATGGCACAGATTGAGCAGGAGGAAGACCCCCAGCAGGATCGCCACGTCGGAGAAGATGGTGTATTGCCCGTCCTCCACGCTTTTGAACAGGAAGCCGGAGGCGTATTTCTCGAGTAAAAACAGGACGGCAAACACGCCGTACAGGATGGTGGCGGACAGGGGGGAGGTTTTCCCCTCCCGCTTGATACCGTAATTGGCCGCCGCCGGGTTGCGGGGCTCGGTCAGCAGGAACCGCAGCTGAGAGACCAGCGGGACCCGGCCGACCCGGCCGATCGCCGCCTCCACCGGACGAAGCCAGACGGTCTTCCGCTGGATCAGGCGGACCAGTTTCCACAGGAGGATCACGCCGATCAGGATCGCCACCAGCCAGACGAAGTTGGCCTTCAGCCAGAGGTTCCGCTGCTCGGCGAAGGCGTCGGAATACCCCTCCGTGCTGTTGGCGAGGCGGAAGGCGTGCATGGAGGCGGTGTATTCCTCCGCCTTATAATAGGCATAGCCGATCCCCTGGTTGGCGTAGTCAAACAGGTTGTTCATCCGCAGCACGTTTTCCCACGGTTCGCGGCTCTGCAGGTATCTGCCGCTCTGATACAGGTCCAAAGCCGTGTGGACGTTGTCGGCAAATTCGGTGGTCTCGAAGACCTGGATCTCGTTTTTCCCGTCGTCCAGCACAAACAGCCGTCCGCTGTCGTCCAGGGCGATGGAGGAGATCGAGGAGAACAGGCCGATCCGCTGGCTGCCGTCGTCCAGTCCGCAGAAGAGGAAGAGCAGCTGCCCTTCGCTGTTGAATTCCAGGATGTACCCGTCCTTGGTGCAGGCGTAGATGTTGCCGATCCCGCCCACCGTGATGTCGGTCGGGTTCTGGAAGGTGACCGTGTTCTGGATGACGTTGTTGCCGGACATGTTGAGCTTCCGGATCACCTCGGTGGTATCCACATCCGTGACGGTATAGATCATCCCCAGGGAATCGATCGCCAGGTTGTTGACGGAGGTGGGCACGTTTTTCCGGATCTGGTTCTTCTGCTCCTCGGTGAAAATCACGTCGCTGATGATTCTCCAGAGGCTCGCGTCGGTCTTGTTGGCGCCGAAGTATCCCAAAAACTCCCCGCTCGAGCGGGACAGCTGTACGATGCCGTTGGTGTTTCCCTCGCTGACGACAAACAGATTGTCCTTGGAATCCACCGCCACCTTGATGGGGGTAAAGGTGGAGCTTTTGCCGTACAGCGGCTCCTGCGGACGCGCATATTCCCGCAGGACCTCCCCCTGTGAGGACAGGGCCAGTA
>DXWE01000174.1 GCA_019417045.1 Oscillospiraceae bacterium
CGCCACCGGCAGCGCCCCGCCCTGGGTGCCGCCTCCGCCGCCCCAGGTCGTCACCGGGATCTTATAATAATTCGCAATTTTCAGCACCGCGGACGTCTCTTTGGCGTCCTTGGGCGAGACGATCACGTCCGCCTCCGGCATCCGCAGCCCGCGGTCCGCCCACATGCGGGACAGCCAGAAATAGTCCACGCCGTGGGTGAGCTTGTCGATCTCCCGCATGGAGCAGTTCTCCCGGCCCACCGCGTCCTCCAGCTCGGTCAAAATCATATCCTGCAAAAATTCGTTCATAACCGCCCTCCTACTTCACCTTGTCGGCCGCCAGCGCCGGGATGTATTTGCAAAATTCCTCCAGCTCGGCGGTATAGTCCCCTTCGATCTCCGCCATATGGTGGATATACGGCCCCTCGATCAGCTTTTTCTCCCATCCGCTCAGATCGTCAAACCGGGCCCACAGGTAGGTCCCGAAGGTGTACGGCCCCTGACCGGACGAGCAGGTCCCGGACAGCAGGCTGTACTGCCCGTTGTCCTGGTCCAGCCGCGCCACCGTATAGTTCCCGTCCTTCACCCGGAACCACTGCCGCATGTTCACCATTTTGGCCCCGCTGTCCTCTGCTTTCAGCGAATAGGCAAAGGGCCCGCAGTGCCACAGCAGCTCGGTGTTCTGATCCTCCGGGTGCCGGACGGTGAACTCCCCGAAAAACGGGATCTTGCGCCCCAGCGACGCGCAGGACAGCAGCGCCATGGTGACGGTGCCCAGCAGGTCCGATTCGCACCCGATGATATAGCCCTTGTCCGCCAGCACGCTGTACGCCGTGCAGGGCATGGCTCCCACCGCCAGCTGCATGGCCGTCCAGCACTCCGCCGACACCGCGTCCACCCTGTATTCCGCCATGATCTCCTCATAGAGCGGCACAAAGGCATACACCTTTTTCAGCAGCGGCTGCGACAGGTCGTCGATCTCGTACCGGCTGTGCAGCAGCCGGGCGCCCTCCTCCAGCTCCGCGTCACGCGTTTGGAGGATCCGGTTGTATTTGTCGATCACCACCGCGAGGTTGACCGGCACGGTCTGGATTCCGAATTTCTGCAGCAGCTCCCCCTCATTGAAGATCACCGAGCAGAACGGCTTCGGCCGCAATCCCACCTGCGCCACCCGCAGCCCGCGGAAATTCTTGACCATGCAGCACACCGACTCGAATTTCCGCAGCCCCCGGGCAAACCGCTCGTCCTCCACCCGGCAGCTCTCTATGTAGGAAAACGGGATGTTGCACCGCTGCAACTGGCGGGACAGGCCGAACAGGCCGCACTGGCTGTCGGTGTACCGGGTGCCGTCCGGCTCAAACACATCGTCCAGCGGCGCGAAGATGAGCACCGGTTTGCCCAGCTCCCGGGCCAGCAGTGCCCCCGCCTCCTCATTGCCAAAATTGCTGTTGAGCAGCACCACGCCATCCACGCCTTCGGCCCGAAACCGCTCCGCCGCAGCCCGTGCGTCATCCTCCGTAATCAGCACGTCCACCGGCGTGATCCCCCGGGTATCCACGAACGACACCCGGTCGTCTGTGAAGTGCTCCTCGATGTACGTAACCAGCCGCCGGCCCCGTTCCTCCGCCTTTTCCCAGTTGAAGATCCCCGGCCGGGGTGTCACGTCCCGCCGGATCGGTGCCAGACCGATTTTCATCTGATATGCAAGCACCAGTTTCACTCCTCTCTTTGGACTTTATTATCCGGTATGCCTCCGGGGTTTTGAATAGGATATCCTGCCAATTATATGGACAAAATTGCTGTTTTTTATTGTATATATTGAACAAATATCCTGCCAAATATATAATATACATGCCAAGCCCATATGGACAAATACGGGGCCATGGCCGATCGCAAATTTAAAAACAAGGTGGTTTTAGCGTGCAAATTGCAAACGGAGGAAACCCGCACAACTCAGACCGTGTCTCCCAGTCCTACATCGACATCAACAGCTGCGGGTACCATCATATCACGGACACGGACTATACCACTCTCCGCTCGGCCGGCCGCTCTGATTTTCAGCTGATCTATCTGTGGCAGGGCAGGGCGCTGTTTCAATTTCCAAGCGGGCCGCAATGGGTGGAGCGGGGCCAGCTTGTCCTGTACAAACCGGGGGAACCGCAGCACTACACCTATTTTGCGGACGACAAGCCCCAGTCCTACTGGATCCATTTTACCGGCACCGGCTGTGAAGAGCTGCTGCGGATCTGCGGCCTGTGGCAGGAGCGGGTGTACACCGTGGGGGCCTGCGTGGAATTTACCGATCTGATCGTCAAGATCATCCGGGAGATCCAGATCCAGTCCCCGCAGTACAACCTGCTGTGCCGGGGCTATCTGCTCCAGCTGATCGCCATTGTCGGGCGGCGGCTCGACCAGCAGTATTCCAGTCAGAAAACCCGCAAATACGAGAAGCTGGTCTCGGTGATTGAGGCGATGCACAACGAGTACCAGGACACCCGGGACGTCGACGATTACGCCGCCATGTGCCATCTGAGCAGTTCCCGGTTTCTGCACCTGTTCAAACAGTATACCGGCGTGTCCCCGCATCTCTACAAGACCAACATCCGCATCGAAAAAGCGAAGGACATGCTGTCCTCCACCACCCTGACCGTGTCGGAAATCAGCCGGATCGTGGGGTTTTCCGATTCCCTGTATTTCAGCCGGATTTTCAAGCGGGTCACGGGGATGTCCCCGAGCCTCTACCGGAAGCATTTCTTCTCGACGTGAAGGACGCCGCCATCCGTCCGGGAAAACCGACCGGATGGCGGCGTGTGATATCGCGCTCTTTCCCGCGAGAAAGAGCCCCGCGGGGCCGGTTCGGACTATCCGACCACCACGCTGTCAAAGCCGGCGGCCATCCCCTGCAGCTCCCGGCAGCTCTGCGACAGCTCCAGCCGGGCCCCGGGGACGCCCGTGACCGACGACAGGTTCTCAAACTCCCCGCCGGTTATGGAGATTTCTGCTTCTCCCTGAAACGCGGGCCCGTCGGCCGGCTGCACCCGCAGCGCATCGGAGCGGAACGTCCCCCCGAGGATGTGCAGGGAAATCCTGCCTGTGACAGACGGCACCCTGCCGATCGACAGGTGATTGCCCGGCCAGGATACCAGTTGCAGCGCGGCGTCGAACTCGCCCGCGTTGATCGTGAGGATTCCCTCCCCCTCGCACGGCCCGAACCCCACCGAC
>DXWE01000175.1 GCA_019417045.1 Oscillospiraceae bacterium
CGGCGGCAGCGCCCGGCTCCTTTCGGTATATGTGCCATCCGGGAGCAGCTGCCGGGCCTTGAGTGTGTCGTGTTCCAGCGCATCGATCAGCGTATGTATGCGCTGCCGAATTTTTCCATCGTACAGGGGACAGGCGACCTCCACCCGGCGCTCGGTGTTCCGGGTCATGAAGTCCGCTGAGGAGATATACATTTTCTCGTCCGCACCGGCGCCGAAACAGTAGATGCGGGAGTGCTCGAGAAACCGGCCGACGATGCTGGTGATGTGGATATTCTCCGTTTTGCCCGGGATCCCGGGGAGCAGGCAGCAGATCCCGCGGATCACCATCCGGATCTCCACGCCGGCGCAGGACGCTTCGGACAGCTTTTCGATCAGCTCCGCGTCGGTCAGGGAGTTGATTTTGATGAAGATCCGGCCCTGCGGGCCTTTGGCGGTCTCCCGGTCGATCAGCCGCAGCAGGGCGGGCTTCAGGGAGACCGGCGCGACCAGCAGGTGGTGGTATTCCCCCTGCAGGTTGGACAGGGCCATATTTTTGAAAAACGCGGCCGCGTCCTCGCCGATCTGCCGGTCGGCGGTGAGCAGGGAGAGGTCGGTGTACAGCCGCGCGGTGCTCTCGTTGTAGTTCCCGGTGCCGACCTGCGTGAAATACTGGATACCGTTTTTCCCCTTGCGCGTGATCAGGCACACCTTGGAATGCACCTTATAAAAGTCGAACCCGTAGGAGACGTTGCAGCCAGCGTCCTCCAACCGCTCCGACCAGTCGATGTTGTTCTGCTCGTCAAACCGGGCGCGCAGCTCGATCAGCACCGTGACCTCCTTGCCGTTTTCGGCGGCCGCGCAGAGGGATTCCACCAGCTTGGCGTGGTTCGCCAGCCGGTAGATGGTGATCTTGATCGAGAGGACCTGCGGGTCCTCCGACGCCTCCCGGACGAGCTGTAAAAACGGCTCCATGCTCTCAAACGGATAGGAGAGCAGGAAGTCCCGCTTTTCCACCTGCGCCCGCACGCTCTCGTCCCGCCGGATCTCCGCCGGCCAGGCGGGTGTGAATTTCGGGTAGGTGAGGGCGGCCTGCTGGGATTTGGGCAGCCGGGAGATCAGGGAATAGACGTAATTCATCCGAAGCGGCGCCCGGGTGGTGTAGATCTGCGCCGCCGAGAGCCCCAGCTTGTCACGGAAATAGGCGGAAAATGTCTCGCTGATGGGGGCGGAGAGCTCCAGGCGGACGGGGGCCAGCCGCCGGCGCTGCCGCAGCACCTGCTGCATCCGCTTGCGGAAATCGGATTCGTCGGCGAACACCTCGTCGTCCGGGTTGACGTCCGCATTGCGGGTGACACGGAAGATCACCTTTTCCCGCACGGTATAGGGGGCAAACAGCTGCTGCACGTATTCCAGCACGATCGTCTCCAGCCGGACATACCGCGTCTCGCTGCCCGGGAGATAGAACAGGGGCGGCAGTGAGGCCGGCAGCGGGATCACCCCGAACACGGGATGGCCCTTGTGCTGGAGCAGCACGCCGATCTGGAGCACATGGTTCGCCAGATGCGGGAAGGGGTGGTGGGGGTCCACGATCTGCGGGGAGAGCACCGGCTCGACCGCCGCCTCATAATACTGGCGGACGCTCTTCCTCTCGCTTTTGCTCAGCTCCTCCCACGTCAGCTGGCACAGGCCGTGCGCGCGCAGCTGCTGCTCCACCTGGAAAAACAGCTGCTCCCGCTTGCGATAGAGCGGCCGCACCGCGGCAAAGATCGCCTTGAGCTGCTCGCCCGGCGTCATGCCGGACTTGTTGTCCACCATCTTCTCCTTGAGGCCCTTCAGATCGAACAGGCTGCCGACCCGGATCATGAAGAACTCATCCAAGTTGCTCGTGAAGATCGCGAGGAATTTCAGGCGCTCGAGCAGCGGGACGGACTCGTCCATCGCCTCCGAGAGGACCCGGTCGTTGAACCGCAGCCAGGACAGCTCCCGGTTTTGGGTGAACCCCTTGCGAAACAGCTCGTTCATACATCCTGCCCCTCTTCCGCCAGGCAGTGGAGCAGATAGCCCTCCCGCACGCCATAGGGGCTGGTGAGAAAGCGGTCCGCCCCGAAATATTTGGACACGGACAGGAAGACGAGCGTCCCCGGCAGCAGGGTGTGTACCCGGTCGGGACAGGCGCGCAGGATGCTGTACACGAGCTTTTGCGGGTCGGTCCCGAGCTCTGCAAACAGGTTTTTGAGCTGCCGGCGGGTGTAGGCGGCGCTCTCCCCGAGGACGCCCTGCTGTTTCATCAGCTTGAGCAGCGCGCGGGCGGTCCCGCCGACGCCGACGATCGGCTGCGCGGTCAGCCCTTCTGCGGGAAGGGGGATCTCCCGCAGGTACCGGTTGACCTCCTTCTTGATCCGCTGCGCCTCCTTGTGGGTCGGGAGCAGGCCGTCCACCCATTTTTTATACAGGTTGAGCGAGCCAAGGGGGATGGAGGTGGCGGCCGCCACCTGCCGGTTTTGGAAAAAGGTCAGCTCGGTACTGCCGCCGCCCACGTCCACCAGCAGGCCGCTGTCGCCGATCCCGCTGCGCCGTGCGCCGTAGTAGTCGAATACGGCCTCCTCCTCGCCGGTCAGGATCCGCACGTCCCACCCGCAGACCTCCCGGATCCGGTCGACGATCTCCGTCCCGTTGGCGCTGTTGCGCAGGGAGGCCGTGCCAAACGGCAGTACCCGCTGCGGACGGATATAGCGCAGGATCCCCTCGATGTCCGTCAGGGCCTCGAGCAGCACCTCGATCCCCTCGGGCGAGATCCGGTTGGACCCGTCCACATAGCCGGCGAGGCCGGCGGCATATTTTTTGTTCAGCATCGGGCGCGGCTGGCCGCTCTCGAGCGCATAGATCACCAGCCGGATGGTGTTGGACCCGATGTCAATCACTGCCCACATTCTCTTCACTCCACTTTCCCAAAAGGTATTTGGTAATAGTATGCCACGGCGGCGGAAATAACCGTGCGCACGGTGAAAATTCTGTGTCCAGTGTAGCATTCGACTGTGAAATTTGCAGAAAGAAGAGGTTAAAATACGGTAAAAAAAGAATCCTGTCGAAAGGTTTCGGCAGGATGGATCCAAAAAAGGGCGCGGAAGACGGGCAAAGGGGCAAGACGCCGGTCAGCCGGGGTGTTTCCCGCTCTCCGGGGCGTCTTCCGGGCG
>DXWE01000176.1 GCA_019417045.1 Oscillospiraceae bacterium
GTGGTCCTCATTGAGCAGCCCTGCGGCCTCCCCGCCGATCGAGGACCAGCTCACCCCGATGATCCCGGATTTGGCGAGCGGCTCCACTGTCTCCAGATGGCTCATGGCGCTGCAGAGTTTCGGATAGATGTCGCTGATTGCGAGCACCCCGTCCACCTCCGAATGGTCGTATCCGATCGGCAGGCGGGCGTCTGTCACCTTGGCGGCGCATGGGGAGATGAAAAAGAGCCCGATCTTCTCCCGCGGCAGGCCGGTCTTTTCCATCGCCTCCCGGCGGGCGAGCGTGGCCGCGACCTCCATCGGCGATTTCACCGGCAGCACGTGGTCGCACAGGTCCGGAAACCGCACCCGGATCAACCGTACCACCGCCGGGCAGGCAGAGCTGATGACCGGCTTCTTCAGCTTGCCGTCGGCGAGCAGGTGCCGGGTGACGTCCGACACGATCTCCGCCCCACGGGATACCTCGAACACATGGTCAAACCCGAGCCCCTTTAACCCGTTGAGCACGATGTCAATGTCGTCCAGGTGATGAAACTGGCCGTACAGCGCCGGCGCAGGCAGCGCCACCGTGTAGTCGTATCGCGCCAGGTCATCCAGGCTGTCGTGCTTTGCGCGCTTGGCGTGGTGGGGGCAGATCCGGATACACTCCCCACAGTCAATGCACTTTTCCGAGAGAATCTGGGCCTTGCCGTCCCGCACCCGAATGGCCTGTGTCGGGCAGTGCTTGATGCAGTTGGTACACCCGACACACTTCTCCTCGTCCAGTGTGACGGCGTGAAAAAACGGTTTCATGTGGAAATCCCCTGTCGTATGTACTGTCTGGTCAGGAGACCAGCACGGTGAGGGTCATGGTGGTGCCCTTCCCGATCACGGTCTCGATCCGCATGTCATCGGTGTATTTTTTGATATTGGGCAGGCCCATGCCGGCGCCGAACCCGAGCGAACGGACGTTGTCCGGCGCGGTCGACCAGCCCTCCTGCATCGCCTGCTCGATATCCGGGATGCCCGGCCCGTGGTCACGCAGCACCGCCGTCACTTTGTCCGGCAGTACCTCCACGTCGATCTCCCCGCCGCCCGCATGGATCACCATGTTGATCTCGCCCTCGTACATCGCGATGGCGACGCGGCGGACCACATCCGAGGGAAAACCGAGCTGCTTGAGCGTTCCCTTGACCGCGCCGGACGCCTCCCCCGCGCGGGTGAAGTCGTCCCCCGGTACGTCATAATGCAGTTTCATGACGGCTGCTCGCCCCGCAATCCGTGATGATAGAGCAGCCCACAGGCGGGGAACAGGCGCAGCTTTGTGGTCATCAGCACGATCCCGCTCACCCTGGCCAGGTCGATCATGTCGGGGGTGGGTTCCTTGCCGCGCACGAACACCACACAGATCATGTCCATCATGTCGGCCGTCCGGATCACCTGCGCGTTGACAAGCCCCGTCAGCAGCACCGACTGGTCTTTGACAAACGCGAGCACGTCGCTCATCATGTCGCTCCCGCAGGCATTGTGGACCTCGGTGCCCAGATGGTCCTCGCAGCAGAGTACCCGCGCGTCGAGAATCTCCCGAATATTGTCAATTGTCATACAGCCATTCCTCACTTTATAGAAGAATATTTTTAAGCATACTCTTATCCTACCGTATCTTCTGAAAAAATGCAAGAAGTTGTCCTCCCGCCAACGCCATTTCTCGCAAATATTTTGGTGAAAGACGGCGCATTTTCGTGAAAGAGCCTGTTTACACTGCGGACAAACTATGATATACTTTATCATGCTGTTTTAACGGGAATGTTACAGGGAATCCGGATGAGGGGATGGGATGTCATGTCACAGCAGTTTACCGCGAGCACGATCTTTGAGCAGAAAACCAGCGTGGCGCCGCTGCGGATTATCGCATTGGAGGGAGCGGAGGAGCTTGGGCACAAGATCGACGGCTATCTGACCCAGTGGGCGCAGGGAAGCGGTCTGGACCATGAGGGATTCCTGGTGGATGCGGTGTGCCCGCGGTTCTCCTCTGGCGACGGCAAGGGCATGATCAAAGAGAGTGTGCGCGGTGTGGACCTGTTTTTGCTGGTGGATGTGGGCAACTACAGCTGTACGTATACGATGTTCGGCAAACAGAACATGATGTCCCCCGACGACCATTATCAGAACCTCAAGCGGATCATCCAGGCGGCGGGCGGCAAGGCCCACCGGATCAATGTGGTGATGCCGATCCTCTATGGCGGCCGCCAGCACCGCCGCAACTACCGCGAATCCCTCGACTGCGCCGCCGCGCTGCAGGAACTGCAGGCGATGGGTGTGTCGAACGTGGTGACCTTTGACGCGCATGACCCCCGTGTGCACAACGCGGTGCCGCTGATGGGGTTTGACAACATGATGCCCTCCTATCAGGTGCTCAAAGCCTGGTTCAGGAACGTCCCCGACCTGCAGCCCGACCGGGATCATCTGATGATCATCAGCCCGGACGAAGGAGCGATGGGGCGCAACGTGTTCTATGCCTCCGTGCTCGGCGTGGATCTCGGCATGTTCTACAAGCGGCGCGACTTCTCGGTGATCGTCAACGGCCGCAACCCGATCGTCGCGCACGAGTATCTCGGCGCTTCGGTCGAGGGCAAGGATGTGTTCATCGCAGACGACATCATCTCCTCCGGCGATTCGATGCTCGACATCGCCTACGAGCTGAAAAAGCGCAAGGCAAAGCGCATTTTTGCCTATGCCACCTATGCGCTGTTCACCAACGGGCTGGCCGAGTTCGACAAGGCCCATGCGGATGGGATCATTGAGGGAGTGCTCGGCACCAACCTGACCTACCGCACGGAGGAGCTCAAAAGCCGGCCGTGGTTCCAGGAAGTGGACGTGTCGAAATACATCTCCTATTTCATCGCGGCTCTCAACCACGACGTGTCAGTGGACACCATCCTGAATCCCCATGAGAAAATCCTGCAGCTGCTGGAAAAGCGCAAGGCGCAGGGCTAATCCTGAGAGAGGTATAAAAAAGAGGCGGTGGGGCGCCTCTTTTTTGTTGGGGGCGGATTCGGTGAAATTTTATCCGCCGTTTGACGAAAAAATGCTTGACGGCAGGATAAAGGTATGGTAATATGTTACTTACCTCAAATCGGGGCTTTATTTTTGTGCCTGCATTTTCGCGGCTTTGCGTTTGAGGG
>DXWE01000177.1 GCA_019417045.1 Oscillospiraceae bacterium
CCCGGGGACGCTGAGGCAGCCCTCCGGGCCGGTCTGCTCCCCCTCCTGGAAAACGATCTCCGGGTTGATGAGCTCCATGACCTGGTCGTCGTCGCCGATGACCAGCACCGCCCGGCGCAGGACGCCCACCTGGGGCGCGGCCAGCCCCGCCCCATTGGCCTCCGCCAGCGTGTCGGCCATGTCGTCCAGCAGCTGCCAGAGCTTTTCATCAAACGCCGTCACCGGACGGCTGGTCTTGTGGAGCAGTTCCTCTTTGTCATTCAGAATATTGCGCAATGCCATGGTGATAACTCCCTTTCTATCCTTACAGCATGGTTGCCGGGTTGAGATCGGCAAACACTGTTATATGCTTATTCTCGGGGTCCCGGCTAAAGACCGTCAACAGCTCCCCGATCATCGTTCGCGCCCGCGCGGTCGCCGCCAGCTTCACGAGCAGCTTGTAGCGATATTTTCCCGCCGCTTTGAGCACGGTGGCGGGCGCCGGGTCGAGCACGATCATCGGTACATCGCGATATTGCCCGGTAGCGGCCCTGTGCAGCAGCCGTAAAAACCGGCCGGAGGCCTCTTTGACGTCCGCCTCCTGCGGCCCGACGAACCCGAACAGGCACAGATCCGTATACGGCGGATAGCGCATCGCCTTGCGCGCTGCGATCTCGGTCCTGTAAAAGGTCGGGTAATCCTGCCTCGCGGCCAGCTCGATCACATAGTTTTCGGGGGTGTAGGTCTGGATGACCGCTTTCCCCTGCGTCTCCCGCCGGCCCGCGCGGCCGATCACCTGCGTCAGCAGCGAAAAGGTCGTCTCGAAGCAGCGGAAATCGTCGCCGTACAGCGACTGGTCGGCGGATAGCACCCCCACCAGCTCCACATGCGGAAAGTCGAGACCCTTCGCGACCATCTGGGTGCCGATCATGATCCGGTAGTCTCCCCGCCCGAACGCCTCGAATTTCTGTGCGTAGGCATAGCGGGACAGGGTGGTGTCCGTGTCCATGCGCAGCACGGGTACGTCCGGGAACAGCTCCCGCAGCTCCTGCTCCACCCGCTGGGTGCCGAGCCCGGAATACCGCACCTTGTCCGATCCGCACGCCGGGCACCGCGTTACCGGCTCGCACATGTGCCCGCAATAGTGGCACACGAGCTGGGCGTTCGCGCTGTGGTAAGTCATCGAAATGCTGCACTGCGGGCAGGTGATCACATGTCCGCATTTCCGGCAGGATACAAAGGTATTATACCCCCGCCGGTTGAGCAGCAGGATCGCCTGTTTCCCGCGGGAGAGGCAATCATACAGCTCCCGCCGCAGCGGCTCGCTGATACACGAGCCGTCCGCCTCCTCCCGCCGCATGTCCACCACCTCCACCGCCGGCAGCCGGGCGTTGCCATAGCGGGAGGACAGGGTGAACAGCGCGTACTGGCCGGCGAGCGCCTTGTGGTAGGTCTCCACCGACGGGGTGGCAGAGGACAGCACCAGCAACGCCCCGTGGTATGCGGCGCGGTACCGCGCCACGTCCCGCGCATGGTACCGCGGGCTGTTTTCGGATTTATAGGTGTGTTCCTGCTCCTCGTCCAGAATGAGCAGGCCGAGTTTTTCACAGGGGGCAAATACGGCCGAGCGGGTGCCGACGACGATCGCCGCCTCCCCGCGCCGGATCCGCTTCCACTCATCCATCCGCTCCCCGAGCGACAGCCCGCTGTGCAGCACCGCCACCCGGTGGCCATACCGGGCGAGAAACAGCTCCAGCATCTGCGGAGTGAGAGAGATCTCGGGCACAAGCACCATCGCCTGCCGACCGTCCGCCACCGCCTCGTCGATGAGCTTCATATACACCTGCGTCTTGCCGCTGCCGGTCACGCCATAGAGCAGCGCGGCCTTGGCCTGATGGGTACGATAGAGCGCCCGCAGGCCGGCAAACGCCTCCTCCTGCTCCCCGCTGAGCTCCGCCGGCGGCTGCTGAGGCAGGCTGGTGGCCCGCGCCGGCGAACGGAGCACCTCGCTGTCATATGTCTCCAGCACCCCGTATTTCTCGAGTGTAGCGATCACCGACGGGGTGACGGACGCGAAATAGCACATCTCCTTGACCGAAGCGCAGCCCGCCTCCTGCAACAGTGCCACCACGCGCTTTTGCTTTTCTGTCAGAGGACGCAACAAGGCCGCGCCTGCGAGCTCCTCGCCCGACATCGCCAGCCTCACCATCCGCACCGTCGCGTCCCCCATCGTGCGAAACGCCTCTTCGGTCTGCGCCACTATTCCCTTTTTCAACAGCCGGTCGGGCAGCGGGTTGTCCACGCGCAGCCCCAGTTTTCGCAAAAGCGCACTCCTCTCAAGTCCGCCCGGCGTGCCGCCGATCAGCGATACCGCACGCTGTTCCTCGTCGGAAAGCGTGCGAATCCGCTCTGCCGTCACGCCCTCGGCCAGCGTATACGTCGGCCGCACCCGGAGATAAAACGCAGGCGGCACCATTGCGTGCAACGCCTCGAACACGGTGCAGAAGGTGCGCTCCTTCAGCCACAGCGCGAGATCCAGCATCTCGGAATCGAACAGAGGCGCCGGATCCAGCACCAGATAGACGGGTTTGAGCTTTTCCACCTCGGCGGGAGAATCGCAGTCCATCACGACCCCCTGCCGGCGCCGGTTGCCGCCCCCAAACGGGACGAGCACCCGCACGCCGCGCTGCGGACTCCCGAACGTGTCCGGCCAGAGATAACTGTACAGCTTATCAAAATGGAACGCCGTCTGTTCCACCGCCACTTTCACAACTTTCGGCAGCTGCACACGCGTTCCTCCCTCCCCGTACCGGGTCCCGTCTTATTCCTCGATATCCTTGTTCTTCGCCATGATCTTATATTCGCCGCTTTTGAGATCCGCGATCGCGAGGCTGACCGGTTTTTCAATCAGCACCACCCCGTCGCGCTCCGCCTCCTCGGCGATCTCGCGGGCGCGTTTGGCGACCCCGACCACCACTTCATAGCTGTTTTTGTTGCCCTTCAGCGCTTCAATATCCGTCGGTCTGAGCATGAGGATTCCTCCCTTTCCATGACACAAGCCTACAACACGAGGCTTCCATATCCACGTCATTCACAAGCGGCAACCTTCTTTGCCTCCGCATCCAGGATCCGGTCGATCCGGTCGGCGGCGGCAGTCACCGTATCGTTCACCACCACAT
>DXWE01000178.1:0-448 GCA_019417045.1 Oscillospiraceae bacterium
CTCGATGAGCAGGTCCATCGCGCGCAGGGATTCCCCGGTGCTGATTACATCGTCCACGATCAGCACCCGTTTGCCCCGGATCGCCGCCGCTTCCTCCTCGTCGATGTACAGCGTCTGTTCCTTGTCCGTCGTGATCGAACGCAGGCTCACCGAAATCGGGTGCGGCATATAGAGTTTCGGGTATTTCCGGGCGATAAAATAGGGCTTGCCGCTCTGCCGTGCCATCTCGTACACCAGCGGGATCCCCTTGGCCTCCGCCGTAATCAGCACATCGAATTCCGGCGCGCGCTTCAGCAGCTCCTCCGACGCGCGGATGGTCATCTCCACGTCGCCGAAGATGACAAACGCCGCGATACTCATCCGCTCGTTCACCCGGCAGATGGGCAGATCACGCTTCAGTCCCGCGATGGTCATCGTATACACCTTTGACACTGAACCTCGCCTCCTC
>DXWE01000178.1:458-2686 GCA_019417045.1 Oscillospiraceae bacterium
CCTCAGGCTTTTTTACGAAATTCGCTCTTCATGCGCTGTTCCTTTGACAGGATCCGTTTGCGCAGCCGGATGTTCTTCGGGGTCACTTCCACCAGTTCGTCATCGTTGATGAACTCGAGCGACTGCTCGAGCGACAGCACCACCGGCGGGGTGAGTCGCAGCGCCTCGTCCGACCCGGCCGCCCGCATGTTGGTCACGTGCTTCTTCTTGCACACGTTCACCACCACGTCTTCGTTCTTCGGCGACTCGCCCACGATCATCCCCTCGTACACCGGCACGCCCGGGCCGACGAACAGCATGCCGCGGTCCTGTGCGTTATACAGCCCATAAGCGCTCGTCTCACCCGTTTCAAACGACACGAGCGAGCCCTGTGTGCGCTGGGGGATGTCCCCTTTATACGGCTCGTACCCGTCGAACACGCTGTTCATGATCCCGTTGCCGTTCGTGTCGGTCAAAAACTGCTGGCGGTATCCCATCAGGCCGCGGGCCGGGATCCGAAATTCCAGGTGGCTGATCCCGGTGTTCCGCGTGCCCATGTTCACAATCTCCGCCTTGCGGGCGCCGAGCTTCTCCATCACTGCGCCGACATACCCTTCCGGCACCTCGATCATCAGCAGCTCCATCGGCTCGAGCAGCTTGCCGTTTTCATCTCTTTTATAGATCACACGGGGATTGCTCACCGCAAATTCGTATCCCTGCCGGCGCATGGTCTCGATCAGGATCGAGAGGTGCAGCTCGCCCCGGCCGGACACCTCGAACGCGTCGGTGGTATCCGTCTCCTGCACCCGCATGCTCACATTCGTCTCCACCTCTTTGAACAGCCGGTCACGCAGGTTACGGCTGGTGACGAACTTGCCGTCCTGTCCCGCAAACGGGCTGTTGTTGACCATGAACACCATCGAGATGGTGGGCTCGTCGATATGCACGAACGGGAGCGGCTCCACACAGTCCGGCGCGCAGGCCGTCTCCCCGATGTTCAGATCCGCAATCCCGCTGACCGCGATCAGGTCGCCGAGCGACGCGCTCTCGCACTCCACCCGGCGCAGCCCCTCGAACTGGTACAGCCTGCCGATCCGGGCGGGCACCGTACGGCCGTCCTGCTTGCACAGCGTCACCGCCTGGCCGGTTCTCACCACCCCGCGCTCCACCCGGCCGACGCCGATCCGGCCGGTATACTCGTCGTAATCCACATTGGAAAACCGGATCTGCAACGGGCCGTCCGGGTCGCCCTGCGGCGCCGGGACGTACCGCAGGATCGCGTCGAACAGCGGCTGCATCGTGCCCTCCCGCGCATTCGGATCGAGCGAGGCGTATCCGTCCCGCGCGGAGGCATAGACCACCGGGAACTCGAGCTGGTCCTCGTCCGCCCCGAGCTCGATGAACAGATCGAGCAACTCGTCGATCACCTCCGCCGGGCGGGCGCCGTCCCGGTCGATCTTATTGATGACCACCAGCGGCTTTTTGCCCGCCGCCAGCGCCTTTTTCAGCACAAACCGCGTCTGCGGCATACACCCCTCGAACGCATCCACCAGCAGCAGTACCCCGTCCACCATGAGCAGGATCCGCTCCACCTCGCCGCCGAAATCCGCGTGCCCGGGCGTGTCCACGATATTGATCTTGGTGTCGCCGTACATCACGGCGGTGTTTTTGGAGAGGATCGTGATCCCGCGCTCCCGCTCCAGATCGTTTGAATCCATCACCCGCTCCGCCACCTGCTCGTTCGCGCGGAACACCCCGCTCTGCCGCAGCAGCTGGTCCACCAGCGTGGTCTTGCCGTGATCGACGTGGGCGATGATCGCCACATTGCGCAAATTCTCCCGTTTTTGCATACGCTTGTTCACCTGAGTCCTGGAAATCTTGATAACCGGGATATTATACCACGTTTTCCGCCTCTTCTCAAGGAATTTCCCAAAAAACTTTGTCTTTCCCGATTTTTCGCACGCATTGTCTGTTTTTTCTTGCGGTCAGGCGTTCCCCGTGTTACAATATTGCCAGAGGCTTTATCAAAAAGGAGGATATCCACATGTCTGCGCTATTGGATCAGCTGCAATCGATCACCGATTCCGCGTTTGCGGAGAGTGCCGCTGCCCTGGGCGGCGTCGTGCTCGCGTTCAGTGCGGTCTTTGCCCTGCTCAACTGCTTTTTCGGATTCCGGCTGCAAAAGCTGTGGATCACGCTGGTGGGATTCCTCGTCGGGTTCCTGCTGGGGATGATCCCCTGTCTGCTGT
>DXWE01000178.1:2696-3158 GCA_019417045.1 Oscillospiraceae bacterium
GATCTCATCCGAGCACGCGCTGGCGATCGCCACCGTCGTCGGCGTGGTGGTCGGCGTTTTGATCGGCCTGCTCGCCTATCGGCTCTATCGTGTCGGTGTATTTTTGTGGGTGGGCGTGCTCGCTTTCGGGTTCGTCGCCAACCTGTTTCCGGAAAATCTCGCGTGGCTCGGCATCGTGCTCGGCATCCTCGCCGGCGTGCTCGTCGGGATCCTCGCCCTGCGCTTCCTGCGGCCGGTCGTGATCCTCACCACCGCCCTCAGCGGCGGCATGACCGCGGCGCAGGATCTCCTGCGGATGTTCGACGTCACACAGGTGCTGGTCGTGCTCGGGGTCGGCGTGCTGCTCGCCGTGCTCGGCATGGCGGTGCAGTTTGCTACAACCAAGAAGTACAGCTGACAGTCGACCCTTGGAAAGGAGCCGCTGCGTATGGTAAGAGCCATCGTCTACGTCTCCGCTGCCGG
>DXWE01000179.1:0-456 GCA_019417045.1 Oscillospiraceae bacterium
CGGGCACACCGAGCGGTACGCCCGCCTGCTGGCCGAGCAAACCGGGGTGCCTGCCTGTTCCTTAAAAGAGGCAGCGGGATCCGTGCCGAAAGGCGCGCCGGTGCTGCTTCTCGGATGGGTCCGGGCGGGCCGCATCCAGGGGCTGCGCAGGGCACAGAGGCACTTTGCGGTCGCAGCGGCCTGCGGGGTGGGGATGAACCCCGCGGACGAGCAGACCGGGCAGGTGCTGCGCAGGGCCAACCCGAGCGCGCCCGATGTGCTCTTCTATCTCCGGGGCGGGATGGACCCGCAAAAGCTTCACGGGCTGCACAAGCTCCTGATCGGCGCCATGGCGGGCGAGCTGCAAAAAAAGGCCGACCCGACGCCGGCACAGCGCGAGATGGCCGCCCTGCTCCAAAACGGCGCGGATTTTGTGGATCCCGCCGCCCTCCTGCCGGTGCGGGAGGGGATGGCAAG
>DXWE01000179.1:466-3075 GCA_019417045.1 Oscillospiraceae bacterium
CCGCCGATCCTGTCCCACATTGCCGTTGCAACGCCCCCCGGCAGCAACTCTGCCGGGGGCGTCGTCTATCTCTTTTGCAGCACGGTCACGGCGGCATAGTGCCGCACCGAGAAAGCAGGTGGCGCGACCGCTTCGAGCAGCCGCCGGTGTTCTGCCTCAAACCGGCGGACCTCCCCGGCCGGCAGCGATGCGCCCACCCCCCGGCAGGACAGGATCCGGCCGTTCCAGCTCTCCCGCGTGAACGGCACCGCAAGGTCAAACACCTCTTCCGCCTCCACCTTGAAATACGGCTGGTACGCCTCCGGCACCGGGTTGGGGCGACGGCGTTCGCCCGCACCCGTCCAACCGGGATGATAGCGCAGAATCAGCTCTTCGCTGCGCCCGGCCACCGGGTCCTCCTCTGGCAGCCACGCCATATAGAGCACGGCCAGCCTTCCGCCCGGCTGCAGCAGGTCCTAAAGGCGGGGGGCGAGCACCGCGTGGCCGAAATAGGCAAAGCACTGGCAGGCGGTGACAACGTCAAACCGCTCGCCGGGAAACACGCAGGACGGCCCTTCTTTGCCAGCGCTTTCGCCTGCTCGATCTGGTTTGCCGAACTGTCGATCCCGGTGAATGCCGCACCATACGAATACAGGCTGCGGGGCAGTACACCCGTCCCGGTACCGAGATCCAGCACCGCCTGCCCCCGCACGCACAGGCCGCGGTCCAACAGCGGCCGGAAGAATGCCGGCGGGTAGATATCCCGATAGCGGGCGTACATTTCGGACGTGCGCCCGAAATCGAATTCCCGCCCGTGGTCCAGATCCATTCGGCGCATCCCTCTCCCCGCCCTTACTTTCGTTTTTCTACAGCATACCAGTTCCTTTCCCTCCCGTCAAGCGGGGCCCGGAGGGACCGGTCGCGGGGATTTTCGTGTGCCCGCTTGTATTTTCCGGGAAATGTGGTAAAATAATGAAAATCAGGGAATTTTTGAGGATGGGAGTCAGCCTGCTATGAGTAACCCTAAGTTCTATGTGACCACCGCCATCGCCTACACCTCCCGCAAGCCGCACATTGGCAACGCCTACGACGTGGTGCTTGCGGATCTGATCGCGCGGTATAAGCGCATGCGGGGGTTTGACGTGTATTTCCTGACCGGGTCGGACGAGCACGGCCAGAAGATCGAGCAGGCCGCCCGCGAACAGGGGATCAGCCCGAAGGACTATGTCGACCGGGTCGCGGGTGAGATCCGCGCGGTGTGGGATTCGCTGAACACCTCCTACGACCGGTTCATCCGCACGACCGACCCCGACCACGAGGCCGCTGTCCAGAAGATCTTCCAGAAGCTCTATGAGCAGGGGGACATTTATAAGGGCGAGTACGAGGGAAAATACTGTGTGCCGTGCGAGTCCTTCTTCACCGCCTCCCAGCTGAAAGACGGCAAGTGCCCCGACTGCGGGCGGGAGGTGGTGGACGCCAAGGAGGAGGCCTATTTCCTGCGGCTGTCGAAGTATCAGGACCGGCTGCTCGCCTATTATGAGGAGCACCCCGATTTCTTCCAGCCGGAGTCCCGCCGCCACGAGATGATCAACAACTTCCTAAAGCCCGGGCTGACGGATCTGTGCGTCTCCCGCACCTCCTTCACCTGGGGGATCCCGGTGGCGTTTGACCAGAAGCATGTCACCTACGTCTGGCTGGACGCGCTGTCGAACTATATCACCGGGATCGGGTACTCGCCGGACGGCAGCTCCGAATCCTACAGGCACTACTGGCCGGCGGACGTACACGTGATCGGCAAGGATATCGTCCGGTTCCACACCATCTACTGGCCGATCATCCTCATGGCGCTCGGCGAGCCGCTGCCCAAACAGGTGCTCGGGCACCCGTGGCTGCTCTCGGGCGAGGACAAGATGAGCAAGTCCCGCGGCAATGTGTTGTACGCGGACGAGCTCGCGGCCCGGTTTGGCACGGACGCGGTACGCTACTACCTGCTCTCCCAGATCCCCTTCGCACAGGACGGCACCATCACCTACGAGAGCTTTCTCACCGCCTACAATACGGATCTTGCCAACACGCTCGGCAACCTCGTCAACCGCACGATCGCGATGGCGGGCAAGTATTTCGGCGGCCGGGTGGAGCGGCCGGCCGCTGTCGAGCCGCTGGACGAGGAGCTGCGCCGGGCGGTCGCGGACACGCGGGAGACCTATATCCGCAAGATGGACGCCTATCACAACGCCGAGGCGGCGGACAGCGTGATGGCGCTGGCAAAGCGCTGCAACAAATATATCGACGAGACCGCGCCGTGGATACTCGCAAAGAGCGACGCCGACCGGCCGCGGCTGCAGGCGGTGCTCTATCACCTGCTCGAGAGTATCCGCGCCCTTGGGATCCTGCTGCACCCGTTCCTGCCGGATACCTCTGCGCGGATCTTCGCGCAGCTCGGGGTGAGCGGGGCGGCTGTGAGCTTTGATTCCCCGTTTGGGGCGGTGGAGACGTACACAGTGGGCGCGCCGGAGGTGCTGTTCGCCCGCGTGGACACCGAAAAGGTGCTCGCCGAGCTCGCCGCCGGGCAGGCGGCGAAAGCGGAGAACTCCGGGGCGGCGGCCGCGCCGGCGGAAAGCGCCGATGCA
>DXWE01000018.1 GCA_019417045.1 Oscillospiraceae bacterium
ACCTGGGCGAGCTTGATATCCCCCTCGCCCAGGTGGCGGCGGCTTTCCTCGGCAAACAGATGGAGGAATAACCCGCAGCCAGAAGCCCAGCCACGCCAACCGGCCCCCGGCAGCCAAACAGGTATCCGGAAACCGACAAGAGGCGTCCCGGCAATTGCCGGGACGCCTCTTTTTTTGTGGACATCAGGTCACGACCGTCTGCCCGGACAGATAATTTTGCAGCTGCTGTACCGCGTTCTCCACATCGCTCGCGCTGACAAGATAGGTGTCCCCATCCTCTCTCACGCAGAGATAGCGGTTGGCCGTCTGGGAATAGAATTTTGCCTCTATCGCCGATCCGCCGTCTGCCGTCGGGTCGATCCGTATCACAACGGACGGGTCCCCCGCGGCCGTGGCACCGTCCGCGCCGGCAAACCGCTCGACCTGCATCAGCACCTGGTACAGCGAGCGGAAATCCGCTGTCGGATAGGTCGTGCCATTCGCCGTGACCGTCAGCGACTCGTCTGTCGACTCGGCGTCTTCATGATGTGCCAGTTCAAACCGGGTGGTCACGCCATCCGCCGTCATCGAGATGGCACTTACCTGTTGAATATTCTTGGTAAACAGCAAAGAGGATACCAAATCGTCATAGGTCATCTCCGCCCACGGCACCGCCGAAGGGCTGACCAGATAGACCACGTCCACCCCGTCGAGCATCGCGTAGTAGGAACCGTCCTCGTCTTTTCCCCCCAGGCGCAGCGTCAATGTCTGTTCATTATAGGTGGTCACAGTATCTTCCGTCTCCGCATACACGGCAAACGTCATGACCGCCACTGAATAGGGATCGCTCAGCCCAAACTCCTGCAGCTGTTCGGCGGTCGGATGCGCCGCCGCCACACCGGTCGCAGACAGGGTATTCAGCGCCGTGCTCCACTCCCGGATGCCGCTGTCCGCCGCGCGCAGGTATGGCGCGGTGATGACATACTGAGACATGCTCGTAAACTCACTGCTGTCCGCGGCCTCGGCATAGCGCAGCAGGATTGGCTGCGGCCGGACACTTCCCGAGAGCTCCATCTTCATCAGTTGTGCTTCCCCGGTCTCGTCATCCTCCTGGACGGCCGGCTCGGTAATCAGGGTGAGCCCGATATACTCGAGCGACGGACGGGTCATCGTCTCGGCAAAGGTAGTGCTGACAAGGTAGATCGCCGATTGTCCCGCCTCACGGAAATAGTACCCCGACTGATTGGGCTCCTCGTTGCCGATCTCAAAGGCATAGGTAGAGCCGTCAGTATACGTCACCGTGACCGCGGCCAGCGGCTCCTCCAGCCCGAAATCCGCCGCATTGGCCGGCGCGTCCGTGATCTTCCGCGTGGCATAGATATCCGCCACTGCCGACAGCAGCGTGTCCACCCGGGTGGTGTATACCGGCAGGTCCGCATATCCCTCCACCGCGAACGTCCCGTCCGCGTCCGGCCGGATGACAAACTGCTCCTCCGGTGTTGTGATCTCCACCGATGACACCGGGGTGACGGAATCCTCTTCCGTCTTCTCAATCAGCGGGATCGTGGTGGTCGTCGTGGCCGTAGTAGAGGATTCCTCCCCGTCGTTTGACGCTGTCCCAAACCAGCCGAACGGGTCGAGCAGCACGAGCAGAGCCCCCACCAGCACCACCACAGCGACGCCCGCGATGACCAGCGTCCGAATGCGTTTACTCATAGATGCCTCCGTTTCAGGAAAATCACCAGCCCGACCACCAGCAGCACGACCGGCAGGCCGATGGTGAACACGCCGATTCCCCAGAACGACTTGGTCGCGCTGCTGCCGAAATCGGCCGTTTCCGCGATGAGCGATTTGCTGGAAATCGTCACGCCGCCGGTGTATCCGGTCAGGCCGTTAAAGGTGTTCAGGAAGGTCTCCTCGTTGGAAGTCGCCGTGTCGGACAGATACCGGAAGTACATGGCGCTGCCGCACACCAGCACCCGGCTGTCCTCCACATCCCCCGAGCCGGCCACGGTGGAATACGCCATTCCCACAATGGGGTATTCGTCGGCAGGGACCAGCGCGGCCTCCTCTTCGTTATTCTCATTGATCTGCGTCCCCAGCACGCCGGCCGATTCCGGGAAGGTGTAAACCGGCACCGTCTCGGCCCCGTTGTTGTCGTTCAGCAGCAGCTGCAAACTGTAGGGAGCCTTGACCCACGCGTCCGAGGAGGAGGTGTAATCGGAGCTCTCGACGTCGGCATAGGTGGCATAGGGCGAGAACTCGAACAGTCGCTCCAGGGTGTTATCCCCTACGATATTGGTGGTCACTTCAATCCCGTAGGTATCGCTGATATATTCGCCGAGATTGGTATAGGTCACGCTGTATACCGGCACAAACAGCAGATGGCGCCCGCGGCTGCCGCCATTGTCCATCCACTCGCGCAGCCGCGCCACTTCCTCCGCCGTATAGTCGGAGGTAGGCGCGGGAATCACCGCCACTGTGGACCCCTCGGGGAAATCGCCCACGCTGGTGATATCGTGCGTCTCCACCGTGTACCCGTTGAGCTCCAGCAGCTTGGTGATATTCTCCTGAGTCGTGCTGTCCTCATTGTGGCCGGTGAGCATGGTCACCACCATGTTGTTGACCCCTGTCACCTTCAGGATGTTGGTGGCCATCACCTTTTCCACATTGGACTCGAAGGATTCGAGCCCTCCATAGTAATTCGAACTGTAGCTGTACAGATCCGTCAGCGTGACGACCGAGACGCGCTCGCCGCACTCAAAGAGGATACTGCCTTGCGCAATATCATAGTCTTCATATTTGCTCCCCTGGGCCGGGTCGAGCGTGAGATCCACAAAGGAATAGTTCACGTGCCCGTCGCTCTTGGAGTGGTATTGCCGCAGCGCCTCGTAGAACTGCGTCAGCAGGTTGTTGAGCTCCTGCGCGGAGTAGGACGGGTTTTTAAACAGATCCTCCTCCGAGAACACCAGGATGTTCACATCCTGCGTCACGCTCTCGGCCACCGCCACACTCTCGTCCGACAGGGTGAAGATCTTATCCGCGGTCAGATCCAGCCGCAGCGGATAGCGATCCGCCAGCACGCTCACCACGACGTTGAACAGGATGACACCCACCACCACGACCGCCGTCAGCACCGTGGCCGTGGCGCCATACCGCAGCTTGCGGTTGGGCGCTTTTTTCGGTTTGTCCGGCTTTTCTGCCGTGTCCGGCCCGGTTTCGCTCTCGTCGATGACCTCCTTGAGCAGCTCCGCCGTCCCGGACGGCTCCTGCTCCTCCATTTCCACATCCCCCAGGGTGGCCGGATCCAGCTCGATCTCGGTCGGCTTTTCCTCCGGGGTCCGCTTGTTGTCCTGATCCATTTTCAACCGCCTCCTTTCTTCAGCTCCATCTCTTGTGATCCAGCACGCGCACGGTCAAAAACAGGAACAGCGCCTGCATGCTGAGGAAAAAGAGAATGTTGTCATAGTTGATCGCCCCGAGCGTGAAATCGTTGTACCGCTGCGTCACCGACAGGAAATTGACGACCGTGACGATGACCTCGCTCGAAGAAAAGACGGAGGACAGGCTGTCCAGCATGATGAGGACAAACGAAAAGGCAAACGTGCAGATGGCGGCGATAAACTGGCTCTCGGTGAGGCTGGAGAAAAAGATCCCCGCCGCGATCACCATGCCGCCGAGCAGCAGCAGCCCCAGGAAATTGCCGAGGATGGTCAGCCAGTCGGGCGTCACCACAAACGCGATCACGATCCCGTACACAAGCGTGATGCACAGCCCGATGGCGAACACGAGCAGCGCAGCAAAGAACTTGCCGAGCACAATGCCCGTGAGTTTCACCGGCGCGGTGAGCAGTGCCTGGTCGGTGCGCTGCCGCTTGTCGTCGCTGAACAGCCGCATGGTGAGCACCGGCAGCACCAGCAGCATCACGATCGTGAACACACCGCCGAACACGCCGCTCAGGTCCTTTTCGCCGAGGGTCAGGTTGTACAGGAAGAAATAGTAGCCGGAGAAGCAGAACAGCATCGCCAGCACGATGTACCCGATCGGGGAGGCGAAAAACGCCTTAAACTCCCGTTTGAACACAGCACTCATGACGCGCGCCCCCTTTTCTTCAGCTCCGGGATCCTCTCACGCGTCAGCGCGAGGAACACCTCTTCCAGCGTCATCTCCATCGACCGCAGCCCCATCAGCGGCCAGCCGCGATTCGACAGCCGTGAAAACAGCTCCCGTCGGATATCGGCGCCGGGCTTCGGCTCCACTGCAAACTCAAACACACCGCTCTCCTTCTCCCCAAGCGCGCTCACCTTGGCGACCCCGGGGACCCGGGAGATCAGCTCCTGCACCTCCGCCGCAGGCCCCGCCACACGCACGAGAAGCCGCCGGTCGGAGGAGTACTGGGCGATCAGCGCAGACGGGGTGTCGTCCGCCACGATCCGGCCTTCGTTGATGATGACCAGCCGGTCGCATACCGCCTCCACCTCCGGCAGGATGTGGGAGGACAGGATCACCGTATGGTGTTTTCCGAGACTCTTGATCAGCGTGCGGATCTCGATGATCTGGTTCGGGTCGAGCCCCACCGTCGGCTCGTCCAGGATCAGCACCGGCGGGTTGCCGATCAGCGCCTGCGCCAGCCCCACACGCTGCCGGTATCCCTTCGACAGGTTCTTGATCAGCCGGTTGAACACATCCTCGATCTTGACAATGCGGCAGATTTCCTTCAGGTGCTCCGCCCGGGAGAGCTTGCACTTCTTCAACTCAAACATGAAGTTCAAGTACTCCCGCACTGTCATATCCAGATACAGCGGCGGCTGTTCCGGCAGGTACCCGATACTCAGCTTGGCCTCGTTCGGCTCCTCCAGAATGTCGTGCCCGTTGATGGAGATGCTGCCGGAACTCGCAGATAAGTAGCCGGTGAGCATGTTCATCGTGGTGGATTTTCCCGCGCCGTTGGGGCCGAGAAATCCGAGAATCTCCCCGTCTTCCACGGAGAAGTGGATATGGTTGACCGCCACATGGCTCCCATATCGCTTGGTCAGATCCTTCACCTCAATCATGGTCGTTGTCTTCCTTCCTGTTTAAAGTCGCACAGACCCATTTCTCATTGTAATAAAATCCCACGAGTCAGTTGTAAACTTTTTATAAAGAAATTGTAATCAAGTTGTCACGCCGCATACCCGAAACAGCAGCCAGCAGATGCCATAGATAACCGGCTGATGCAGGATATAGATAATCAGCGTATGCCGCCCGCACCAGGAGAGCCACCTCACGCGGCTTTTATAGAGAAATTCCGGGAACCTGCCCTGCCTCGCCCACACGCCGAGGAAGGTACCTGCCAGAAACACAAAAATCCACGGCAGCAGCGGGAAATAATCGGCTCCCTCCCCCGCACCGAGCCCCAGCGGGTAGAGCCAGGGCGTCTGCACCACCGACGCGGGCAGATGCACGCCATACAGGCCCGGAATCCCGAAAAAGCCGCCTTCCCCGGGCGGCAGCCACCAGGTGTTCAGCAACCCGACCGCGCACACGATCAGCCCCAGCCAGGGCGGCACATGGTTCAGCAGCGGCCGGCACAGCGCGAACAGCAGGATACACACCGCCAGACAGTGCAGGATCCCAAACCAGATCATCTGGTCGGGCATCACCACCCACAGCACGGCCGACAGCCCCACCGCGACCAGCGCGAGCAGGCCCCCGCGCTTCCAGTTGTTGTGGGACAGATGACACGAGATCCCGCACAGCAGGATAAACAGTCCCGCTCCAAGCGATTGGATCGGGTATACCACCACCCGCTCCACCGTCCGCGCCCACTCGACATCAAACAGGTGACCGAGCGTGTACAGCGCGTGGTGGCACACCATCAGCAGGATCAGCAGCCCGCGCAGCTCATCCATGGCGTGGATCCGGCGTATCCCCTTGTCCATGCGGTTCTCCTCTCCGGCCCTTCCGGCTCTTTTTCCGCCTGTCCGGCCCTTAAACCCTGTTATTTTCCCACACAGAAGCGGGCAAACACCTCGTTTACCACCGCTTCGTTCACCCGTTCGCCGGTCAGCTCGAGCAGTGCGGACACCGCGTCCTCCACGCTCACGGTAATCACATCGGGCGTCATGCCGTTCCTCGCTGCCTGTAACGCCTCCTCCACACAGCGCAGGCAGCGGGACACCGCGTCCCGCTGGCGGACGGTGCCAAGCAGCGCCTCGCTGCCGTCGATCGCCGCAACACCGGTCAGCCGCTCCACCGCCTGCGTCAGAGCCAAAAGCCCCTCGCCGGTCTTGGCGGAGATAACCACCACCTCTTTTGCCCATTCCCGCACCACCTGCGGGTCAAAGGCCGGCGGGCAATCCGATTTGTTGACAAGGCAGACGGCGGGCCGGCCGGATATCTCACGCAGCAGCTCCCGGTCCTCCTCTGTCAGCGGACGGGACCCGTCCAGCACCGCGAGCACCAGAGAGGCGGTGCGCAGCCGTGCCCGGGCACGCTCCACCCCGATCGTCTCCACCTGGTCCTCCGTCCGGCGGATCCCCGCCGTGTCGGACAGCCGCAGCGTCACATTCCCGAGGCGAACCGTCTCCTCCACAATATCCCGCGTCGTCCCCGCCGTGTCGGTGACAATGCTCCGCTCGCATCCGGCCAGCAGGTTCATCAGGGTGGACTTCCCCACATTGGGACTGCCGACAATCACCGTGTCGACCCCCTCGCGCAGCACTCGCCCGGCCTCAAATGTCCGCAGCAGCCGGGACAGTTCGTCCGCCGCCTCCGCCAGCGTCACCCGCAGCGTGTCCCCCCGCAGCGCGGGGATCTCGTCGTCCGGATAATCCACATAGGCCGCAGCCTGTGCCGCCACGCCGAGCAGGGACTCCTTCACCCGCTCAAGCGCCCGGTGCAGCGCCCCCTCCCGCGCGGACAGCGCCGCGCGGGCCGCGAGTGCCCCCTGAGCACCGATCAGATCCATCACCGCGTCCGCCTGCGTGAGATCCATCTTCCCGTGGAGAAAGGCGCGCTTGGTGAACTCCCCCGGCCCGGCGGGGACAGCCCCCGCCTCGAGCAGCGCCTGCAGCACACGGGTGAGCAGATAGCGTCCCCCATGGCAGGAGAACTCCACCACGTCCTCGCCGGTGTAGCTGTGCGGCGCGCGGAACACCAGTGCCACACAGTCGTCGATCTCGCCGGCGGCGTCCGCCACATGCCCGTACAGTGCGGTATATCCCGGCAGGTCGCCCAGCCGTTTGCCCCGACCTTTGGCCCGAAACACCCGGTCGGCCACGGCGAGCGCTTCCTCCCCAGAGACGCGCACCACCCCCAGCCCCGCCGGAGCAAGCGGCGTGGCGATCGCGGCGACAGTCTGCGGCATACAAGATCCTCCCCTCCGGGCGGCAGTCTCTTTCCTTTGGTTTGCATAAGTATATAGTTTATCACGTTTTGCCGGACTTGACAACCGGCTTTTGTGTTTTAGGGGCCTCCCTGTCTGCGCGATCCCCGTTCCTGCGGCAGCCGAGATTTCCGGTTTTTTCAAGCGGACTTCTTCCTTCCCAGACAGACCCCCGGCAAACTGGTATCTGTTTGAAATCGTATTCCCCCTTTTCCAAAGCGGCTGTCTGCCGGCAGACAAAAATATCCCCCGTCCTCAAAAGAGAGCGGGGGATAGGTTTTTTCTCAACCGAGAACGTACACGTTCATCGTCCGTTTGCCGTACTGGACACACTCCTCATACGTCTCCATAAACAGGTCGGCAATCAGCGCGCCACTGCGCACGCCGCCGCCCGTATCGCCCGCGATCGCATAGCCATAGACATACGACCCGTCCGGAGAGACGATATACAGCTCGGTGCCGTAGGGGATGAGCTCCGGATCCACCGCCACCACCCCGACAGCTGCACGGCGTCCGCTGGCGGTGTACTCGCTGAGCAGGCCGCGGTCATTCGTGTAGGCCGTCGCCTTGCCGGTATAGACCTTCTGGAAGTTGACCGGCTGGCCCGCTTCATCCAGCAGGATCTCATACGGTGCGGGGGACATGGGAGTGCCGGAGGTGCAGCCGGTGAGAGTGATCGCCTCTACCGGCTCCGTCGTCACCACGTCGCCGACCAGCTGCGTCTCAACCACCTCACCGTTGACAACCCGGTTTCGATAGGTCAGCACGCGTTCGCCCGGCACACCGGCCTGATAGGATACCTGCTCGCCGATCGACAACGTGTTGGTATACCGCAGGGTGGTCTCATAGGGGATACTCTCTGTCACGGTGTACTCCTCATACTCCACCCGGTCGACCGCGATGTTCATGCCGTCATAGACCAGGCTTTCGGAGGCGACGCTGACAGCGTCGTTTTCATCCAGGACGATTCCGGCGGCCTCCAGCGCCTCGCCCACCGTGCCGCCGGTCAGGCTGACCACGGTGGTGATCCCGTCCGCCTGGACCAGGACGTCGAACGCGCGGTTGATGGCGATCACGCCGTCCTCTTCCGACAGATGGGAGACATACGTGTCATTTTCACTCAAACGGATGTTGGCAGATTCCAAAATCGTGGCGGGGTCGTCCGACAGGCTCATCACCACGCGACTGGTACCACCGTCGTATACCGTCACCGCGCGGATGTTGATCGAGACGTACGTCACCATGGCAACGCTCGCCAGCGCCAACACAGAGGCAGCAAACAGGCGATGGTGCAGGATCTGAGACACGCCCGATGCTGTACGGGAAACCATACTCATACAAAAATCCTTTCTTCGTCGGCCCGTAAAACGGACCGGTTTTGCCGACTGGGGAGTATTATACGCACGCCCCTGCGCATTGTCAACCGCATACTCCCCCATCAATTTGTGCAACCTGACTAAGTCTTTGGCCGTCTGTCCTGTCCCGGGCGGACAGGCCGTTTTCCCGGTTTCCTCTGCGGGAAACGCCTGTCTTCCCTGCCTTTTTGGAAAGTTGGACCAGTGGTGTATGCCTAGTATGGGGAATTCCTGCCGGTTTCATGCATGACGGGGAAAAAGGGGGAGATTTTTGTGCAATTAAACAAAAGTTACAATCGTGTAACCTATTGGGCGCGCCAAGGCCCCCTGCCTTGACTTGAAAACAGGGGCATGATACACTGTATATGGTATGTATTCCTATACTATGACAGACCATTGGACAAGGTGTGTCAAACATTGGGCAGGGGAGAGAGGCACGATATGCAGCGTATAGCGCGGTTTCATCGAGTGAGCGAGCAGCAGTTTCTGGCCGATTTTTTGGAGCGGTTCCCACAGCGGGACGAGGCGGCGGCACGGGCGGCGTACGCCGCCGTCCGGTTGCCCTGCCGTGCAACGGCCGGGTCGGCCGGTTATGACTTTTTTTCTCCGATTGCCCTGTCCCTGCGCCCGGGGGAGAGCGTGCTCATCCCCACCGGCATCCGCGCTGAAATGGCGGACGGCTGGGTATTGCAGCTCTATCCCCGCAGTGGGCTCGGATTCAAATTCCGGTTACAGCTGAATAATACGGTGGGTATTATCGACAGCGATTACTTCTATTCGGATAATGAGGGGCATATTTTGGCAAAGATCACCAACGACTCTCACGACGGAAAAACGCTGGTTTTGGACGCAGGTGCCGGCTTTTTGCAGGGGATCTTCCTGCCGTTCGGCATCACAGAGGACGACGAAGCCGCCGGCGTGCGCAACGGGGGATTTGGCAGTACCGGCGCCTGAGAACACCCCCCTACAGAAAGGAGAGCACTTGTATGAGACGCCGCCTGGCCGGGATGCTGTTTGCCGTTTGTCTGTTGCTGTCCCTGTGCGGCTGCGGCCGTCGGGCGGTGGCAGGACAGGGGTTTCGGCTGCCGCTGTCGGCAGAACCGGTACAGCTCGACCCTCAGGTGGCGGCGGACGATGCGTCGGTCACGGTGCTCTCCGCTCTGATGGAGGGGCTGACCCGTCTGGACGAGCAGGGGACGGCGCAGCCGGCCCTGGCAACCTGGACGGTCTCTCCCGACGGCTGCACGTATACCTTTACCCTGCGGGAGGCGGTGTGGAGCAATGGAGATCCCGTGTGTGCGGACGATTTTGTGTTTGCCATCACGCGTCTGGTTTTGCCCGACACCCGCTCTGCTCTCTCTTCTGCGGCTTACGGCATTGCAGGGGCGCAGGCGATCCGGGAACAGGGCGCGGATTTGTCCGCGTTGGGCGTGCGGGCGGTGGATGCCAACACACTGGAAATCACGCTGACACAACCGGACGCCCGGTTCCCCGAGACGCTGGCCACCTCTCCCTTCTATCCCTGCCCCCGCGCCTTTTTTGAACAGACCGGGGGGCGTTACGGGTTGGAAGCCGCTCATCTCCTGTCCAACGGCCCGTTTGTCCTCGCCGGCTGGACACACGGCGAATCCCTGCTGCTGAACAAAAACGAGACCTACTGGGACGCGGCCTCCATCGCTCCGTCTCGGGTACGCTTTCTGGTGGCCTCCTATGACGATCCGGTGGAGGCCCTCCTCTCCGGAGAGATCGACGTGTATTCTCTGACAGCCGACCAGTCCGCGGCGGCTAAGCAAAAAATTCAGATTGTGGAGCTGCAGGACACGGTGCAGTGCCTGTGGTTCAACAACGAAGTCACCCCGTTGGATACGGCGGATGTCCGCCGCGCGTTACGGGGGGCGTTGGAAATGGAATCCCTTCGGGCGTTGCTGGAGGAGACCGGGCAGGGGGTGGCCACCGGCTTTTTGCCGCCGGATACGCGTCTGAACGGAGAACTCTATCGCACGGACACGAATGCGCTCTCTTTTGCCCCACTCGGCAGCGGAGCGCAGGCTGCCTTTCAATCCGGCCTGGCGGCGGCCGGGCAGACCGAACCACTCACGCTGACCCTGCTGTGCGCGGATGACAGCGACAGCGTGCGGCTGGCCCAGCTGATCCTGCAATCGTGGCAAAAGAATCTGTCGATCTATTGGGAATTGCAGCCGCTCCCGGCAGCGGACCTCGCCGCGCGGGTGCAGGTGGGGAATTATCAGCTGGCGCTGTATTCCGCCACCGGAACCAGTTCTTCTGCATGGGACTCCCTCGCCGCTTTCGGCAGCACGGCCACTCAAGGCAACCTGGCCCGTTTTCACGACGTGGATTTTGACGCCCAACTGGCTGCACTGCAAAGCCAGTCCGTCACGCGGGAAGAGGTTGAGCAGCTGGAGCGATACCTGTGGGACCAGGTCCCCTGCGTGCCGCTGTCCGATCCGGTGAGAACAATTGGCATTGCTCCCGATATCACCGGGCTGGTCGTGCGTCCGTTTGGCGGCAGTATCTACGACTTCTCGCTGGATTTCCGCGCCGCCATGCGTCCCGCCGCCTGACGGAAAATTTCCCAGAACGTATCCCCTTCCATTACTATATGTATATTACGATGTATCTATATCATTTTGTATTTTTAAAGGAGAAAACCGGATGGAAAAGCAAAATCGTCGGCTGTTGATTGCCTTGATTGTCACACTGTTGGTGTCCCTGGCACTGATTCTGATTGCCGGCGTGTGTTTTTCCGGGATTTTATGGCTGTACGAACAAAACGAGAGTCTGCGGCAGGAACTCAGTGCGCTGCAAGGGGTGGCGGGTGTGAACCGATGATGCCTGTTTCGACAGTTTTCTCTTATATTATATATTAAGGTAATAAAGGGATGGAATATGGAAAGGGAAGAATGGAAAACGGGCGGATCTGTTCGGTCCTTTTGGTTTTGCCGCTTGCCCGCTGGCCGCATGATGACCGGGATATCGGCCTTGCGGCCGTGTGTGCGATGACCGGGAATTTCCTCCTTGCAACTGGTATAAAAATGGGGCCGGCGCTCAAGCGCCGGTCCCGTGTTTTTCCGATATAATCTGGATCGCATGTCTGCGATTTTCGATCCAAATATCCTGATGTTCGCCGCCGCACTCCCCGTCCAGCGTCCAGGATAGCGGCGGGTCGGTCAGCACATGCAGCCGCTCTGCATGAAAAAACGTCACATAGCGTTCATCGTATTTCTGGTGAACCAACCCGGTGACGATCCGCTGCAGCTCCACCGGGTTGTGAGGATTGCGGATCAGCAGCACCTCAAATTTTCCGTCGTCCAGCTTCACGTCCCGCGGACTCAGCTTAAACAGCCCCGCCACCGAGGTGGAATTGGAGACGGACCCGAACAGGAACTCCCCTTCGCAGCTCTCCTCCCCGCTCTCCACCCGCAGATGAAATGGCTTGAGCCCGCCGATATCCTTGACGCCCTCAAGCAGATAGGCCATGTGGCCAAACGTATTCTTGAGCTTTTGCGGAGTGGTATAGGACACGCGGGTGAAAGCGCCAAGCGAGGCGATATAGGAAAAATACGCGCCGCCAAACCATCCCACATCATGCGGATGGGGGGTACCATGCAGCACATTCTCGACCGCCTGCTTGGGCTTTTTGGGCAAACCGAGGCTGGCAGCGAAATCGTTGGTCGTCCCGGTGGGGATATACCCGATCGGCGGCCGGCGTTCCACTCGCATCAGGCCGTTGATCACCTCGTTGAGCGTTCCATCGCCGCCGCAGACGACCACCATCTCATATCGTTCCGCCTCCCGCGCCGCGACCTCCCGTGCGTCGCCCCGGCCGCTCGTCACATGCACCGCCACCTGGTGGCCGGCCGCCTGCAACGTGGACACGATATCCACCAGTTCGGTGCTGGCCCGTTTGCGGCCCGCGCAGGGATTGGCAATCAGCAGTATCTGCTTTCCAGTCTCAGCCACCACCGAATCCCCCCTTCTCCTCTATGTTACCCCGTTTGCTTCTGCACTCCCGCTTTCTCCGCCTCTTCTTTTTCCAGAACGGTATACGCCACCTTGCCCACCAGCGTTTTCGGCAGGCTGTCGCGGAATTCGATCTCATACGGCATGGCGTATTTCGCAATATTCTTCCGGCAGTGGAGGAAAATCGATTGCCGCACCGCTTCGGTCGGCTCCACGCCGGGCTTGAGCACCACGAATGCCTTGACCTTCTGCATCTTGTAATCGTCCTTCACGCCGATGACCGTACTGAGCAGCACCGCGTCGTGCGCGTCGATGATATTCTCGATCTGGGAGGGATACACATTGTACCCGCTCGTCACAATCATGCGTTTGAGCCGCTGCTTAAAATAGAGAAACCCGTCCTCATCCATCGAGCCGAGATCGCCGGTATGTAGCCAGATCCGGCCGTCGTCATGCTGCTGAAGGGTCTGCGCGGTCTCCCGTGGCTGATGGATATACTCCTGCATCACAGTGGGGCCGCTGATGCAGATCTCCCCCACCTCGCCATACGGGACCTCGTCCTGTGTGGCGGGCGTCACGATCTTGTAAAACGTGTCGGGGAAAGGAATCCCAATGCTCCCCTCCTTATAAAAATCCTTCGGGGTCAGGCAGCTCGCGGTCACACATTCGGTGGTCCCGTATCCCTCCCGCACCTGGATGGTCGCACCGTGCTGCTTCAAAAAGGCATCCACCTTGCGCTTGAGTTCTACCGACAGGGAGTCCCCGCCGGAGAACACCCCCTTCAGACAGGACAGGTCAATATCCTGCATATGCTTGTTGCGCAGCAGCGCCTCAAACAGGGTGGGCACACCGGCGATGAACTGCGGCCGGTGTTTTTTCAGCAGCTTGGAGACACTGTCCACCGTGAACTGGGGGACCAGCACACACTCGCAACCATAGGCGAGCACCGTGTGAATACACACGCCGAGCCCAAACCCGTGGAAGATGGGCATGATCGCGAGCATGACGTCCCCCCGGTCAATGCCGCCGCTCGCGGCCTGCGTCTGCAGGGCGAGCGCGTTGAAATTGAGGTTGGAAAGCAGGATCCCCTTGGTGGTGCCGGTTGTCCCGCCGCTGTAGAGGATGGCGGCGGGATCCGCTCCCTTCAGCGAGCAGAGGTATTCGCTCGTATATCCCTCTCCGCGTTTGAGAAATGTCTGCCAGCTCACCACGCCGGGCGTCTCCGGAACAGGAGCAATCTTGCGTCCCACCGTCAGAGCATACCCCACCCGTTTGACCGGGGACAGGTAGTCCTTGATGCTGGCGACGATCACCAGATCCAGATGGATCCGGTCGCGGATGGCACGGATCTTCGGATAGAACTGCTCGAGCGTCAGCAGCGCCACGCTCTCACTCTCGTTGACGAAGAAGACAATCTCCCCTTCGCTCGAGAGCGGGTGCACCATATTCGGGATCGCACCGATCCGGTTGAGTGCATAGAACAGCAGGATCGCGTGCGGGGTGTTCGGCATACAGATGGTCACCTTATCCCCCCGCCGGATCCCCGACGCGGCCAGTGCCCTGGCACATTGATGGATCTGCGCCGCCATTGTGCGATAATCCACCCGCTCTCCCATAAAGCTGTAGGCGCACTGGTCGGGATACTTTTTCGCGATCTGCTCTATCATATCGACCATCGAGCAGTCGGGATAGGTCAGGGTATGGGGCATGGTGCCATAATATTTCAGCCACGGTGCTTCAGAATTCAAAATCGATATCCTCCTTAAGCGGCACATCCAACAGCTCCGGATGCGCAAACATGTGCTTAATCAACTTCAGCGACCGGGCAAAATAAAACCCGTCCGCAATGCGTTCGTCCAACGTGACACCCAGATCCATCACATCCCGCACCACCGGCTGCCCGTCCGGTCCCACCTGAACGGCCTTGTGGATCACCCCGATGGTGACGACAATGCCGTTGGTGCCGAAATCGTTCAGATGGTGGTACACCGCGCCGCACCCGATACTCCCGAGATTGGAGAGCATGACGGTGGCGAAATTGGTGTCCATCTTCATCACGCTCCACGGCAGCCAGCCATGACGATCGAGGAAATTCGCGCCTCCCATCACCATCCGCATGATCGGCCGCGGCAGCTTTTTCAGCGTTTCAAGCAGGTTATCCGGCCCATGCGCGCTCTCCACGGCACGCGCGGAGTGAACCTCCTGCACCACCCGGCGGGCGAGATCCGCCACCGTATCCGTCTCCTCCGGAGAGAGCATCATCAGCGTCTCCTCGGCGCGGTCAGCAAACTGCTTTTTAATCGTGAACCCAAGCGTCAGGCGGTCGCGGGTATAAAACCGCTTGCCGGAGATATACCGATTGAGCAGCGGGCGCATCCGCACCACCCGGGCCACCGCCATCAGCATGCAGTGGAACATCGTCGTCTTAAACGGCGCGTCCGGCCCATTGCGCTGGGCGAGAAACCGCAGCAGCTCGGTCACATCGACCGTCTCGTTGATATAGACCTCCGCCTGCGTGCGCCGCGGCATCAAATAGGCCATGTACGCATGCATGCCGTCGAGATCCCGCACCAGGCGCGCGTCCTTGCGGTCGCCAAAGCGCTTCTTTTCCGTCATGTCGTCCTCTCCTTTGCCCCACACCCACCCGGCAGGCAAAATGGCAGCCGCCGGCAGCCGGCGGCACCCTGTAGCCCCGGCTCATACAGGAAAGAGTATACCACACACCGCTGTCCAATTGCAAGTGCCTGCCGGAAAAAGGCAGGATTTGGCCGCTTTTGTCTACGCCTTTGCAACAGAGGCCCTCAAGACATGCATATTCCGGAAGGGGACGGGTATGCTACCGGCAAAGGGGGAATATTTGTGGAATGGGATTGGATGATGCGGCTGAAGGCCTTTCTGGTCGGCGGCGGGATCTGTATCGTGGGGCAGCTGCTGATCGATCTGACCAAGATGACACCCGCGCGCATCCTGGTGCTGTTCGTGGTGCTCGGCGTGGCGCTGACAGCGGTGGGACTGTACGAGCCGCTTGTGGAGTTCGCCGGCAGCGGAGCAACCGTGCCGCTCACCGGATTTGGTTACACTCTCGCGACCGGCGTGAAGGAGGCAGTGGCGGAAAAGGGCTGGCTCGGCGCGCTGTCGGGCGGCGTCATTGCGACGGCCGGCGGGATCTCGGCCGCCATTGTGCTCGGCTGGCTGTGTGCGCTGGTGGCCAAACCGGGCGACAAATCGTAAACAGAGCCGGCGCCGCGCACGCGGCATTCTCCTGCCATCGCCCACCGGCTGCTGTGATCGCCAAGAGGCCGGGACGCTTTGTAGCGTCCCGGCCTCTTGCCTTATGCCAATTCCATATTGTTCAGCATGCCGCGGCCGATCGCATACGTCCCGACCGTCTCGATCACATTCCAGAGGAGCAGCGGCAGCGGGACAAGCGCCGCCGGCAAACCCGGAACCAGTACCGCGAACACCACCGTCCCCACAATGCCCGGGATCGCGAGCACCAGCACCACCAACAGGAACAGGACAAGCAGCAGTCCCCGGTTGGCGGGCCGGCCGAACAGGCGCCGTGACACGAGGTTGAGCGCCGTGAAGGTCCATCCGAATGACGCATACAGCAGCATGCACATCCCCATGAGCAGCGGGTCCGCCCCGGCGATCGCGCCGATGATCGCGAACACCACCACCCCGTCAATCACCGACTGGAGCAGCGAGCTGGCGCTCGCCCACAGCAGCTTTTGAAAGGCGGGAGCGGGCACCAGATACAGGTAGGGCTTGTCGAGCTCCCGCCCCCACTGCCCGGCAGAGGTCAAAAACAGCTGCATGTACACCCCCATCCCGACGCACACAAACATCATCACTTCCGGGGAGACCGCATCCTCTGGCGAATCGCCGCCGGCGAACCGGAAGACGAGCGCCATGAACAGGCACAGCGCCAGCACAAACCAGGTCGTCCCGGTAAAGAACCACAGCCGGCTCTGCCGCCGCTGTTCCCGCAGGTGCTTGAAGAAAAAGCTGTTGGCACCCCATCCCCGCCGGATGCCGGTATCCCGTACCTTCGGGGTCTTGCCCACCTTGAACGCGGCAGCCGTGTTGCCCTCTTTCATACTCTGCCGGACCTCATAGGCGGTTTCCGCGTTTTGCAGCACATCCTCATAGTAATCGACGTCGCGCTTCCAGAAGACAAGCGCGCTGATCGCCGCCGTGGCGGCCAGCAGGGCGATGTACACGAGCGCCTGCACCGTGTCACCCGCCATCAGCGCAAACGGGACTGCCCGCATCCAGCCGAACAGCGGCACCCAGTCGAGTACCGGCGACGACAGTGCGCCGAGCGCCGATTCCAGCGACAGCCCCTGCCGCAGCAGGACCCATCCCACATACAGCAGTGGCAGGATCCCGAGCGCGCCGACCAGCGTGCGCACCAGCCGGGTGCGCACCGGGCTGCCGTTCGTCACGCAGTACACCATCAATGCCATCAGCTGCGCCAGACAGATCATCAGCGCGAACGCGAGGAAGATGCCGGCCGTCTGCCCGATCGTCAGGCCGAACACGCTCATAATCATGCCGCCGTACACCACCAGGAACACCAGCGCCAGCAGCGTGGTGCCCATCTTCTTCATCAGCCCGTAGATCAGGATCTTTTTATTGGAGAGCGGGGAGCAGAACAGCATGTTGACATCCGAGAGGGTGAACAGGCTGGCACCCGTCTTGGTACCGGTGAAGAGCGTCGGCAGGGTGACGAGCATGAGCAACGCGAGAAAGATCCCCTGCAGCCAGCGGATGTCGGCCACCGCGCCGCCCTCGTCCTCGAACGCATTCGCGTTGGACAGCGCGCCGAACAGCACCAGTGCGATGACGAACAGATACGCGATCAGCTTGGACGGGTGGTGCAGCAGCTCAAGCAGCGTATTTTTCACGGATTTCCGGATCAAAAACAGGATGGCTCTCATATCTCGCCGTCCTCCCGATGAGCGCTGCCTGTTCCCGCCTGCGCGCTGCCGTCCGGCCGCGACTCGGTGATGGAGAAGAACAGATCCTCGAGATCCTCGCCGCTCTGGGCGATGTCCGCACGGGTGCGCACCGCCGCGATCCGCCCGTTCATCATGATAAGCACCTTGTCCCAGAACTCGTTAACGCTGTCGAGCATGTGGGTACTGATCAGCACCGACGCGCCGCCCTCCCGCATCTCCCGGAACACGGTCTTGAGCTCCTTGATCGCGTGGGGATCCAGCCCGACAAGCGGCTCGTCAAACAGCACCACCTGCGGCGAAGGGAGCAGCGCGCAGCAGATACTCAGCTTTTGCTGCATCCCCTTGGAGAGCTCCTTGCCGAGCTTTTTCTGCTTGTCGGCCATCTCAAACCGATCGAGCAGCTCGGCGGCCCGCTTTTCCCAGCCCTCCACCTGGTACGCCCGCGCCACAAATTCGAGATGCTCCCCGACGGTGAGCGTCTCGAACAGCACCGGCAGCTCGGGTACATAGCCGAACAGCCGCTTGGCCTGCACGGATTTGGCGGGAAACCCGCCGATCGTGATGGAGCCCTGGTAGCGCAGCAGCCCCGCGATGCACTTGATAGCGGTGGATTTTCCCGCGCCGTTGGGGCCGGCCAGCACGGTAATCTCTCCCGGCAGTACCTCAAAGGTCACGTTGTCGTTGGCGAGCACCTGTTTGTACCGTTTGGTCAGTCCGTTTACCTGCAGCATACCAATCTCCTCTCCAGATTCCAAAAAAGGCGCTGTACATACAGCGGCTTTTTCTCTTGTGTTTACGCGTCCAGGAAGTTCTTCGGATCGCACATCTTGATAGTCTTCTGGTTCACTTCCACCGTATAAGTTGCGATGACCTCCTTGACCTCTGCGTCAAATTCGTCCCACTTCATGTTATAGATGATCCCGTCGTGGCTCTCCTCGAAGTAGTCCTCGCGGCCCTCTCCTTCCGGATCGAGCCGGAGGATCAGCGCAGCGGTGTTTGTGGTCCCGTTTTTGTTGTACCGAACAATCTTGGCCGTGCCCTCCTCCACGCTCTGGACCGCCTTCACAAGCTCCTGATCGCTCGCCTTCTCGGCCACCAGCGTCTTGAGGTTGGCGTCTGTCTCCTCTTCCTCTTCCTCGTCGTCGCCCGATCCGGTGGTGGTCGTGGTCTCATCGCCGCCCGCGGTGGTGGTCTCGCCATCCGGGCTCGCGGTGGTGGTCGTCTCTCCGTCCGTGGTCGTGCTCTCATCCGCCGTCGCGGCGGTCGTGGTGTCGCCCGTCGCCGCAGTGGTATCCGACCCGGTCGTTGTCGTGTCCGACCCGGTCGTCGTGGTCGAACTCGATGTGCTGTTGTCCTCCGTGTACTGCTCGATCGCCTTGTCGAAATCGCCGGTCTCGTTGTAGATCGCGAGATACCCTTCCAGCTGCTCGGTGATCTCGGCAATCTCCTCCTCGGGCAGCGCCTCGCCGTCACTGTCCACCAGGGAGATTTCAATGCTCTTATATGTCAGGTAATTCGCGTCAAAATAGGCGCGCAGATCCTCCGCCGAAATTGCCCGCTGGCCGCCCTCATCATACAACCCGTAAAAGAGTCCCTGTTCGTTGAATGTCCCGGTGATCATTTTACGATAATTGTCCTTGTTGAACCCCAGTGCCAGGATATTGCTGTTCGAGATACCCTCCATCTGGCTCTCCAGGTCCTCCTGATCCTCCGCCGACAGGGAGACTCCATATTTCTCCATCAGGCTGGCAATCGCCCGCTGCCGCACCAGGGAATCCTGGGCCATCTGCTTCATGTAGTCGGACAGCGGAAGATTCTGGGTGGCATCCCCCTCCCCATAGGGATAGGACTGCCCCCAGACATCCGATCCGTACTGCTCGTAATAATAGAGTCCCTGGTTATAATACAATTGGACGAACGCGTTGTACAGATTGGCCAGGTATTCGCCTGTAGTGACATTTTCCCCATTGATGGTCATCGCGTATTCCGGGGTGGAACAGCCGGCAGCAGCCGCTGTCAGCAACAGGACACACAGCACGGCGCACACCGCGCGTTTCAGTTTCGACATAAGACTTGTCCTCCTTGATTGCACACAGAGTAGTCATACACAGCTTAGTATTATACAAGGAATTTGTGGATTTGTAAACCATCTTTGCCGGGATCGGCTGGAAAAATATTTTTCCGTCTCTTCCTCTACACAAAAAAGGCAAAAAGAGGTATAATAAACTATTCCCACAAAAACGGAGGCCCGCTCATGGCAGAACAAATCCGGATCGTGGATCTGTACAAAATTTATAACCCCGGCGAAAACGAGGTACGCGCGCTGGACGGCGTATCGCTTTCGGTGGAGGAGGGGGAGCTTGTCGCGATCACGGGACATTCCGGATCGGGTAAATCCACTCTGATGAACATGCTCGGCTGTCTGGATGTTCCCACCCTCGGCGCCTATTATCTGGAGGGGCAGGATGTCTCCCAAATGACCGATGACAAGCTCTCTGAGATCCGCAACCGGAAGATCGGGTTTGTCTTTCAGGGATTCAACCTCATCCCGGGACTCGACGCGGTGGAGAATGTGGAGCTGCCGCTGATCTATCGCGGGATCGGGCGGGACGAGCGCCGGAAGCTTGCGGTGGAGAGCCTCTCCCGGGTGGGCCTTCGCAGCCGGCTGCACCACAGGCCCTCCGAGATGTCGGGCGGGCAGCAGCAGCGGGTGGCGATCGCGAGGGCAATCGCAGCAAAGCCGCCGATCATCCTCGCGGACGAACCCACCGGCAACCTCGATACCCAGTCGGGTGCAGACGTGATGGACATTTTGCGGGAGCTGCATGATGAGGGCCGCACCATCGTCATCATCACCCACGACGGGGAAATCGCGGCCTCGGCCAACCGATGCGTCTATATCCAGGACGGCCGGCTGGTGCGGGATACGGGCACCCCGGAAAGGACCGGTGAGCGATGAGAAAAATCTATGCCCAGGTCGCGCTGCTGATGGCGCTGATCGTGATCCTGTCCGCGGGGATCACCGCCTTCACCGGCACGGTACGCCCACAGTCTCAGCGGCTGCGGGTGGTCGCCACCTTCTACCCCGTCTATATTGCCGCGCTCAATGTGGCCGGCGGGGTGGACGGCGTGGAGGTACAAAATCTCGTGGGGGCACAGACCGGCTGCCTGCATGATTACCAGCTCTCCCCGGACAACCTGATGACGATCGAGGGCGCGGACGTGCTGGTGATGAACGGCGCCGGAGCCGAGCCGTTTCTCGATCCGGTGCTCGCCGCCCATCCGGAACTGCCGGTGGTCGACACGAGCGAGGGAGTGCCGCTGCTTGAAAGCGGGCACCTGCACCAGCACGGCGAGGAGGCCGAGCCGGCGCACGGGGACGTGGACGAACATGGGATCAATGAGCACATCTGGATGAGCCCGACCCGCTACATACAGCAGGTGGAAAATCTCCGGGACGGGTTGTGCGCGGCCGACCCATCCCATGCGGACGCCTACGCGCGCAACGCGGACGCCTATATCGCACAGATTCGGCAGGTGTGGACACAGCTGCAGGAGGCGGCGGCAGGTATCCCCTACCGGCATGTCGTCACCTTTCACGACTCCCTCTCCTACCTCGCCGAGGACCTGAACTGGGAGGTGGTGGCGGCGCTGTCGGTGGGGGAAGAGGACGGAGTGAGCGCAAACGATCTGAGCGCTGCGTACGACGCCGTCTCCCGCGCGGGGGACGTATTGTTCCTCTACGATACCCAGTATCCGTCGCTGACCTATGACAACCTGACGCAGGCCGCCGCCCGGAGCGCCACCGTCTGGGTGGACACGGCGGTGGGCGGGCCGGACAGCCCGGACGCGTGGCTGCAAGCAATGACAAAAACGGCGCAGGCGCTTTTTGCGCTCGCCTGAACTCGGAAAGGGGGACACGCCATGGCCGGCTGCGGACTGCACTGCCTGAAAGTGGAACATATTTCGGTCGCGCGGGGAGGCCACGAGATCCTGCACGATGTGAATCTGCACGCGCACTGCGGGGAACTGACCGCGGTGATCGGGCGCAACGGCGCCGGAAAATCCACGCTGTTCAAGGCCATTCTCGGCGAGCTGCCGCACACCGGCGGCGTGACCTTCAGCGGGC